>JAQUFI010000095.1 GCA_028684735.1 Bacilli bacterium | reverse complement strand
AATTTATTAGTTGTAAAAACAAATGATGACTTAATTGTAATTGAAGATTATTTACAAATAAATCATGATAGGGTTTTTAAAAATTTTAATAAAAAATTGTCCTCATTCAACTTAAAAAAATTGGCTAATAAAAACTTAAAATTAGAAAAAGATACACATCATAAGAAAGCAAATATTACAACTAAAGTATTATGTTATGCTGCATTAACAGGTGTATTGATGTTGCCTTTAAGTCTTAATGCTACAGATAACTATAATAACGAAACAAATAAAACTGCCGAAGCAATTGTAGGAACATTAACTTTAGAACCTAAACTTTCAACACCACCAGAAGTTATCGAACAAGAAGTAGTAGTTGAAGAAGTTAAAGTTGATCCAGAAGAAGAATACTTTAAAACGAAGGTAAAAGAATATAGTGATATGTATTTTATAGATTATGATAAAGCTTTAGCCTTAATAGAAGAAAACAAATATAGTATTGAAAACGACTATACTAATGAAGAAGTAGGAATTATTCGTGTTCTTGCTGAAGAGTTCTACAATAATTCTAATATAAATAAAGCTGTTGAAGTATCAGATATTTCTTCACTTGAAAGAGAAAAATTATTACTTAGCTTCGCTATAGTACATGGTATTGATGATATCGATACGGCCGCAACTATATTAGCTATTCACCGCTTAGAAACTGGCAACGGCAAGTCAGAAGCATGTATTAATAAAAATAACTTTGGAGGCCTTAGAGCAAAAGGGAATAACGGCTATTATGTTATGTCTTTTAAAACTCCAGAAATAGGTGCCGAAGCTATGATCAATAGCTTTATCAGAATTCAAAACCGCGCAATGAAGAAAGCAAATTATAATCCTAATCGTCCATTAGAACAAAATATTAACTCTATATATTGTGGGGAACCATCATGGCCTGGAAAAGTTAAGGAATTAAAAAATGAAGTTATGAATGATTATAATTTAAGCGAATATGTAAGTATAGAAAAACCTAAAATATTAATAAAATTAAAAGAAGACTAAGTAATCTTCTTTTTTCTTTTAAAATATTCATCAATATTCTTTTGAGTATTTATACTAATTTTATCTATTGGTGGTTTCATTAATATAAATTCAATAATATTCAATACAACTATTATAAATATTTCTAATTTAGTAAAATATAATTCTCTAAAAAAGATAATGTTGAATAACGAAGTAATAATTAAGAAAGATTTCGTAATATCCTTTTTATCTACTTTTAAATCTTTAGATAAAGGTATCATGATTCCTCTATTCAAAACCAAATAATTATAAAATGGCATAATTGTTATATGAATTTTATATAAATTAGGTATTCCTATTAAATATCGACATATAAGATTTGTTAGAAAAATTATAAGTATATATTTAAAAGAATACTTCAATATCTGAAAATTCAATTTCACTAAATCACTTCTTTCAAACATCAATCCTATTATAACATACCTTTTTTCTTTAATATAACAGCAATAACAATCGCCAATATAAAAGCAACACCAATAATAATATATAAAGCAAAACCGTTATCAGCAATTCCTCCTAAAGGAACATTCATTCCCATAAACGAAGCAATCATTGTTGGTATTGTCGATACAATCGTAATACCCGCTAAAAACTTCATAATACCATTTAAATTATTAGAAATTACAGTTGCATATGTATCAGATACACTAGAAAGAATTTCACGGTAAATATTCGCAGTCTCTATTCCTTGTTTGCTTTCAATAATCGCATCTTCTAATAGATTTAAATCTTCTGTATATAAATTGAGTACTGTTCCTTTTGCTAACTTTTCTAAGATAAGATCATTAGCCTTTAAACTTGTAACAAAGTAAACTAAACTTTTTTGAATATTCATCAAGTTTAATAAAGCCTCATTAGAAGTAGATTTAACAAGTATTTTCTCCCTAGCTTCAATTCCATCATTAATCAAATTAAGGTATTTAACATATGAAACAGAAACTCGATATAATAATTGAATTATAAATCTTGTTTTTTTTGCTGTAAATAAAGTTTTAATCTTATTATTTCTTATATCATTTAAAACTTCTGCTTGTTCTAAGGCAACAGTTACTAAATATCCTTTATTAGTTATAATACCTAGTGGCATAGTGGCATACTTAGTTTTATTTTTTTTATCTTCAACTATAGGTACATCAATAACAATTAATGTTGCTTCATCTTCATGATCAATTCTTGGTAGTTCTTCCTTATCAAGCATCTTAATAATTAAATTTTCAGGGATTTTAGTTCCTTGAACAACTGTTTTTATTTCTTCAGGAGTTGGATTAACTAAATCTACCCAAGTATTTGTTTCAATTTTAGGCAGTTTCTTAATACTTCCATCTTCAGCAGTTTTATATATGTTCAACATATTATCATCCCCATTTCTTTAAAGATTATATCACAAAATATACCCTTTTACTTTGTTTTTTATTATTATTTACAAATCATTATCATAGATATAATGTATTAATTCGCCTTTCCAATACTAATATTCTTGAATAGTATAAAGTGAAAGGAGTTACGGTTATGCTTGACTTTATGATTTATGGACAATTCCTTCTATTTATTATATTGGCTATTTTTATTTTTGTTATAATTATTTTCTTTGTACACTACCAAATAATTCAATCATTAATTGAGGATAAAAACAAGTCTTTAGCCCCATTAGATATAAACCAACTAAATAAAGAATTAGAACCATTTGGGTTTGCATATAGTTCTAAACAAGATATCTTTTTTTCCATTATGTATCCATGGCAAAGAACTTATGGATATTGTCGCTCTTATGATGAAGTATCTCCTTTAGTAAGCATAATTATAGATTGTGAGCCTATTTATTTCAAATATAATAATCGTAAATGGTTAATCGAATTTTGGAAAGGACAATATGGCATGACAACAGGTGGCGAAATAGGAATTTATGTGGCAAACGAAGATAACAAAGATCCTACTGATACTTTTTATGGTATCGTGACAGATGAAGAACGTATTACAATGACATATATATTGAAAAAAAAGAAAAAATCACTGATAACTAGAAATGCCAGACACTGGTGGTTAACTGGTTTTAAACTTGGAGAATATTCAAAACCTAAAGATTTGGTAATGGAGATATCAGTTTCTTTAAAAAACAATACTATGGTTAATGCTTTTAAAGAAGCTCTATTAAAAACGGGATATAGCGAGTCAGACATAAAAGTTTTTAATCAAACAGTTAATTTAATTTTTGATAAACCTCGTACTAAACAACCAGTAACAAGAAACTTTTTTACTAATCTAATTATGCAATCTAACAATAAAAGGAACTGCAAATTATATAATAAACTAACTAAAAATTATAATAATTCGTTAGAAAAAATAAATTTTATTCGTAATAATTTTCCACTTCTATATAGCCAAATAATGGATTTTGAAAAGAATAAACAAATATTTCAAAAGTATCGACCTACTCCTAATAATCCAAATAACTGAAAAGGAGGGACGTATGAATACATCACAAATATTATCACAATTATTAAATAACTCTAAGGAACTAATTATTGATGATAGTTCTAAAATAATTATTATGAGTGATTGTCATCGCGGATACGGTACTTGGGGTGATGATTTCTCTAACAATGAAAATATTTTTTCTTCTGCTCTTAGTCATTATTATATAAATAACTATACATATATCGAAGTTGGAGATGGTGATGAATTATGGGAAAATA
>JAQUFI010000094.1 GCA_028684735.1 Bacilli bacterium | reverse complement strand
AAAAAAAATAAATCAAGTTTTTATTTTAGGTAATTGGGTTATTATAAGTGAAAAGGAATTGTTTAATAGAAAAGATAGTCATAATCCTTATAAATCTAATTTTAAGTTTGGGACAAAGATTAGGGATATTACGAAGTTAGAAAATGGGGATTATATTGTTCATAGTACTTATGGAATCGGTATTTATCGTGGGATTGTAACATTATTAAAAAATGGTTTAAAAAAGGATTATCTTAATATTGAATATAAAGGTCAAGATAAACTATATATTCCAGTTGAAAAGATTGATTTAATAAGTAAATATTCTTCAAAAGATGGGGTAATTCCTAAGATTAATAAATTGGGAACGAGTGAATGGGCAAAAACGAAGTTATCAGCTCGTAAGCGAATTGAAGATATTGCAGGTGAATTATTAAAATTATATGCAGCTAGGGAAGCTAGTGAAGGGTTTGCTTTTCTACCTGATGGTGAAGAACAATATCAATTTGAATCGGAATTTATGTTTCAGGAAACGGAAGATCAGTTAAAAGTTTCAGAAGAAATCAAGAAAGAAATGGAAAAAAAACACCCCATGGACAGATTGCTTTGTGGGGATGTTGGCTATGGTAAAACTGAAATTGCTTTTAGGGCTATTTTTAAAGCTATTATGTCGGGTAAACAAGTTGCTTTCTTATGTCCAACAACAATCCTTTCAACCCAACACTATAATAATGCGATTGAAAGGTTTAAGTCATTTCCAGTTAATATAAAATTATTAAATCGATTTATTACTCCTAAAGAAACTAAACAAATTATGGAAGATGTAAAAGAGGGACGAGTTGATTTATTAATTGGAACTCATAAAATTTTAAATAAAGATATTGTTTATAAAGATTTAGGATTCTTAGTTATCGATGAGGAACAAAGGTTTGGAGTTAAACATAAGGAAAAGTTAAAGCAATATAAGAATAATATTGACATCTTAACTTTATCAGCAACTCCTATTCCTCGAACTTTACAGATGTCGATGACTGGAATTAGAAGTTTATCTTTAATTGAAACCCCACCAGTTAATCGTTATCCTATTCAAACCTATGTCTTAGCAGAAAATATTCATGTTATTAAAGATGCAATTTATAAAGAGTTATCACGTGGAGGTCAGACTTTTATTTTATATAATAAAATAGAAGATATGAATCAAAAATTGAAACTTATCTCAGAACTTATACCACAAGCTAAGGTTGTAGCTGTTCATGGTCAAATGCCTAAACGTGAGCTAGAAGATATTATGGTTAAGTTTGTTAATCACGAGAGTGATGTCTTATTATGTACAACCATTATTGAAACAGGGATTGATATCCCAAATGTCAATACATTAATTATTATTAATGCTGATTATTTTGGATTATCACAGTTATATCAAATTAGAGGTCGAGTTGGTCGAAGTAATAAGATTGCGTATTGTTATTTAATGTATAATCAAGCAAAGATTTTATCAGAAATAGCTACGAAACGTCTAAAGGCTATCAAAGAATTTACTGAGTTAGGTAGCGGTTTTGCAATAGCTATGAGAGATTTATCAATCCGAGGAGCTGGTGATATCTTAGGTAGTGAACAAGCTGGTTTTGTTGATACTATTGGTGTTGAATTGTTTTTAGAAATGTTAGATAAGGAAATCAGTCGTTTAAAAGGTATTGTTGTAGAGGAAAAGGAGGTTTCAAATCAACCGTTATTAGAAGTTGAAACAACTATTGCTGATCAATATGTAGCTGATGAAGAGTTAAAGATAGAAATTCATAAAAAAATCAATGAAATTGATTCTTATGAAAAATTAAAAGAAACTAAAGATATCTTAGAAGATCGGTTTGGAAAATTATCTGAGACATTAATTATTTATATGTATCAAGAATGGTTTGAGAAATTAGCAAATAATCTTAACATAAAGAAAATCAGACAAACAAAAAACTTTATTGAAATTATTATTGAACAAGATTTAGCACAAAAAATCAATGGAGAACAATTATTTATGGAGATCAACCGAATTAGTCGTATGTTTCGTTTAAGTATGAAGTATCATCGCTTAATAATAACTCTAGATACCGTTAAGTTAGATAAGCACTTTATCTATTATCTAATTGAGTTAATGGAAGTATTAGAAAAAGCAATTAAAAATTAAAGAGGGAGAGATGACTCTTTTTGAATAAAAAACTCATTAATAGACAAAATATTTATAGGAGGTAATTATGAAAACAACAGGAATCGTGAGAAGAATAGATGAGTTAGGAAGAATCGTTATACCAAAAGAAATAAGAAAAAATTTAAGAATAAAAGATGGGGAAAATTTAGAAATATCTATTGATGATAAGGATATAATATTAAAGAAGTATTCGGTAATGAAGGAAATAGAAGATCTAGGACAAAGTTTTACTGATTGTATTTATACTTATTTAAAGAAAAATATTATGATTACTAATCGTGATAAGGTTATTGCGGTCAGTGGGACATTAAGAAAAGAGTACTTAAATCAAGAGATAAGTGAACAAATGAATCAGTGTATTAATCGCCGTGAGAGTATTTTAGAAAAATATATTAAGAAAATTGACATTGTTGATGGAGTTTCAATTGAAGGGACTTATGCGATTTGTACGATATCAGTTAATGGTGATAGTACAGGGTTAGTAATTGTCTTTGATGAAAGTAATAGTGTTAATGAGATTGATTATAAGGTTGTTCAAATAGTAGCAAACTTTTTAGGTAAATATCTTGAAGAATAAAAAATAATGTGTTATAATACATTCAATTTGAAAGATTTTGATGGAAAGAGAAATAAATTAACCTTTTATAGAGAGCTTTATTGGTGGAAACAAGCATTGGTATTTATTTTAATGGTTCCGGAATCGATTAGTCGATAGGTAGATTAATCCGTATGAATGCGTTAAATAATTGAGTGTATAACATTTGTTATAAAATAAGGTGGTACCGCGTCATCACGTCCTTAATTGGATGTGATTTTTTTATGGGAGGTTATAAGATGAGAAAGTTTGAAAAGATTAGTTTCGAACAATTTAAAAAAGATATAAAAGATGATTTGGAATTATATAATAGTTATAAACTACCATCCAGATCAACTAAGGATAGTGCGGGATATGATTTTTTGGCAATTGAAGATTTTGTTCTTAAACCTGGGGAAATAATTAAAATACCAACTGGTATTAAGGTTACAATGGGAAATAATGAGGTCTTACTATTATTAGTTAGAAGTAGTATGGGATTTAAGTATAATGTACGAATGTGCAATCAAGTAGGCGTTATTGAAAGTGATTATTATAATAATCCAAGTAATGAAGGGCACATGTGGATTGCCTTACAAAATGAAGGGAATAAAGACTTTATTGTCAAAGTTAATGAAGGTTATGCTCAAGGAATATTTACGACTTTTTTAGTCGTTGATGATGAAAAATTAATTAATAAAGAAAGAGTTGGTGGAATTGGAAGCACCAATCAAAAAGGAGATGATTAAATGGAAAAGTATTATATATCAACTGCGATTGCTTATACATCGGGGAAACCTCATATAGGTAATACGTATGAAATTGTATTAGCAGATTCAATCGCAAGATATAAAAGATTAAAGGGGTTTGATGTCTATTTTCAAACGGGAACTGATGAACATGGACAAAAGATTGAGGAGTATACGAGAAAGAATAATCAAGATACACAAGAGTTTGTTGATGAGAAGGCTGCATTAGTAAAAGATATTTGGGATATTATGAATACGAGTTATGATAAGTTTGTGAGGACGACTGATTCTGTACATAAGG
>JAQUFI010000093.1 GCA_028684735.1 Bacilli bacterium | reverse complement strand
TGGAGCTAAAAAAGTTCTAATATCAGCACCTGGTAAAGGAGATATGAAAACTATTGTTTACAATGTAAATGATGAAGATTTAACTGGGGATGAAACTGTTGTTTCAGCAGCTAGTTGTACAACTAATTGTTTAGCACCAGTTTTAAAAGTAATTAATGACCATATTGGAATTGAAAAAGGTTTTATGACAACAGTCCATGCCTATACTAATGATCAAGAAATTCTCGATGTCCCACATAGTAAAGGAATAAAATCAAGAAGAGGGCGTGCTGCAGCAGCAAATGTTATTCCATCATCAACTGGAGCAGCTAGTGCAATTGGTTTAGTAATTCCCGAACTAAAAGGAAAACTAGATGGAGCTGCATATCGTGTTCCAGTTAGTGATGGATCAGTAATCGATGTTGTTATTGAACCAAAAAGAAATACTTCTGTTGAAGAAATTAATAGATTATTTAAAGAAAATCAAAATGAAACACTTAAATATACTGAAGATCCTATCGCATCAAGTGATATAATTGGATCTAAATATGGAGCAACAGTTGATGGGCTTCTAACATCAGTAATTGAGGTAGATAATAAACAATTAGTTAAAATAGTTGCTTGGTATGATAATGAAATGGGTTATACTGCACAAATGATTAGAACATTTAAAAAACTTCAGTAATGAAGTGATAAGATAAAAGTAGACAAAGTCAAAAAAGACTTCAAGTCTACTTTTTTTGTTATGATAATTTTGAAAGGAGTAAAAATGATAAGAAGAGAAAAAAATATAATGAGAACTGCATTTGAGAAAGAAGCAATTATCCAAGAACATTTAAATACTAAAATTACAACTCGAGCTATCGCTGAAAAATACGGTACAACTCAGTCCGTCTTTAATAAATGGTTAAGGAAATATCGCGAAGGAGGAATCGATGCTTTAAAATCCAAGACTGGTAAAAAAACTGGTGGAACAAAGGGCCAAGGGAAAAGAGCATCAACAGAAATCGATAAACTAAAATTAGAACTTCTTAAGAAAGATATTGAGGTAGCTAGATTAAAAAAAGGCTATCTAGTGAAAGGAGCTGGGGCTCGAAAGGAATACGTTACTATATTCGATGCGAATATGAAATAATTGATAATTTAAAAAACAAGTATTCAATAAAATTCTTATGTAATCTAATGTCTGTAAGCAAATCAGGATATTATAAGTGGAAATGTCGAATGATAAACCCATCATTAAAAGCTCTTTCTAGGCAAGATGATATTAAATTAATAAAAGAAGTCCACAAAAATCATCCGTCTTGGGGATATAGAAAAATCAATGCTTTTATTAAGAATAAATATTCAAAAGAATTCACATCTAATTATGTTCATCAAATTTGTAAATATGAAAATATTCGTTCTCAAGGTAAACATTATCAATGGAAAAAACCAGGAGAAGAACAATATAAATTTAACAATCTAATATGGAACGGCTGGAAATACCTAACAAGACCTTTTGAAGTAATAGTTTCTGATATGACCTCGTTTTGGGTAAAAGGAATATTTTATGAACTGACGTTATATTTTGATGCTTGGAATAAAGAAATTGTTGGTTATGGACTAGCTTCACGAAAAGGCGATTCAAATTCATATTTCGATGGGTTAAAACAAGTTTTAAATAAAATAAAAGACCAAGCCACTGATTTAGTCATCTTACATACAGATCAGGGTTCAGTCTACACATCGAAGTCATATAATGACCTCATCAAAGATTATAACATATCTCGTTCCATGTCTCGTGCTGGAACTCCAACTGATAATCCAGTTAATGAATCATTAAACGGATGGATTAAAGAAGAGTTGGTTATCGATTTCAAATTAAACCAATCTAATAACGTCCCTAAACTTATTAAGGAATATATATTCTATTACAATAATGTAAGACCATCCTATGCCTTAAATTACAAAACCCCAATTCAACTAAAACTTGAATTGGGGTTTGAAGTCTTTTATTAAATTGTCTACTTTTACTTGACTAGTTCAAATGAGATTAATATTACAAAAAATGGAGCCTCTCGGCTCCTTCAGGGGGTTTTGGTTGATACACTCTCACATTAAAATCGTAAGAGCGATCCGCATGATAATATCATGCTAAATAAATAATATCTTGTTTTGAAGGATTTGTCAATTTAATTTATCATCTTCATCATTATTAACTTGATCCTTATATTTTGGAATTTGAATTTCTTCTACTTTAAATTCTGGAATATCAGGCGCTGGTACTTGAGGAGAATTTTCTTCTACTTTAAATTCTGGAATATCGGGAGTTGGTACTTGAGGAGGATTTTCTTCTAATTGAATTCTATTTTTTAATTCTTCTTTTCTCAATTGTTCTTCTTCATTTTTATTCTCATCTTTTTTTTCGTCTTCATCTTCTTTTTTTGATAAAGTTATTACTTCATCTTTTAAATCAAATAGTTTGAATAATTTTAATAAGTCATAAATTATGATTCCCATAGCAGGTAACATAACAATAATAAACCAACCACCTTTTGATGCAAGCAAGAATTGTACTCTACCTAATTGTGGTAATTTAAAAATAACTTTTCCCATTATGTTACCATACAAAGTATAGGCTTCATCTTCTTTAACGTTATTATCTCCTTTAGTTTTATATCTTTTTTCTCCATTTACTTCTGTTATGTTGGAAACACGATGGGTAACGGTTAAATCACTACTTATTTGTGATGTTGAAACAAAAGTTATAACATCTCCTACTTTTATTTCTTCTGGTTTGTTTACTTTCTTTGTTAAAACAACATCATAAACTTTAATTTTAGGTTCCATACTAGGACTTATAATTGTATATAAAGCAATCGGGGGAATATATTCTTCTCCTCTTTTTTCATATTGTTTGGCAGTAAATACATAATAAAGTAAAAAAGCACCAACCATTAATAATGCAACTATTATAATCCATGACAAAACATTAAGAATTTTTTTAGTGGATTTTCTAAAATTATAAAATTTACCCTTTATTCCCATAAGATTTCTCCTAGTCTCTCTATATTAGTATAAAAGAAAATGGTAAAAAATACAATAAGAAAACAATGATTTACATTCATTGCTTCTATTTGATTATATTAATTTACTAACTCAGCATTAATTCTTCCACTAAAAATTTTATTTTGATCATAGTTTTGAGGACTATTAATACCTTCTAAAATAAATGATACGGTATAAGTTTGTGTAATTCCTGGAGCAATTGAAATATTTGACAAAAATATTTGGTCATTTAATGGCAAAGAAGTATAACTATTTAAAATTCCTCCACCATTAGTTGAAGCAACTTTAAATTTTAAATTATTTGAAGTAAATTCATTTTTACCGATAACCCATTTAAGATTATATCGGGCGTTTACTTCACCAGTATTTTGAATTGTAAATATTTTATCAGGAATTATGATATTTTCTTGAAGTTCTGGTTCTGGTTGATCAGTCGGATAAACTTTTTCTGCTTTTACTTCGTTAGTATCAGCAAATGTAACCAATAATTTTGCTCCTCGAACATATATTGAATTATTTCCACTTTCAGTCGAAGAGCCACTTTCAATTATTTTTTCTATAATTATAGTCTTAATTACTTCTTTTTCTACAATTATTTCACAAGATTGTTGACCATCCCCACTGGCATTACATTCTTTAATACAATTTAAATCACATTTACCATCGCCATCAGTATCACAATTTAGATCACATTTACCATCACCGTCTAAATCTAAATTTAAATCTGCTTTGCCATCGCTATCGGTATCAATATCAACATCTGCTTTGCCGTCTCCATCTAAATCGATGTTAATATCTCGCCA
>JAQUFI010000092.1 GCA_028684735.1 Bacilli bacterium | reverse complement strand
AGAAATGACTGAGACTATGAAAAAGGAAAAAGAAGAATTAAGAAATGCTAACCAAGAAGAAGTGGAATCTTTGAAAGAAGAACTTTTAGATAATGCTGATGTTGATACTGCTGTAATGAGTGAAGAAGATAAAGAAGAAGTATTATCTTCGTTAATTAAAGAGAAAAAGGAAAAAATCAAAGAAAGCGTTGAAAGTTATAAAGAAGAAGTAATTAAAGAAGCTGAAAAGAAAACATATCCTGAATTAAAACAATCTATTGAAAATGAAAGAAACAAACTTAAAAAAGGCCAAAGTCAAAATCAAGGAAGAGAATAATACTTCTCTTTTTTTGATTAAACTTTAGAAAAAGCCGACAAAAAATTTAAACCCTTACAAAATCTCAATAAAAATGGTATAATTAGTTTAGAACGAGTAGCTATTGATGGCGTAAGTCCAGTTGATAGCTATTTTTTATAAGGAGGGATAAGATGTTTAAGGAAAATGAGTATGTTGTTTATAAGCGTGATGTTTGTAAAGTTAAGGGAATTAGACATAGCAGTCGAAATGATCAAGAATATTATACTTTGGCACCTATAATTGATGACTCATTAACTATTTCTGTTCCAACTGAAAATCTTAATAATTGTATTAGACCATTAATCAGTTTAGAAGAAGTTGAAAGAATAATTAATGATATTCCTAATGTGGAAGCGATTACTGATCAACACCGTATGATTGAAAATGAATATAAACGATTATTAAATACTGGCGATCATTTAGATTTGATCAAAATAATAAAAACAACATATCTTCGAAATAATGAACGTGAAGAGGCTGGTAAGAAGACTACGGAAAAAGATAGTATTTATCACAAGATGGCTGAAAAGATTTTGTATTATGAATTCGCGCTCGTACTTAATATGAGTTACGATGAAACTAAAGAATATGTTGTTAATAAAGTTAAGGAACTTATAAAATAAATTAATGAGGTTGGTAAAATGAATTGTGTATGTTTAGAAGACGATATTTGTGAATTAGAAATTGATGAGCAAATAATTGAAAAATTAAAACAAAATAATATTTATATTGTTGATGAGTTATGGGAATTAAAAGAAAATGATTTGAAAAAGTTTGGGATAAATATGTCTGAAATTAATCATGTTAGAATTAAATTGCAATTACAAAGTTTAGATTTGAATAAAAAAGTGTATAAAAAAAATTAAGTAAGTGGTCTGATTTATTTTATTGAATAGACATTAAATCATTTATTTGATAAAATGAATACAGGTGATATGATGCTTTATACGTCAATTGAAAATTCTAAAATTAAGCAAATAAAAAAATTAAGTCAGAAAAAATATCGGGAAAAGTATAATGAATTTATGGTTGAGGGAAGCCATTTAGTTTTAGAAGCCTATAAAACTGGTTATCTTAAGGAATTGTTACTTGAAAAAAACGAGGTTTTTCCACTACCAGTTACTACTAATTATGTAACTAATGATATAATTAATTACATATCTTCTTTAGAATCTCCATCAAATATTATTGGTATTTGTGATAAGTTAAAAGAAGTTAATACAATTGGTGATAAGGTATTAGTTGTTGATAATGTTCAAGATCCAGGTAATCTAGGAACTATTATTAGAAGTGCTGTTGCTTTTAATATAGATACAATAATTTTGAGTTCTGATACGGTTGATATATATAATTCAAAAGTGGTCAGAGCAACTCAAGGCATGCTTTTTCATGTTGATATTATTGTTGCTGACTTGTTAGAGGTGTTACCAACTCTAACATCTAAAGGATATAAAATAATGGGGACTAAAGTTACCCATGGTAAAAGTTTAAAAAGTGTTGAAAAAAATAAAAAGTTTGTTATAATAGTGGGTAACGAAGGCAGTGGCCTTAGTGAAGAGGTAGAAGACCTATGTGATGAGTTCATATATATTAATATGAATTCAGTTTGTGAAAGTCTAAATGTTGCCGTAGCAACCAGTATAATATTATACGAACTTAGTGAATAAGATACAATTTAATTATTATTATGCAGATAAGTAGGTGGAATTATGGAATACATTTTTGTCGGGGAGATTGTTAATACGCATGGTGTTAAGGGTGAAGTAAGACTAATATCTGACTTCAAACATAAAGAAAAGGTATTTTCTAAAGGCTTTACTTTATATGTTGGAAGATTTAAAGATAAGTTAAAGGTTAATAGTTATCGCTATCATAAAATATACGATATGATTACGTTTGAGGGAATTAATAATATTAATGATGTTATTATGTATAAAGGTGATAGTGTATATATAAATAAAGAAGATTTAATTGTTGATGATTTATTTAATGAAGAATTAATTGGACTTGAAGTTTATTTTGGAGAAAAACGAATTGGTAATATTACACACATTGTTAATAATAATGCTCATGATATATTAGTTGTTAAAGATAATGAAATAAATCATTTAATTCCTAATTTAAGTGAATTTATTGAAAAGGTTGATCTGGATAATAAGAGAATATACATCAAAGAAATTGAGGGCTTGCTTAATGAAAATTGATGTATTAACATTGTTTCCATTAATGTTTGATGGGTTTGTTAACACTTCAATTATTGGTAGGGCGGTTAAAGATAATAAGGTTACGATTAACATTCACAATATTCGTGATTTTTCTAAAGAACCAAATAATCGTGTTGATGATTATGGATTTGGTGGAGGACATGGAATGGTCCTTATGCCAGCACCTATTTTCGATGCCGTTGAACATTTTAGAACCCCTGATAGTTTAGTTATAATGATGACACCACAAGGTAAGACATATACCCAGGAACAAGCTTATAACTTAACGAAATACAATCATATTATAATAATCTGTGGTCATTATGAAGGATTTGATGAACGAATAAGGTCAATTGTTGACTTGGAAATAAGCATTGGTGATTATGTATTAACCGGTGGTGAAATTCCAAGCATGGTTGTTATGGATAGTGTTATTCGTTTAATTGATGGTGTCATAATTGAAGAATCACATCTTAATGAATCATTTAATAATAATTTGCTTGATCATCCGGTTTATACTAAACCTCAAAATTTTAGAGGGATGGAAGTTCCAGAAGTATTATTATCTGGTCATCATGAAAACATTCGAAAATGGCGTGAAGAAGAAGCTCTTAAAAAGACCTTGGAACGCCGACCTGATTTATTAGAAAAGAGATGATTATATGAAAAAAGAACATTATGTTTTAATAAAAAAAGGTGGTCAAAAAGAAGTTTTTTATATCGACTATGAGAAAATAGATGGATATCAAGTAACTCCTAAAAATAAAGTTAAGTATGATGGAATTATTGTTAATAAATTAATTTTAATTAAACCCTCATTTACTAAAAAATTATTGGTTAAAAAAAGCAAAAGAAAGCTTGAAGAGTATTTAAAATATATTATTGATATAATGGATAATGATAATGATACTAATCCTGAAGATATTGCTAAGGCCTTAAATAATCTAGAGCGATATAAAAGAACGGTTATGAATACATATCGTATGTATTTAGATAAAAAATATTATGAGTTATTATTACAAAAGATTGATTTAATTAATCAAGAATTAAGTAAAAAATTATATATTATTAATAGCAGAAATTATATTGTTGAAGAAGTCTTGGAAGAAAAAAAAGGAAAAAGTAGATAATAGTTGAAAAAGTTATTCAACTGTGATAGAATTATTTAGTCGATGTGATCCGCTGGGACTTAATACCTATGATCAACATTTAGTAAAAGGAGCGTGACATTGTGAATTTAGTTGAAAAAATAACTAAAAGCCAAATTAGACAAGATCATCCTGAATTTCGTGTTGGAGA
>JAQUFI010000028.1 GCA_028684735.1 Bacilli bacterium | reverse complement strand
ATCAATATGGTTGAAGCTAGTAGTAAAGAAGTCTTAGAAGAAGATATGGTTGAAGCGATTATGTTTGGACATGAAGCAATTAAAGAATTAATTGCCTTTCAAGAACAAATCATCAAAGAAGTAGGTAAGGAAAAAGTTGAAGTAGTTTTAAATGTCGTCGATACTGTTTTAGAAGAAGAAGTTAAAACATTTGCTAGTGACTTAATGGTTAAAGCTATTCAAATTAAAGAAAAATTAGAAAAGTATGCAGCGATTGATAAAGTCAAAGAAGATGCGATTAATTTTTTTAAAGAAAAATATCAAGATAGTGATGATTTAGATACCATTCTTAAAAATGTTGGTAAAGTTGTTGATCAAATCGAAGCTTATGAAGTTAGAAGATTAATTACTGAAGCAAAAGTTCGTCCTGATGGAAGAGCAATGGATGAGATAAGAGATTTATCAGCTGAAATAGATGTTTTAGCTCGTACTCATGGGTCAGCACTATTTACAAGAGGACAAACTCAAGCTTTAGCTATTACGACCCTAGGAGCTTTAAATGAACACCAAATCTTAGATGGTCTAGGGATTGAAGAAGAAAAAAGATTTATGCTTCACTATAACTTTCCTCAATTTAGTGTTGGTGAAGTAGGAAGATATGGTTCTCCTGGTAGACGTGAAGTTGGTCATGGAGCTTTAGGTGAAAAGGCTTTACTACAAGTTCTACCTTCAGAAGAAGAATTCCCATATACAATTCGTATTGTTTCAGAAATATTAGAAAGTAATGGTTCATCATCACAAGCAAGTATTTGTGCAGGTTGCCTATCTTTAATGGCAGCAGGTGTACCAATTAAAGATCCAGTTGCTGGAATAGCTATGGGTTTAATTACGAAAGGTGATAACTATACTATTTTAACTGATATTCAAGGTTTAGAAGACCATATGGGAGATATGGATTTTAAAGTAGCTGGTACTAAAAAAGGTATTTGTGCTATGCAAATGGATATTAAAATTGAAGGAGTTACGAAAGAAATTTTAAGTGAAGCTTTAGAACAAGCTAAAAAAGCTCGTTATCAAATTTTAGATATCATGACAGATGTCATCGCTAAACCAAGAGAAGAATTAAGTCCATATGCACCAAAGATTCAATCATTTATGATTAATCCAGAAAAGATTAAGGATGTTATTGGTCGTGGTGGTGAAGTAATCACGAAGATTATTCAAGATGCAAGTAATGTCATCAGTGTTAGTGATAAAGATGCAGTTAAAATTGATATTGAAGATGATGGAAGAGTAATTATCTATCATACTGATTATGATATTATTAATAAAGCTGCTCAAATGATTAAAGATATCGTTAGAGAAGTTGAAACCGATGCTATTTATACTGTTAAAGTAGTTAAAGTAGAAGATTTTGGATGTTTTGTTGAACTATGGCCTGGTTGTGAAGGACTAGTCCATGTTTCTCAACTAGCTAATGAAAGAGTTGAAAAACCAAGTGATGTCGTTAAAGTTGGAGATGAAATCCTAGTTAAATCACTAGGTTATGATAAACGCGGTCGTTTAAACTTATCAAGAAAAGAAGCTATTAAATAATAGCTTTTTTCTTGTAAAATTATGAGAAATATGGTATTATGAAATAATAGAGGTGAGGCAACAATGAAAAAAGGATTTACATTAATAGAATTATTAGGAGTTGTTATTTTATTAGGAGTAATTGCTCTCTTAGTAGTACCAACGATTAATAAAGTAATCAAAGATTCGAAAGATAATGCCTATAATCAGCAAGTAAAAACAATTGAAAACAGTGCTCGAAAATGGAGTGTTGTCAATAATGATGAAATATCAGAAATAAACTCAACTTTTTTAAGCATCCAAGATTTAATTAATGGGGGATATGTTAAGCAAGATGAAATAATTGATCCAAGAGATTCAAGTATTATAGATGGTTGTGTGGTAATTAAATATCAACCATCAAACAAAAATTATATACATCAATATTTTGATGAAAGTTGTTCTTTTTTAAGTGATAAAACAATCTTAAAACCATCTGATTCTGAATATCTATGTTATACTTTTGATGAGGCCACTTTAACCATAACTAACTATGATGCAGGTTGTTCTAAGGATATTATTATACCTGCCAAAATTCAAAAAAATGATACTATTTATGATGTCAAATATATAGGTGGGGCAGCTTTTGATAATAAACAACTCACATCAGTCGTTATCCCAGAAGGAGTTCTCGGAATATTAGATGGATCGAATCCTAATGGAGCATTTAAAAATAATCTTATAACCAAAATAACTCTTCCTAGTACTTTAACAACAATTGGTAATCATGCCTTCAGTAATAATCAATTAACTAATGTAAGTATTTCTGACGGTGTCTTAATAATCGGTATTAGCGCATTTGAATACAATCAGATATCTAATCTTGATTTAGGTAATACTGTTAAAACATTAAAAAGTCAAGCATTTAAATACAACGAATTAACTAATTTAATTATTCCAGATAGTGTTACTAATTTAGATTATGAAGCTTTTTCATATAATAATATTACAACTGCCTACCTTGGCAGTTCATTAAATAAAATTAATATGGATGGTAATGTTCGTAATATAAGTATAGGTGGTAATATATTTGCCCAAAATCCTTTAGTCTCATTGAGTGTAAGCCCTTCTAGTCCATATTATACTAGTGTTAATAATGCAATATATAGTAAAGATTTAACAACCTTAATATTGGGTATTGAAAGTATTGCAAATAATATTCTTCCAGGAATTACTTCTATTGGTCATGCAGCTTTAGCTGGACTAGATTTATCATCAATTACTATTCCTAATAGTGTTACAACGATTAAAGAGTGTGCATTTGCTGGTAACAATCTTACAAGTCTTATTTTGCCTGACGGCTTAACCAATATTCCTAAATATATGGTTATTGATAATGAAATAACTAATATTATAATTCCAAGTGGAGTTACAGAGATTGGGGATTATGCTTTGCGTTCTAATAAATTTAGTAGTATAATTATCCCCAATGGTGTTACTAGAATAGGTGATGGTGCTTTTAGTTCAAATGATTTCACGAGTATTAATATCCCCAATAGTGTTACTTACATAGGTAATAGTGCGTTTAAATTTAATTTAATAACCCAAGGTAATGCTAAAATTGACAACAAAGCAATTAATGTTACCGTAGACCCCACTGCTTTTAATCAGAATGGTTTAGGTAGACAAATAACCATAACACCTGTTTTCTTAAGGGATTAAAAAAGAAATTATTTAATAATTTCTTTTTTTATGGTATACTTTGTTTATTAGGGGGAATTAAGATGAAAGCTGAGATTATTAATATTAATAATGGGATAAGAAGATATTGGAATAATATATGTACGTATCTTGAAAATAATTTTGAGGAATACGAACTAGCAGATATCTTTTATCAACAATTAGAAATCTTAAAAGAAAATAATTATAGGTTCTATAAGCTATTAGTTAGTGTGATATTTGCTGATCATTATAAGTTATTATGCTTTGATCATACTTATAATAAGTTATCTAAAGAAGATAAAGGAATATTAGAATATTATAATAGTTTAAATAGTATTGATGATTTATTAAATGAGTTTGAACAAAGTGATACTATGTTATCAGTTATGATGGTTGATGGTCTTGATTATAATGATTACGATGAATGTACTAAAAGAGAAATAATGACCAATGCTATTCCTCAAGACAAGTTTTTATTTAAGATGTGTCCTACCCATCTATACGATAAAATTGAAATTTTAAAATCTTATCAAGCAGAAGATTTATTACTCTTTTATAAAGATTATATATATAAATGTGGAGAAGACTTTGATACAAAAAATAGGGCTTTAGATTCTGTTTTAGTTACTTTAGAGTCACTTTATACTTACGATAAAGATAACTACGAAGAAGTCCTTACTGATATGGCAGCTACTTATTATAAGTGGATGAAATACTTAGATAGTGAACCTCAACGTAATTTATTAGATGTGAATGATAAAGCTTTAATAGATATTATTGAACAAAACCCAATTGAATTGGTGGTTGAATTATCTAATCAACTGCCACCTGTCTTAGATATTATTGTTGATGGTTATTTATATTATAATACTGAGAAAATAGAAATATCCAATGATGTTATTGATGATTATGTAAAAAATAATGTGAATGAAGATGTTAAGGAAAAATTAAAATTAAATAAATCAAAAATAAAGAGTCTTGATTTTTAATCAAGACTCTTTAATATCTCATAAATTTCTTTTGGATCTTTAAGTGGTTGTTTATCTTTGTAATAAGGTTTTAAGTGTAAATGAAAATGCTTTACTTCCTGAATCATTCCATTATTTTGAATTAAGGTTAATCCATCAATCTTAAGTTTTTCTTCTAAGATTAAACGATGTTTCTGAGCCATCTTCATAATATGAATTAAAGTTGAATCATCCATTTCATTTAAATCTAAGATATGTTTCTTAGGAACAATTAATAAATGGCCATTAGTATCTGGATTTATATCTAAAAAAATCTTTATTAAATCATCTTCATAAATCGTATATGAAGGAATTTCTCCACTCATAATCTTACAAAAGACACAATTCATTTTATCATCTCCAGCTTAATTATAACAAAAAAAGAAGGGGAATTAAACCCCTTTCGTGAATACCTGCGAATATTCAATTATATATTGGTACAAATTAAACGATTTTATACCAAAAAGATTAATTTTAAGGTATAATATAAAATGGAGATGGTGTTATGCACAGTTTAAAAATAATTAATCTAACCGTTGAAGTCGAGAAAAAGAAAATTCTTGTTGACTTTAACTTGGAAATAAAAAGTGGGGAAATCCATGCCATTATGGGTCCTAATGGGACCGGTAAATCAACGTTAGCTAAGGTAATCATGGGAGATCCTTATTATAAAGTTATTAAAGGTGATATCTTATTTGATGAGGAAAGTATCTTAACTTTATCAGTTGATGAACGAGCTCGTTTAGGCATATTTTTAGGAATGCAGATGCCATTAGAAATTGAAGGCGTAACGAATGCTGACTTTCTAAGAACGGCTTTAAATATTAAAAAAGGTAGTGATTTTAGTTTAATACCTTTTATCAAAAAACTAGATCAAACCGTTGAACACTTAAAAATGGATAAAAAGATGATTCACCGAGGTATTAATCAAGGATTTAGTGGTGGTGAACGAAAGAAAAATGAAATCCTTCAAATGTATATGTTAGAACCATCGATGATTGTGCTAGATGAAATTGATTCTGGACTAGATGTCGATAGTTTAAAGGTTGTTGGTGAGAATGTTATGAATTATTATAAAGAGAACAATCCTGGATTATTAGTCATTACTCATTACCAAAGATTATTAGATTATATTAAACCTGACTATGTTCATATTATGATGAATGGTAGTATTATTAAAAGTGGAGATGTTAATTTAGTAAAAGAAATCGAAGAACAAGGATATGAAAAGTTCACCACCCCAAAAGATATTATTTCTGGTACTTATACAGTGAAGGAAACTTCTCAAAATGAATAAAATAATAGTAGTAAATGATATTCCTGAAATAGTATCACTAGATGATAAAATTGAATTTACTTTTTTAGAAAAAAATGAATTATTTAGTATTAATAGTCTAAAAATAAAAGTAAAAAAGAGTACCAGTTTAGAAATAGAATATCGAAGCCAAGAAAATACTAAATTAGATATCTTTATTAGCGTTAAAGAGAATGTTAAATTTAAGTTATTTGAATATCGTGAAGGCAATCATACGAAAGTTCAATATAAATATTATTTAGAAGAAAACAGCAAAACTGATATTGATAAGTTTTATCACCTATCAGGTGCTAAAGAAATGGTCATTGTTAATTTGAATGGTAAAAAAGCTGAATTTAATTATAATTTAAAAACCATTAGTGTCAATGAAGAAAAGTATGATTTAATTGTGTATCATAATTATAGTAATACCGTTAGTAATATTAAAAATAATGGAGTTAATATCTTAGATGGGGTTTTAACTTTTAATGTATCGGGTTTTGTTTTAAATAATAAAAAGGATTGTATCTTAAATCAAAACAACCGTATTATTAATTTAACCGATAATAAATGTCAAATAAACCCTAATTTGTTTATTGATAATAATGATGTTGAAGCCAATCACTCAGCTTTAATTGGACGATTTAGTGATGAAGAGATATTTTATTTACAACGCTTAGGAATCGATGAAAGTAATGCAACTAACTTGTTAATCAAAGGATTCTTGTTAAGTGATTTTAAAAAAACCAAACAATCAAAATTAATTAAAATTATTGATCAATACTGGAGGTGAATTATGAATCGTGAAGACTTCTTGATGCTTCAAAACAATCTAATCTATTTAGATAATGGAGCTACAACTTTAAAACCTAAAATTTTAAGTGAGGTTACAGCTGACTATTATAATAATTATAGTGCGAATGCTCATCGTGGTGATTACAATATCAGTTTAAAGGTTGATACCATGTATGAACAAACAAGACAACTAGTTAAAGACTTTATCAATGCCAAAAGCACTAAAGAAATTATTTTCACAAGTGGATCGACTGATTCATTAAATAAAATAATCTTTGGTTATTTTAAATATCATCTAAACAAAGATGACGAAGTGTTAATTACCAAAAGTGAACATGCTTCCAACATTCTTCCTTGGTTTGAATTAGAAGAGGAATTAAAGATTAAAGTTAAATATATTGATTTAACTAGTGATTTAAAAGTAACGCTTGATAATCTAAAAAAAGCAGTTACTTCAAAAACAAAAGTTATTTCGATTGCTCATATTACGAATGTAGCAGGTGATATTAGACCTATTAAAGAAATAATTAATTATGCTCACCAAAATAATATTTTAGTTTTAATTGATGGGGCTCAAAGTGTTGCCCATCTACCATATGATGTTCAAACTTTAGATGTTGATTTTTTAGCGTTTTCAGCCCATAAGATGTGTGGCCCAACCGGAGTTGGGGTTATCTATGGTAAAGAAGAATTATTAGAGAAGATTAAGCCAATTGTTGTTGGTGGTGGGATGAATGCAACATTTGATTCAAATAAAGAAAGAGTCTATAGTGATTTGCCTCATCGTTTAGAAGCAGGTACACCTAATATTGCTGGTGTCATTGGTTATGGTAGTACCATTGAATACTTAAACAAGATAGGAATGGATGTTATTCATACTTATGAAATTAATTTAAGAAATTATGCCTTAAAAGAATTAGAAAAAGTACCTAATATTATTATCTATAATAAAACAAGCGAAAGTGGGATTATTGCTTTTAATATCGATGGTATTTTTGCTCAAGATCTGGCTATCTATTTAAATAAACACCACATCTGTGTAAGAGCAGGTAATCATTGTGCTAAAATTTTAAAAGACGAAATAGGTGTTAAAAACACTTGCCGTCTTAGTTTATATTTTTATAATACAACTAATGAAATAGATAAGTTAGTTGAAGTATTAAAAAATCCTTATATTTTAGATGAAGTAATTTAAAAGATATAGTTATTATATCTTTTCTTTTTGGCTTAATAATATAATTATAGTAGCTTATACCAATTTAATAATTATGTCGAATAATATTGATATAAAAATTAAAATTTGATATAATTAATCATGTTGATAGGAGAAGTAAAATGGCAAAAAAAGAAAAAAAAGTTAAAGGAAAAATTACTAAATTAGAATTAAGTTTCACTATCTTAAGTTTAATTTTTTTAATAGGATTCACATGTTTCTATGGTTATCGATTAATTCATTACTATCGTATTTATAATCCTAAAACCGTAACTGGTGAAAAAACAGAACTAATGGGTGTTACCATTCGTAAAAACACACCTGTTATCTATGAAGGTGACGGATTATACAGTATTAAAGGAACCTTCGTTTATAAAGGTGATGTCGATAATAATTATGTTAGTTATTCTAATCTATTATGGCGTATTGTCAAAATAAATAATGATAATAGTATATTGTTGATTACTGATGAATATGTTAATAATCTAATGTGGGATGACAATTCTAATGATTATAATAGTTCTAATATCAGAGATTGGTTAGTAGAAAACGGTAATAATACAGGTATTTTTGAAAAGACTTTAAGAAATAAAGAAAAGTATCTCCAACCTAATACTATTTGTAAAGATACCGTTAATGATTTGGAAAGTTTTAGTTGTAATCAAACGAGTAATGATGATTATGTTTCATTATTGAATTTAAATGATTATATCAATTCTCTAAGTGATGGAACTAGTTATATTAATCATTCAAATAATATCTGGTTAAGTACACCTACTAGTGACAACATGGTATGGCATGTCTTAGAAAACAATGTCTCAAAGAGTACACCAGATAATGGTTATGCGATTAAACCTGTTATTACTCTTCAAAAGACCGCTGTTATTCAAAGCGGATCAGGAACTATTAATGAACCATATATTTTTGAAGAAGAAACAGAACAACAATTAAACACTTATTCATATGTTAAATTAGCTAATGATATTTGGAGAGTATATGAAAAAAACGATAATCATGCTCGTTTAATCTTAGATAACTATTATGGTAGTGAATACAATACCTATAATTTTAGTCCAATTGATAATAAGTTTAATACTAATATCAATTATTCATTAGCTAAATATTTAAATACTACTGTCTATAACTCATTAACTTATAAACATCTTTTAGTTGAATGTGATTGGTATACTGGTGAATATACTAAAACTAATGAATACAATTATAAAAACGTCTTTAGTAATAAAATATCAGCTAAAGTTGGTACTTATAATGTTTCAGATATTAAACTAAATAGTAGTCTTAGCAATTACTTTTTTATGACGCCTGCTGATAATGGTATGATCTATTCATTCAATAACGATGAAAACTTATTTACATCTAAAATAACTTATATCAAAAGAATAAGACCTGCTATTTGTATTGATAAAACAAAAATAGTAAAAGGTAATGGAACTAAGAATAGTCCATACGAGTTGGAGGTATAACATGAGAAAAAGTACAATCATTTTAATTGTTTTAGATGTCTTAGCCTTAATTGGCTTCTTCCTAACTTATGGACCAATCAGTTATTTTCGTAATTTTCTAGTTACAACTGCAATGAATACTACCACTCATCAATACTTAGCTTATATCTTTTATAACGATGAAATGATTACAGATATATTAAGTAAAAATTATTTTATTGAAATAGATGAAGATGTTAATCTTGACGATATTGTGATTGATACAAAACCAAAAGATAACTATGATAATAAATATGATGAACAAATATTAGAAAGAGATCCTGGTAACAATGATTATAAAATCATTGATATAAAAATTGGTCGTGAGTCAGGTTTTGTAGTAGCAATATATGACCCCTCAAAAGTAAAACTTATTGCTAAAGAACAACTTGGTACAAAACATGGTGAAAGAACAATCGATATGTGTAGAAGAGATGGTGGAATTGTTTGTATTAACGGTGGAAGTTTCAAAGATGAGGGTTGGGGAAGTGGAATTCCAACCGGTATTTTAATAAAAAATAAAAAAATATTATGGGATGATGGTGGGGTTCGCCAAATTATTGGTTTTAATACCGATAATAAATTGGTACTATTAGATACAAATGCTGAAGATGCAATTCAAAAGCATAAAATTCGTGATGCTTTATCTTATGGTCCCAATTTAATTGTAAATGGTAAAACTATAAAAATTGTGGGTGATCCATATGGGATGGCTCCACGTGTCGCCATTGGTCAAAGAAAAGATGGGATTGTCTTGTTTGTAATTATGGATGGAACATATGCTAATGTTGGTGGAACATCTCTACAAGAATTAACCGATATATTAGTTAAGTATGGAGCTCATAATGCTGCTAATTTAGATGGCGGAACATCAACCACTTTAGTTGTAAATAATAAGATTTATAATAATCTAGCTGTTAATAGTAGGCCATATGGTAGGTATATTGTAAGTGGTTTTGGTTTAATTCCCTAGATAATAGGTATTAATCCCATACATATTATTACTTGTGTCAAAGAAGATATAGTTTTTAAAAGGGTAATATGTAAGATAACCAAATATAATATATGAAATAATAATTAAAAGACAAGAAATAATATCTAGTTTGATATTGTTTCTTTTTTGGATGTAATAACTAATTAGTTGGGAGATAATTATAACTATAAATAATAAAGAAATACTAATGAATAAATTCTCACCTATTAGTTCATAAAGAGGTAAGTAGATAAGAAGATAGATTATAACGGAACTTATGGAACTGATTGATAAAGATGATATGAAGTTTTGGTGTTTAATATTATATTTAGTAAGTAAATAATAATCGATTATTCCGTAAATAATAATTGGGGTAAAGATAATCTTCATATGCTCCCAGATACTTTCATTGACAGGGAAGAAGGGTGATAGGAAAGGGGAGGGAATGATATTATATATATAGTGTGAGATAAATGATAATATGAAAATACCTATTACAGCAATATATTTAATTTGTTTGTGATTCATAGGGCCTCCTTATGATATATTATGTAAATTAAAGGAAAAAAGATAATAAAAAAGGAAAACGAAAAGTTTTGTCGTATATTATATTTAGGAGAGTATGATATATGAGTATGATTGAGCAAGAAGTAATTAATAATATTCGTAATGGGGTAGATATTGTAGATATTATATCCAATTATATCCCACTCATTCCTCGAGGTAAGAATTATTTTGGAGTTTGTCCTTTTCATGATGACAAGAATCCTAGTATGAGTGTTTCAAAAGATAAACAGATTTATACCTGTTTTTCATGTGGGGCAACTGGTAATGTTTTTAAGTTTATGATGGATTATGAACATATTAGTTTTCCTGAATCATTAAAAAGATGTGCGGATATAGCGGGGATACCTCTTAATATTAGTATCAACAAAGAGAGTAATTATGCTAATAAGTATAGTGAATTATATGAAATATATGATTTGGGTTATAAGTTTTATCAAAATAATATCAATACGATAAATGGTAAAGAGGCTAAAGACTATTTAAAATCTCGTCAGATTAATGACGAGATGATTAAGCACTTTGGGATTGGACTAGCTTTAGATGATTGTAAGATCTTAACTAATTTATTGATTAAGAAGAAGTATGATTCTAAACATTTAATTCAAAGTGGTTTAGTAATAAAAAATGAGTATGGATTAAGTGATATCTTTAAAGACCGAATTATGTTTCCAATTGAAGATATAAATGGACGTGTGGTTGGTTTTAGTGGTCGTATTTATCGTGGTGATGATATGGCTAAGTATATCAATACTAAAGAAACCGATATCTTTAAAAAGGGAGAACTATTATATAACTTTAATCGTGCTAAAGAAGAATGTCGTTTGAGTGGACAAGTTATTGTGATGGAAGGTCAAATGGATGTGATTAGGGCTTATTCGATTGGGGTTAAGAATGTGGTTGCTACGCTTGGGACAGCTGTTACTAAGCAGCAAGCCTTATTAATTAAAAAGATGGCTAAAGAGATTATTATCTGCTTTGATGGGGATATTGCTGGTGCTAAAGGAACGATGGCATGTGCTAATGAATTAATTGATGTAGGGGTTATTCCTAAGGTTATTCGTTTAGAAGATAATTTAGATCCTGATGACTATATTAAAAAACATGGTAATAAGTTTCTTAGTAAGATAAATAACCCTATGAATGTGATGGATTTTAAATTATCATATCTTAAACATAATATTGATTTAAATGATAGTGAAGATATGGCTAAATATGTTAATACGATTATTGAAGAACTTAATAAGATTGATGATGAGATATTAAGAGAGATTACGATTAAAAAAATAAGTGAGGAATCAAAACTTGATATTGAGTTTTTAAAAAGTAAATTAAGTCCAGTTCCTAATGATATAGTAATACCAATTAAGAAAGAAAAAATATCAGTTAAAGAAAATAAATATCAGAAAGCTCAAAAGTATTTAATCTTTTATATGTTAAGAAATAAAGATGTTATAAAAATTTATAATAAGAAGATTACATATATGCCAACTGAGAAATACCGTTATTTAGCTTATGAAATAGGTTTATTTTATAAAGAAAATGGGTATATTGATATAGCTGATTTAATTAGTAGTTTAACGGATAATGAGGATCTGTTAAAAGTAATTGGGGAACTTGAAAGTTTAAATCTTAAAGATGAATATACCTTAGATGAGATTGATGATTATATTAATACGATTAAGGAATTTAATATTAATTATCAAATTAAAAGGTTAGAAGAAAAAATGAGAAAAGAAGATGACGCTTTAGAAAAAGCGAAGATTGCTGATGAGATAATTAAGTTAAAGAAAGGTGAGAGCAATGATTAATGAAATTAAAACATTTGAAGACAGAAAAGTTGAACTAGTAAAAAAGGGTTTAGAAAATGGTTATATTACGTATGAGGAATTAGCAAGTGCATTGAAGGGGTTAGATTTAGATTCTGATTCATTAGATGATTTATATAATTTATTTAATGAAAATAATATTGCGGTTGTTAGTGAAGATGAAGCTGATAGTAGTGATAGTAAAGTTGATAAATTATTACTTCAAGATGATATTTTAACTAAGGATTTAACAATTAATGATCCTGTTCGTATGTATTTAAAAGAGATAGGACAAATTAAATTATTAACCTTAGAAGAAGAAACGGCCCTAGCAGAACGTATTAGTGAAGGTGATGAAGAAGCTAAGAGGACTTTAGCAGAAGCTAATCTTCGTTTAGTTGTTAGTATTGCTAAGAGATATGTTGGTAGAGGGATGCTTTTCTTAGACTTAATTCAAGAAGGTAATATTGGGTTAATGAAATCAGTTGAAAAGTTTAATGTTACGAAGGGATTTAAATTTTCAACTTATGCTACATGGTGGATTAGACAAGCTATTACAAGAGCTATTGCGGATCAGGCTCGTACGATTAGAGTGCCTGTTCATATGGTTGAAACAATTAATAAATTAGCTCGTATTCAAAGGCAATTAACGCTAGAACTTAATCGTGAGCCAACGGAAGAGGAATTAGCTAAAAAAATGAATACAACAGTTGAAAAGATTAGAGATATTTATAAAATAAGTCAAGATCCAGTTAGCTTAGAAACACCAATTGGTGAAGAAGATGACTCTCATCTAGGAGACTTTATCAAAGATGAAAGTAATATGAGCCCTGAAGAATATGCAACGAATGAATTATTAAAAGATGAAATAAGTGAAGTATTAGAAACTTTAACGGAAAGAGAAGAAAAAGTTATTCGTCTTCGTTTTGGTCTTGAAGATGGAAAGGGTCGTACTTTAGAAGAAGTTGGTCAGATGTTTGGAGTAACTAGGGAACGTATTCGTCAAATCGAAGCTAAAGCATTAAGGAAACTTCGTCATCCTTCTCGTAGCCGTAAACTTAAAGATTATATGGGTGACTAGTGTTATCGAAAAGATTAAAAGCTATTGCTGATTTAGTTGATGATGGAATTAAAGTTATTGATGTTGGATGTGACCATGCGCTACTTGACATTTACCTTACACTAAATAAACAAGTTCAATGTATTGCGACTGATATTAGTAGTCATGTGATTAAGAATGCAGAAAACAATATCAAAAAATATAATTTGAGTGATCAAATAACTTTAATTAAAACTGATGGTTTAAATGATATTGAGGTTACTGATGTTGATACCGTTATAATGGCTGGTATGGGAAAACAGACTATTTTAAAAATCTTAAAAGGGTATCAATTTAATCACTTGATTATTCAATCCAATCGAGATTTAGATTTGTTAAGAAAAGAAATTTCAGACCAAGGTTATACGATTATTAATGAAGAAATTGTCTATGAACGGAAAAAGTATTATGTCATTATAAAATTTAAAAAGGGTAGTGCGGATTATGATGAACTCGATTACTTGTTAGGACCAATTATTCGATTAAAAAAACGAGCTATTGATCAACAATACCTCGAATATATTTTCAATCGATATTATATAAAAAAGAAAAAAATAAAAAAAGATAGTCAAATGACTATTTCTTCATTATCAAATATTATTAAAGGAAAAAAGTAGGGCCACCATCACTAATTTGACTAGTTGTATTTTGATTTGGTGTTGGATTAGTTGATGAAACAATATTGGTTTTATTATTAATAGTTGGAGTATCAACCTTTTTAAATTCATTCATAACTTTAAACATGGTTTTAGTATTTTTTAAAAGGGGTGTCACTTGTCTTACAAGAGGAATCGTTTGGTTAACAATACCAAGCGTTTTTTGTGTCCCGTTGATTATTGAACTCCAATTAATACCTTTGAACAGATTACTAAATAAACCGCGATTTCCCATAGCTGGCATCATATAAGGATTCATAAAATAAGGATTATAATAATTCATTTTCATACTCCTTTCTAAAATATTATATGAAATAAAATAAAAATGTTTTACAAAAACTAAAAATATGATATAATCTATATAGAATAAAAGAATCAAAGGATTGGATGGTGTTTGCTGGTGACTAAACCCTTGTATATAACACTATGTATTTATGTCTATCGTTCGGTTTCCTGTTTAACAAGAATTCCAATTCTTTTTGCACGCTTTTTTTCGTTGGGATTCTTTTTTACGTTATGGTATTTTATTAGTAACATTTTAACTGTTATTAAGGAATTTTTATTAAAATTTTATAATGGGATTGTTTTCTTTTCGATGATTGTTTCCAAAATAGTTAGATCTTTATTAAAATATCCTTTTGTTGGAATAATTGCACCATTTATCTATGTTGGGAGTTCAATAAGGTCATCAGCAAGAGTAAATAAACATGTCACTACTCTTCAAAATAATGCTCAAGAACAATACAATAAAATGTCAGTTCAACTTCAAGAGTTAATCAATAAACGAAAAGCACAAGAAATTGTTGATGCAAGAAGAGCAAAAGAAAGAGCTCTTCGTGAAAAGGTTGAAGAACGTGAGGCTTTATTAAGGAAAAAAGCTGAAGAAGTTGAACTTAAAAAGAAAAGGGCTATTGAATTAAAAGAACAAAAAGAACAAGCAAAAATAGCTAAAGCTGAATGGCAAGATAAAAATACTTATGTTAATGAAGCCGTTGAAATTAAGGATGTGACTAGAAAAGAAAAAATCAAAAGATTTAATGAAACCATTAAAAACTTACCAACTAACATTAAAAAATACTTGAATAAAAAATATAATAACTTAACTTTTGTTAAGAATGCTCGAAACAAAGAGGATATCAACCGTCAAGCATTATTGATTAGTTTTGAGGGTGACGATGCAGTAAAAAGTGATAAGAAAAGAGTCTTCGAATATGTTGGACGAAATTCTGATGGTAAATTAGTTAAAGATTATTTTGAGGCTTTTTCTAAAGTAGAGGTTCATTCCTTCTTACTTAGTGAGGGATTTGAAGTTTATAGTATTAAATCTTCAAAATGGATTCAAGCAATGTTTGGAACACCTAAGACTAATAAAACCAAAATTAAGACGAAAGATTTAATTTTCTTTATTACTCAATTATCTACTTATATTAAAGCAGGTATTCCATTAGTTGAATCATTAAAAATATTAAGTCGTCAATATAAAAATAAAAAATATCAAAGAATTTTTAGAGCTGTTATCTATGACTTAACGATGGGTGAAAACTTTAGTAATGCTTTAGAAAAACAAGGTGAGGCTTTCCCTCGTTTATTAATCAATATGATTAAAGCATCAGAAATGACAGGAGAATTACCAGAAGCGTTAGATGATATGTCAGAATATTTTACTGAAGCTGAAAAGACAAGAAAACAAATGGTTACAGCGATGATGTATCCAAGTATTATTTTAGTTATAGCGCTTGCTGCTATTACCTTTATTATGGTTTTTGTTATTCCTAAGTTTGTTCAAATCTATGAAGGTATGGATGGAGCTGAAATTCCTGCATTCACACTAGCTATTTTAAATTTAAGTAATTTCTTACAAAAGAATTTTATTTGGATTTTTGTTGGATTTATTGTCTTCTTACTATTATTTAGATATTTATATAAATCAATTAAAATCTTTAAAACAATGGTTCAATGGTCACTTATGCATTTGCCTGTTATTGGAACAGTTATTATCTATAATGAAATTACAATGTTTACCAAAACCTTTGCATCATTATTGGCCCATAATGTTTTCATTACGGATAGTATGGAAATCTTAAATAAATTAACAAATAATGAAATCTATAAAATGATTATGTTAGATACGATTACAAACTTAGCTCGTGGTGAAAAAATATCATTAGCGTTTAAAGATCACTGGGCCGTACCATTACCAGCTTATGAGATGATTGTAACGGGAGAACGTACTGGACAATTACCAGAAAT
>JAQUFI010000091.1 GCA_028684735.1 Bacilli bacterium | reverse complement strand
CTGCTCCCCATTCACTATTTTTAGCAAGATGAATATCTACTTCATTACCAAATCCATAATTATTATTATTTTCAATAGTTCTTGAACTATCATAAATCGTTTTTAAATTAGCAGCTCCTAAAGATATGGTATCAGGTAAGATCGTTGGACTAGCAACTGTTCCAGTCGTTTCAAACTTTCCAACCCAGATTCCACTTAATTCACTACTACCAAAAGTAAAAGCTGGATGAGTGCGATAATTAGTATCAATCGCATTACCAGTCGACTTAATGGTATCTTTTGATTCAAAAATGATATTAATACTTCTAGCACCAGTTCCAGTAGGTATTGCATATTTATATCTTGGTATCCATACCCACATCGTATTGATATCACTCATTGGTATAATTGCACCAGGTCCTGCATTTAGATGAGTAGTTCGATTAATACTTGTGACAGTTACCGCATTAGCCCATTCTTTTAGATTATAATCATACCACTTTTTAGTTGTATCTGCTTTTACCCAATTAGTTCCATTGTAAATAACAGGTATCATTGCACCTGCTATTTCAGGAATTTGGGCCCCACTTGAATCACTGTATGGAAGTTCAATTAATGAACAACTACTTTCGTTATATTCATACTCGTATTTTTCATATGTAGGGTTATATGTGATTAAAATACATCCATCCATAATATTTTTATTATTTCGTGGATCTATTATATCATTTTGTTCAATATAACCTTCATTAATGAGTGTTGATAAAGATAAATATACAGTGTTCGATTCAGATAGTTGATCAAGATTTTCAATAGACCAGTCTTTAGCTACCTTTTTAATCATTGTAACTTGAGCATTATATAATTTTTGTTTAGAATCTTTGATGAGATTAGTAATTGATGGAATTGCGATTAATCCAATAACTCCCAATAAAATAATAACTCCTAGTAATTCAATTAATGTAAATCCATATTTCTTCATACCTTATCACCTATTATGCAATATTGTATCACGAAAATGATTAAGAAACAAGTTTTTAAATAATGATTAAAAACTATAATAATTCACTTCTTTTAATAATAAAAGTTCGACGTTTAGTATAAAAAGCATAGAAAACATCATCTAAAAGAAGATTATTATTTTTTAAGATATCCGATACCCATTTAACATCTTTTTTCATATCTTTTAAAACTTCAAAATCAATATTTCCATCTACGATAATTGGCATAGGATAATCCTTACTCTTTTTAAAGGTTGATAAAGTACCATTGTTTTCTAAAACAGCATAGTCAACTTCCTCAATACTTTTAATTCCTTGTTCCCTTAATTGGGTTATTAAATCTTCAATACTATAACGTAATTTGGACATCTCATTAAAATTAATTTTTCCCTTTTTAATAATAATAGTCGGATTTCCATCAACTACTTTACGAAATTTAGGATATTTAAGGGTTAAATAGCTCACACTCACTTGAATAACAACTAAGACTAAAATAGGTACCATTGATAAATAAATTGATCTAGAATTATCCTCAATTGAAAGAGCAGCTAGTTCAGCAATTAAAATCGATACAATTAAGTCAATAATACTGAGTTTACCAACTTCCTTTTTACCCATAATACGGTAAGCTATAATAATATAAACATATAATACCATGGTTTTAAAAACTATATTAAAATACATAATATCACCTAACATATTATGGGTAAGTCATAAAAATTTTATACAAGCATATTTTTTATTAGGTGATGAGATGAAAAAGTTTGATATGTCTTTATTATATACATTTGGAATTATTCTAGGTTTTACTCTACTAATAACTTTATTTAATTATTTTAATATATTAAGTTATAAAGTGGTTGTCGTATTTAAAATAATTATTCCTGTTTTAAGTTTATTTGTAGGGGGCTTTATTCTAGGTAAAAAAAGTTCTAATAAAGGATGGCTAGAAGGATTAAAATATGGGATATTAGTTATTGTTATCTTTTCAATTATTAATTATATCTTTTTAAAAACAGGTTTTAAAATTCAAGATTTAATTTATTATTTAATTCTTATTATGTCTGGAACCTTTGGTAGTATGGTAGGAATTAGTAATAAACCTAATGAAGAAAAAGAAAAATGAGTTTATGACTCATTTTTTGTATAATTGTTTAAGAACTCTTCTCGATATTCTAGTAACCTATTTTCTTTAATGGCTTCTCTTAATTCCTCGGTTAACCTAATAAGAAATCGAATATTATGAATTGATAGTAAACGACCACCTAAAGTTTCATTACAAGTAATTAAATGCCTAAGATAAGCTTTAGTATATTTTTTACAGGTATAACAATCACATTCATCAACTTGGGTAAAGTCTTCTTTAAATTTTAAGTTTTTTAGATTAATCTTACCATATTTAGTAAAGGCATTACCGTGTCTAGCTAACCTCGTGGGTAAAACACAATCAAACATGTCAACCCCTCTGATAACTCCTTCAATAATATCAACTGGATCACCTACACCCATTAGATACCTTGGTTTATCTTCTGGTAAATAGCCAATCGCATCATCAATCATCTTATACATGGTTGGTTTATCTTCCCCAACACTAGTTCCTCCAATGGCATAACCATCAAAGTCTAATTTGATTGTTTCGAGAGCACTTTTCTTACGTAAGTCTTCAAACTCTCCTCCTTGGACGATTCCAAATAAAGATTGTTTAGGATTGTTGTGAACATCTTTTCCTCTTTTAGCCCATCTTAAAGTTCGATCTACACTTTTTTCCATATATTCTCTACTTACAGGATAAGGTGGACATTCATCAAAACTCATAGCGATATCACTATCCAATTTATTTTGAACTTTAATTGAAATTTCGGGTGTTAAAAATAACTTTGAACCATCAATATGACTTTTAAAAGTTACGCCTTCTTCCGTAATATTCTTTTTTTCAGCTAAAGAAAAAACTTGAAAACCCCCACTATCAGTTAAAATAGGTCCATCATAGTTCATAAACTTATGTAGTCCTCCTGCTTTATCAATAACACCTTCTCCAGGTCTTAACCATAAATGATATGTATTAGATAAAATAATTGCACTATTAGTAGCTTTTAACTCTTCTGGAGTTAAAGTTTTAACATTAGCTAAGGTACCAACTGGCATAAACATTGGGGTTTCAAAAGTCCCATAATTAGTTTCTATTGTTCCATACCTAGCATTATGATCAATATGCTTTAATTTATATTTAATTTTCATATAATACCTCGTTTCTTATAAATTATATATGATTATACAAAAAAAAACAAGAAACCTTGTTTTATTTTTTAATTTTTTGTTTTGCTTTTTCGATTATTTTTTCTGGTAAGATATCAAGTACTACACAATCGACAATCGCACCAGATGGAATTTCATAACAAAAGTTATCACCAATTTTTTTGTTATAAGCAGCTGCTCCTAGTGGAGAATTTAAAGAAATACATTTATCTTCAGAAGAACAACCAATTATATTATCTACTAATCGGTAAGTATCTTGTTCTGTATCACCTTTACCAAAATTCATAAATACTTCGAATTGAGTTCCCACTTTAATCATATCTTTACTATATTCAGTAACTAATTCATGACAATTTAAGCAGTTAGAAATTTCATTTACTCTTTTACTAATATAACTTAATTTTTCAAGTGATGAACGATCAAAAGTATCAGTAATTCCTTGTAAATCACATCCTGCATTAAAATGCTCTTCATTTTTGGCGTCTTCAATTAATTTGTTGTATTGTTCGTTTAGTGATGTTATTTCCTTTTGTAGTGCCTCCACTTGTTCTGGTAATAATTTTAAATTTCGATTAATCATATATATACTCCCCCTTCAGACAAGTGTTATATTAACATTATTCTTTAATTTTGTCAACTTTTCTTTGATTTATTTTACAAATATCAAAAAAATAACTTAAAAGTGTTCTAGCATCCATGTCATATTCAACCAT
>JAQUFI010000027.1 GCA_028684735.1 Bacilli bacterium | reverse complement strand
TACCTCTTAACTTTGGATTATTCAAAATATTCTTAACACTACTAGGTAGTAAGCTATTGTTCTCAATACTTTCTCTTAAGTTTTGAATTCTATTTTTTAAGAGAGTTTGTTCACGATGCTTACTATTTAAATCTATTTCTAAATTCGTTTTAATCTTTTTAATCTCATTTAATTTAGTATTTTCAACTTCCATCTCTTTAACTAGTTTATCTAATTCTGTTTTCTTATTATCGATTTCTAATTTTGTTCGATTATAATCGTTTTGAAGTTTTAATTCCGTTTCCTTTAAGATAATTAGATTATTATGAAGTTTTGAATCTTCAACCGTATACTTTTGTCTTTCCAAGATAATCTTCTTTTGACTATTAATTTTTTCAACTTTGGTCGTAATATCAATTAAAGCTTTCCCTTGTTCATTTAATTCTTGGCTTACTTTATTAATATTTAATTTATATTCTTCAATCTTCGCTTCATACCCAGTATTAGAAGTCGATAAGGTAAGTAATTCATTATTGATATCATCAATTTGATCTTTCTTAGCTTTATATTGATAATTGATATCGGTAATATCTTTTGTTATTAAAGCAATCTCAATCTTCTCTAATTCTTCTTTAGCTTCAATATAAAGTAGAGCTTTTTCTTTTTGTTCTTTTAATGGTTCAACTTGGGTTTCCAATTCATTAATGATGTCATCAACCCGATTCATATTATTATGCGTACGTTCTAGTTTTCTTAACGCATCTTCTTTTCTTTTCTTATACTTTAAAACACCAGCGGCTTCTTCAAAGATGGTTCTCCTATCCTCTGGTTTATTACTTAAAATTTCTTCTATTTTTCCTTGTGATATAATATTAAAACTTTCTTTTCCTACTCCACTATCGATTAAGACATCTGAGATATCTTTTAATCGACACTTTTCATTATTGATAAAGTATTCATTCGTACCATCTTTATAGACTCTTCTTTTAATAGCTATTTCATCATAAGCAAGGGGTAGATAACGATCAGTATTATCAAATACTAAGGTGACACTAGCAACATTTAATGGATTTCTCGTTTTACTACCAGAAAAAATGACATCGGTCATATGTCCATCACCACGTAATGATTTAACTGATTGTTCACCTAAAACCCACCTAACAGCATCGACAACATTACTTTTGCCACTACCATTAGGTCCAACAATACCAGTTATATCTTTATTTAAATCAATTCGAATCTTATCGGCAAATGATTTAAAACCATGCGCTCTTATTTCTTTTAGATACATAACATCATTCCAAACTACTAAATATTATACTATATCTCCAAAAGAAAAACAATATTACTATTGTTTTTAATTGATTAATATTTGCGTAATTAACTCCCCTAAATTATAAAAACTATCACGTACATAATATTTAAAATTTTGTAATTTAGATGTTTTATTTTCACCAGTTTTTATTATCAAGATAAACCCTAATTCATTTTCAACTATTTCGACTTTACAGCCATATCGTTCATAACGATACTTTAATTCTTTAATACTATAACTATTTTTCTCGCCATATAGGTAAATTGTATTATTATTTAAATCAATACTATCTTTAATAAAAACATGAAAAAATTTTTTCAAATGGTTGATTTCACACATAAAATAATTAACACTTTTCTTCTCAAAATACTTTTTCATCTTTTTAATATGATATTTATTTTTACCTTTGATACTTTTTACTTTAGGGTATATCCGACCACCAAAAGTAAATTCATAAACGTTAATTAACTTTTTATTTTTTTTGATTGCTTCTAATGTCTTATCATTACTAACATCGATGGTAATCAGATTACCTTTTAATTTTTTAACTATTTTTACTAATTCTTGTTCCAAACTCATATAATCACCTTACTATATCATTAATAATATAAGCTGCACATAGTAGTCCAGCTGTCGCTGGTACAAATGATGTTGAACCAATTGTTTTAGAACTTTTCTTAATTGGTACTTCACGACTACAAACAACTAATATTTTTTCTTTTATTTTTTCGTCACTAATCATCTTTCTAATAACACGAGCTAATGGATCATAACTGGTTTTGCGAATATCTATTATTTCTAATTTAGTTGGATCTAATTTATTCCCCATTCCCATTGAACAAATGAATTTAATTTTTCTTTTTAAACACTCTTTGATTAACTCCATTTTAGTTAAAACCGTATCACATGCATCAACAACATAATCAATCTTCTCTTTAAATAATAGATGCATATTTTCTTTGGTAATAAATTCTTGTATTTTAATAACTTCACAATCAGGATTAATACTTTTTATTCTTTCTTCCATGACATCAACTTTAGCCTGACCAATCGTTTCTTGAGTAGCAATGATTTGCCGATTAAGGTTAGTGATATCAACACGATCATTATCAACAATAATAATTTTACCAACACCACTTCGGACTAAGGCTTCAACTGTATATCCACCTACTCCACCAATACCTAAAATTAAAATGGTTTTATCTTTAATTAAATTGATTTTATTATCGATCAATAGTTCTAATCTAGCAAACTCCATACAACACCCCCACTGACTTAATTATAGCATACTTTTAATAAAAGCAACATAAAAAAAAGCCCCAGAAGAGCGGAAGCCAGTAACGATAAAACCTGTTCAACCAGGTGGGCATCACCTTACCAACTTTAGGATCCTTAATAAATAAGTATTCAACACCATCGGTAATTTAGATTCCCAATCGTATTTTTATAGTGGTTTTTCTTAAAAGTCAACCGCAATTCTAGGTATTTATATTATAACATATATTTTATTTTTTGTCACGATATTCGTCTAGAAAACTTATTTTATCATGACCCTTTTTGTATCCAATAACAGTATCTAAGTTGACATTTAAACTACTATTAAATATCCCTTTATCCGCATCTTTATATAGTTTATTTAAATCTTCAATTAGTTTTTTAATAACTACTCTTTGACCAGTATTCTTCTTGGTAACAGTACAAGCACAATCTAGGAAGGTTAAATCATTATATTTGGACCAACTAATGATATCTTTTTCTTGAACTAAATATAAAGGTCGAATTAATTCCATTCCTTCAAAATTATCGCTATATAGTTTAGGCATCATACTACCATAAGTACCATTATAGATCATATTCATCATAATGGTCTCAACGACATCATTAAAGTGATGTCCTAAAGCAATTTTATTACACCCTAATTTCTTAGCATAGTCATAAAGATAACCACGACGCATCTTGGCACATCGATAGCAGGCATTTTCACTTTCTCCCACAACCCCAAAAATAGGAGTTTCAAAGATATGAGCCTTTATCTTTAAAAGATCTAAGTTTTCTTTAATTTGTTTTAAATTTTCATCTTCATATCCCGGATTCATGACAATGTATTCTAACTCATAATGAAATTTACCATGTCTTAATAGTTCTTCCATACATTTAGCTAGTAAAAAAGAATCTTTCCCACCACTAAGACATACCGCAATCTTATCGTTTTCTTTAATTAGTTCATAATCCTTAACAGCTTTAACAAACTTACCCCAGATTTCTTTACGGTACTTCTTAATAATGCTTTTTTCTATTTCTCGATATCTTTCCATAACAACACCCAGTTAATTATAGTATAAATAAGCTTATTTTACAAGATAAGAAAAATAGTACTTGATAAGTACTATTTAATAATTATATTTATGGAGTAATAACAACGGTACCTGTTGTTCCAGATTCTGTTAATCTTGCTTGTAACCATGATTGAGTTGTTGTATTTAATGTGTTTATTGTTATATTATTTATTATGCTTTCAAACATATCAGAATAACTAGTTACTTTAGTGAAAGTTGCTTTTTTCATGTTCAGACTGGTTAAATTATTACTATATTCAAACATAGATGACATATTGGTTACATTTGACGTGTAAAAATTACTTAAATCTAAACTAGTCAATCCTTCTATACTACTAAACATAGAACCCATATTAGTTACTAAAGAAGTATCAAAACTACTTACATTTAAACTAGTCAAACTACTCATATCCTCAAACATACTGTACATGTTAGTTACTTTAGAAGTATTAAAATTATTTAGATTTAAACTGGTTAAATTTTCAGTAGAACTAAATGTATATTGCATATTTGTTACATTAGAAGTGTTGAAATTACTTACATCTAAACTAGTTAAAATTTTCATATCCATAAACATCCTGGACATATCAGTTACTTTTGAAGTATTGAAACTACTTACATTTAAAGCGGTTAAACTACGAAGGGAATTAAACATATTTGACATATTGGTTACTGAAGATGTATCCCAATTGCTTAAATTTAAACTGGTTAAATTTATCATATAATCAAACATAGATGACATATTAGTTACTTTTGAAGTGTTGAAATGACTTAAATCTAAACTGGTTAAATTGAGTTTGTATCTAAACATACCAGACATATTAGTTACATTTGAAGTATTCCAGCCACTTAAGTTTAAATAAGTTAAATTTTTTGTATAGGCAAACATATTTTGCATATTAACCACGTTTGAAGTATCAAAAGTACTTAAATCTAAACTGGTTAAAGCCGTATAACTAAACATTGAACTCATGCTTGTTACCTTGGAAGTGTTGAAGCTGCTTACATCTAGACTGGTTATACTTTCCATACCATAAAACATATAGGACATAGTGGTTACTTTGGATGTATTAAAATGACTTAAATCTAAACTAGTTAAACTATAATTATCGGAAAACATACCAAACATATTGGTGACATTTGATGTGTCAAAATGACTTACGTCTAAACTGGTTAAACTAGATGTATTATAAAACATAGAGTCCATAGTAGTTACATTTGATGTATTCCAACCACTTATATTTAAACTGATTAAAGCATTTGAATCATAAAACATACCGTACATGTCAGCTACTTTAGAAGTATTAAAATTACTTAAATTTAAATTAGTTAAATTATACATTTGTTGAAACATTGAATTCATATTAGTTACATTCGAAGTGTTAAAACTACTTACATCAAGACTAGTTAATTCGTAAAGATCCCCAAACATAACTTCCATATTGGTTACATTAGAAGTGTTAAAATTACTTACATCAAGACTAGTTAAATAGTTTTGATAAAACATTCCTTCCATAGTAGTAACGGAAGAAGTCGTAAAGTGGCTTAAGTTTAAACTGGGTAAACTATACATATAACTAAACATCCATGACATATCGGTTACCTTTGAAGTATCCCAACCACTTAAATCTAAACTGGCTAAATAATCAGTTCCACCAAACATACTTAACATATTAGTTACATTTGATGTATCAAAATTACTTAAATTTAAACTAGTCATATTGGCATTACTAAACATAGCTGTCATATCAATTACAGAAGAAGTATTAAAATTACTCAAATCCAAACTAGTTACACCAACACTTTGAAACATACACAACATATTGGTTACATTTGATGTATCAAAACTACTTACATCTAAACTAATTAAACCACGCGTATCTCTAAACATATTGGACATATTGGTTACATTTGACGTGTTAAAATTACTTACATCTAAACTAGTCAAACCAGAAGTATAATAAAACATCGAACTCATATTAGTTACTTTGGAAGTATCAAAAGTACTTAAATCTAAACTAGTTAAACTAGTTGACCAATAAAACATATAGGACATATTAGTTACATTTGATGTATCTAACACATCTAATTTTATACTTTTAACTTTAGTTAGATTTTGAAATAAATACGATGAATTAGGATTGGCAAGTACTTCACCATCACCACCAATAAACAGTTCGTATAACCCATTAACATCTGTATCGAAATACCAAGCCATAATACTACCATTTTTTTTAGATGATACATCCCATGAACCAAGGACACCACTTGGTACCGTTTTTGTTGTTACAAATTCAATTGTTTCAATTTTGTTTTTAAAAATAGGGCCACCTAAATAACTAGTACTACTACTTCCACTACTAGCAACCATAAGCATTTTTGTTTCATAAACGACAACTTTTCTCTTTGCTTTTGCTTTATTACCACTACTATCAGTGACACTATAGTTTAAGTAATAAGTTCCAGGTATTGTACTTAAAGTACCACTAACTGTTATTGAACTAGTTAGATTACCATCAAAGTTATCACTAGCACTCGCCCCTAAATAAGCATCAAAAGTACTTACTTCAGTAGACTCAATAGTAATGTTTGACGGGATAACCAGCGTTGGTTTCGTTGTATCCCTAACAATAACATTACGAATCACGGTTGCGGCTAGATTATTGGCAGGGTCTGTTACCACATACGTAATCGTATATTTATTAAGACCTGTTGTATCAATTGTACTGCCTGAGCCACTAATGATTGTCGTTATATTTGATTGATCAATAACTTCTCCACTACTGGTCCTAACAATAACACCAGGTTCTACATATATACCAAAGACTTCAATATAATAAGTAGGATTTCCATTTAAGACAATAAATGGGGCATTAGGATTAACCTCATCAATAATGGTCCCCGTATCTTCTAAAACATTATAATGATATTTTTTATTTTTAAAGGTAATTGTCAGTAACATATCATTTGGATATAATTTGTCCGTAAGAGGATTGACGATATCTTTATCGACATAACCTTTTTGTTTTAATTGTAATAAAGTAAGGGTAATGGTTTCCCCTTCTTGAGTTGGCAAAAAGGATGTATTGTCGGTTGCCCATTCAGCCATTGATGCTTCAATACTTTTAATTTGACTAAGATATAAGTCTTGTTTACTATCTTTAAGACTCTTATCAATCGTTGGGATAACTAATAAAACTAACAATCCTAAAATAATAATAATACCAAGTAATTCAACTAACGTAAAACCTTTTTTCATAACTGCCTCCAATATTTATTATAATTTTATTGTATCATATATAGTCTTTTTAAACAACAATAAAAAAAATAGATTTCTCTATTTTTTTGCTTGTGTTAGAACATCATTTGTGACTTTATATAAATCATTAATTGCGATGGTTACACCAGATACTGAGTCAGTTTTGGTTTTTGCTTCATCAGACCATTTTATCCATTCTAATCCTTGTTCTGAAACAATTTTATCTTCTAAAGTATTGATTTGTTCATCCCATTCAGCTCCACCTTCAATCACACCAATGTTAGCTGAAGTTTCTTTCATTCCGTAAGCATCACCTAAAGCTTTTTTAGTACTAATAACATCATCTTTAATATAAGTATTATCTAAAAATAATGATTTGATAACTCCATCTTCATTGACATATAGAACTGCTGTTACAGTATATGTTTTTCCATAACTTACTGATTCAGTACTAGCAAAATAAGTTCCTTCTTTATAATCTCCTTCTTCGACCTTGACACACCCTGATACAAATAATAATGTAATTGTTGCTAAAATAACTAATATCTTTTTCATAATACCTCCTACTATAAATTATACTATTTTACTAATTAAAAGACAAGTCCTTTTTAAAGTAATTGACTAATTCTTTACTAATTATTCCTACCATAATTCCTGTTGGAATTGAGAATAATAATAACCAAGGTAAATAATAAAACATGTTGGCATTTTCTAATAAAAAGATAGCGACAATGATTTGTCCTAAACTATGGAAGATTGATCCAATAATACTAATTCCAATAATCGATAGACTAGATATCTTTTTAAATAGATTCATCATAATAACACTTAGAATAGCTCCTCCTAAACTAAAAGAAAAAGCAATACTAAATAATCCTGTTCTTAAGATACCGACTAAGATGACTCTTAAAATAGATACATATAAAGCATCTTTAAAGGAAAAAGTGTATAGAACAAAGAGAATAACGGTATTTGCTAAACCTAGTTTTAAACCAGGAATATAACCATTAAATAAGGGAATAACACTTTCAATAATGTTTAAGACAACAGCCAATGCGGTTAACATTGATAGTCTTGTAAATTTCTTCATTTCCATAATTCACCTATTTCACAATCGCATCTAAATCATCTTGGTTATCGATTTTGATAATAACTTTATTGGGTAAACAGACAATCGTTTCATATGACCTACTGATATATCCTTGTTTTGAACATAAATGAAGAGGACTGTTTTCACTATCTACTTTGACTTTACCATCTTTAGTCATAATTTTAACTTTACCATTATATCCATCAACATAATAGATTTGCTCATCTTTAAGACTTAAATCAAGTTTTAAAACTAAGTCATCTTCATAATATACTAAAGCATTTTTAGAACCTTTAATTTCAAAGATACGGTAACCAATAATTATTAAAATAGAGATGATTGTAATCAATAAAATTAGTTTGATATCTTTTTTATTCATATTGATTAAACCCCTCTGATTTAATGGTTTTACCATCATTAGTAAACCAAATGGCTTCAACATTACCTAACTTTTTAAGAAATGCTTGTCCTTCTTCAATGGGCATTAAAAAGAGAATCGTTGATAGGGTATCAGCTAACCCACTATCTTCAGTAATAACAGTCACACTTTGCATATATTCACTTGGCATTAAGGTATTGGGATTGATGATATGGTGATAGCGTTTACCATCGTATTCATAATACCTCTCATAACTACCACTAGTTACAACACTAATATTATTGCCATGAACCACTTCATAAATATCACCTGGTTGAATTGGACTTTCAATTCCTATTTTATATTTTTGATTGTCATAATGATTTCCTACTAAAACATTACCACCAGCATTGATAATATATTTATCAATTCCATTTTTTTCCAAATGGTCACCTACTACTTCGGTCGTATAACCTTTAGCAATTGCTCCTAAATCAAGATTCGGATGATTGTTTCTTATTTGATTATTACCTAACAATTCAATGTCACCAATATCAATTGAACCACTCTTCTTTAATTCATCAAGAGAAGGAACTCCTTCTTTTGAATCACGGTAACCTTTCCAAATATCGATCACATTTCCAAGATTGATATTTAGTAAACCCTTGCTTTGATGATACCAATTAATCCCATGTTCGATCATGTTGTATAAAATAGGATCAACAGTTATAATTTCTTCAGGATTATCATTGTGATTAATATAGTAGACTCCCCCATCCTCACCATAACGATCAGTTAGTTGGTGGTAGTCTTGGTATATCTTTTCTACTTCCTTAAAAACTTTATCAGCTTTGCTTTGGCTATTGGTATATAGCTTGATATTAATATAGGTATCCATATAAAAGAGATTCTTTTGATATTCCTTTAATCTTTGATTAGAGTATAAAAAAACAAGACTAATTAAAATAATAAAAAGTGAAATAAATATATAATTGAGATACTTCTTCAATATAATCACCTTTTAAATTATATCAAAAAAAAAGGAATATTTAAATAGATAATTTGACTAAGATAACATCTTCGCCTATTTTCTCTATTTGTTCCCATTTTATTTCAATTTCATCTTTCGTACTAAATAATGAAACTAAGAACTTGCTTTTCTCAACAATCAAACTATTCATATTCCCATCTAAGTTAATATTGATATCAATAATATTACCAACTTTTTTTCCGTCTAAAACATTGACGATATCTTTGTGTTGGAGATCTGATAACCGCATAACATCACCACTAAATTATATGATATGAGAAACTTATTATTACTCCATCATCTTTTTTAAATTATCGATCCCACTTTTTTCTAACCTAGAAATCTGCGCTTGAGAGATACCTATTTCATTAGCTAATTCGACCTGCGTTTTACCAACTAGATATCTTTCAGTTAAAATATAGCGTTCTTTTTCTTTTAATTTATCTAGGGAATCTTTTAAAGCAATCTTCATATCTAAACTATAGTTTTGATCACTTTTATCTTCTAATTGATCAGATAAATAAATTGTATCACTACCATCATTATAAATAGGTTCAAACATACTAATCGTATCTTTAGTTGATTCTATTGCATTACTAACTTCAAACTCTGATACGCCTAGTTCTTTTGCAATCATCTCGATGGTTGGTTCTTTATTATATAGAGAGGTTAATTCTTCCTTTTTACGAATGGCTTTAAAAGCTAAATCTTTAATACTTCTAGAAATTCGAACACTATTATTATCTCTTAAATATCTTTTTACTTCTCCTAAAATCATTGGTACACTGTAGGTACTAAACTTTACCTCATAACTTAAATCAAAGTTATCTATTGCTTTAATAAGGCCAATACAACCAACTTGAAATAAATCATCCAAATTATCAACGCGATTATTAAACTTTCTTAAAATGCTTAAAACAAGTTTTAAATTACCTTCAATTAGTTTTTCTTTAGCTAAGAGATCACCTGCTTTTAATCTTTTAAATAAAGCGATTTGCTCTTCATTAGTCAATACTTTAATATCCGCAGTATTCACGCCACATATCTCTACTTTATGACGTGACAATATAAAATCTCCTTTCATATCTTTATGATATAAAAAGAGATTTATTATTCATTTATTTATTTATTTTTATGATTTCATTGATATCTTCTAATTTTTGATAACTTATATCAATGGTACTACCTACTTCTATAAAAGGAAGTAAGTTAGGTTCTATTTCAATTGATACCTTATAACGAAGTTTATCTTTATCAATTAAGTAATAATAAGTTGTACCATCAATTGTAGCTTCATTTATTTTACTAATTGTAATCTTTTTCGTAATTAAATCATCATTATCAATTTTATTAAAATCATCTCCCAAATAGTTTCTAGCTGCTTCTCTAATTCCACGATGAGATTCCGTAACGACAACCTTTTGATAGTCAACGACATCTACAAACGCATACATTTTAACTAACCCCGCATTATCTTTTAAAGACATCAAATAAGTTGGATGATTATTTAAATTGATTAATAAAGGAAATGAAGCCTTGTATTTTAAGTGTTGAACCTGTCCTTCAGCACTAGCCATGGCTGAAAACTCTTCAGCACCTGAAACCTCATAGAAATGAGTTTCTTTGGTTCTTAGATTAGATAGAACAAACCCAACGTTGGATTCATCACTCGCAACTGAAGTAATTCCTGTATATAAATAGACATCATCATTCATAATCGTATAGTTATATCCTTCGGTTGTCATGACAACATTCTTTTGTCCAAAAATAGAATTAAAGAAACCATTTTCATATTTACCCCAATCATTTAATTGAGCAATAATAAGACTTGAAGCATAGACATGGTCAATCCATTTTGGAATGTCTTTATTTTGGTATTTAACCCCTTCTCCTGTTACTGGATCAAAAACAACTACTCCCGTAACTTCTTCTCTTAAACCAACACCAGCATATTTAAGGGTTGGAACAATCCAATATGGTTTTCCTTCGTTATCAATTTCAAAAGTAGCTGTACCCAAAATAGTTGTTGGATATAAAAACCTTAATTTACGATATAAATTCTCATTAAATAAAGCTGAAGGCATATATCTCATACCTTGTTCTAATTTTACTAATTCTGATTTACCAGAGACTGAATTCAAGATAATATACCCTTTAACACCACCTTTACGATTTGTAAAGTATTTGATGACGTTGGCATATTCTAACGGTGTTACTCTAACGATTTCATCTTTATAGTTGATTTGGGTATATAGATTAGAAACTCTAAATTGAGATACTAATTCAGTCATTTGGCCCATAACCCGGTCACCTAGTTTACGACTAGAGTCTTTATCCAATAAAGGCAATGCATTAAAATCAACTTCCTTGATATCAGTTGTAAAATCATTATCGCTTATAACATTAATTCGATTGTAATAAGCCTTCGAATAAAATAATGGTGAATTAATTAAATTCACAATAATTATTAGGAATAAAACTGCAAAAACGCTTATTAAAACGTATTCATGGTATTTTGGTTGAATAGCTTTTTTACCTTTTAAAATAACATTTTTAACACTAAAACTATAAATACTTGATGTCATTAAATAAATCGTCATCAACATTAAGACAAAGATCCAAAATAATGGCGATGAGATATTAAATGGTGGCAGCATAAAATAATATATTAAACCTCCAAATAATAACGTAATTAAAATAGGATAAATTTGTTTTTTCATAAGAACCTCCTAAAGTAATTATATCATATTTTTTTAATATTTAGCTACCACCTTTAGTTTCTTAATTACTTTCTTTTCAATTCTCGAAATATAAGATTGACTAATACCTAAAAGATCTGCCACATCCTTTTGCGTCATCTCATCTTGGTTATTTAATCCATACCTAAGCATCATAATTTTCCTATCTCTTTTATTTAGTTTACTTATTTCTTCATATAATAAATTCTTGTCAGTTTCTTCTTCTATTCCCTTTGTTACAATATCAGGATCAGTTCCTAAAATATCTTCGAGATGGAGTTCATTACCTTCTGAATCATAACTAAGACTATCTTCAAAACTTATTTCACTTCTTCTTTTCTTATTTTTACGCAAAAACATTAGTATTTCATTATCAATACATCTCGATGCATAAGTAGCTAGTTTAATATTTTTATCTAATTTATAAGTGTTAACACCTTTGATTAAACCAATCGTACCAATACTTACGAGATCTTCTAAATCGATTTTTGTATTCTCATATTTCTTAGATAAGAAAACAACCAGACGAAGATTATGCTCAATCAATTTATTACGAGCATATTCATCTCCTTCCATACTCATTTTTACATACATAACTTCATCTTCTTTAGTTAGTGGTTCAGGCAATTTATCTGAACTACCTACAAAAAAAACATTAATTTGCTCATTAAATAAACTAACTATCCATTTAAATATCTTCTTTATCATTTTATTCCTCCAATAGTTTGTAATGTAAAATCAAATCAATCCCATCTATTTTGATATCATTATTAATAATCCCCACTAATAAGTTTTCCTTTGTACCAACTCCTTTGATATTAATTTTATTAACTTTAAAACATTTAATAATACCATGATTGTCGATTGTCTGATATGGAACATACAAGGTGTCTGTTTCTTTAGGACTAAACGATAATTTTTTTTGATTGATTAAAATAACGGGTTTTTTAAAATAGGGATCACATAAAGTATTACCAGTATCTAAATAACCATTGCACTTAATTATTTTATCTTGGTAATAGATATCTACCTGATAGTATTTACTATAATTATTTTTAAGGGATATAGTTTGTCTTATATAAATATATATAATCAAAGGAGAAAATAGAATTAAAAAGATCACATTTATACTTAAACCCTTAAAATAAAAAACTAATCCTACTTGTTTATAAGCAAACTCCATATTTAAAAAATACAAAAAACCACCTAAGAGAATACTACTTGAATACAAGAATAATAAGTTCCTTAAGGTATATTTAACATTTCTATAACTGAATGACATAATAACCATAACAATACTGATAATAACCTTTAAGATAAATAATTGAAAAGAATTTATTTTTAAAAACAAGAAAAAAATACTTAAACTTCCTATAAAAGCTCCTATTATTAATCGATAGAAAGGCATATTTCTTCTTAGAATTAAGGAAACACTAATTAATAGAATTAAATCAAAGAAGAAATTAAGAAGAAAAATTAAGTCTAAATATATTTTCACATCATCACCTAATCTGATTATATAAAAAAAACACGATGAATCGTGTCGTTTTATAAACTTAAAATCTTTTTTTCAAGAATGATGGAATACTAGTATCATCGACATCACTATCGATATCAACATCTAGTTTTTCAGCATTAGTTGTATAAGAATGATATAATGGTTCACCTTGAGTTTCAAAACCAGTCGCAATAACCGTCACAATAATTTCTTCATTTAAGTTTTCATTGATAACGGCTCCAAAGATTGTATTGATATCAGTATTAGCTGATGTTCGAATAACTTCAATTGCTTGTTCAACTTCTGATAAAGCGAGATTGACACCACCTGTAACATTGATAATGGCATCAGAAGCACCATCAATACTTGTTTCTAACAAAGGACTAGAAACAGCTTGTCTTGCTGCTTCAGCAGCTCTATCTTCACCTACTCCAATTCCAATTCCAATTAAAGCATCACCACGGTTTTCCATAACAGCTTTAACGTCAGCAAAATCTAGATTAATGAGACCTGCTACAGCAATTAAATCAGAAATTGATTGAACACCTCTTCTTAAAACGTTGTCGACTTCTTTAAATGAATCAACTAAAGAAGTACTTTTATCGATTATTTCACGAAGACGATCATTAGGAATAATAATTAAAGTATCAACTGATTTCTTTAATTCTTCTAATCCAATCATCGCTTGTTCCATTCTTTTTCTTCCTTCAAAAGTAAATGGTTTAGTGACTATCCCAACTGTTAAAGCACCCATCTTTTGAGCAATATCCGCAATAACAGGAGCAGCACCAGTTCCTGTTCCTCCACCCATTCCACAGGTGACAAAAACCATATCAGCACCATCTAAAGCTCTTTCGATTTCTTCTTTTGATTCTAAAGCCGCTTCTTTTCCTATTTGAGGATTAGAACCAGCTCCTAGACCATTTGTAAGTTCTGAACCAATTTGTATCTTAATCGGAGCTTTTGAGTTGTTTAAAACTTGTAAGTCAGTATTGGCAACAATAAAGTCGACTCCTTTGACTCCTGATTCTATCATACGGTTAACAGCGTTATTACCACCGCCACCAACACCGATAACTTTAATTTTTGCTAATTGATCCATTTCTAACCCAAACATATTTTTCCTCCCTTATTCTCCGAAAAAGTAACCAAATACTTTTCCAAGCATCGATTCATTCGAAATATTAATTATATTTTTTTTAACCGTTGATAGGTTTTCCATATCTTCATTACTAACCATCGAATAATTTAAACCTTTGAGCTTTAAAATATTAATAAAATAAATAACATTACCAACTGCTGAGGTATACTTATTATTTCTAACTCCAAGTAACTTTAAATTACCAACGGTTGCTTTATGATTAAAGACTTCATCAACAATATTTTCAAACTGTGAGATATTACTTGTCCCACCAGTTACTATTATATACTCAATTTCTTTATTTGTTAAGATATTTATTTCTTTTCGAGCTAAATTTAATATCTCTTCAATTCTTGCCATGACAATTTCTGAGACTTCAAAACGATTAACTTTAATCTTCTCTCCATAAATGTTTTCTAATTCATAAATATCACTAACACTAGCATGTCTTTTATGTGCTAAAGCAAATTTTTCTTTCAATCGACAAGCAGTAATTAAGTTGGTTTTATAGATATAGGCAAGATCATTATCAATATTCTTTCCACCCATACCAATAATAGAACTCTTAACGATAACCCCTTTATTAAAAATAGATACGGTTGTTGTTTCAGAACCAATATTAACAATTGCTCCTAATTTATTTTCGATATCATCATTTCTAAAAGCACAAACATCTCCAATGCTTGATAATGAGATGTCGATGACTTCAATCCCGATACTTTCTAATAAACTAAGTACCGAATAGATGTTTTTTTTAGGAGTAGTTACCATAATGGCACGTGTTGATAACTTCTTACCAACTAAACCATTGGGAATACTAATACCACTTTTATCATCTAATTTAAAATCAACGGGTAAAATCGTTACCATTTCACGATTCACTGCTATATTATTTTGAATTGCTTGTAGAAAAACTTTAGAGACATCTTTACCAGTTACAACTGAATCTTCATTAGTAATATCAATTTCACTTTTAACTAATGAATATTCAACAAAATAAGCTGGTACTGAGGCGATAACTTTCTTAATCGTTATTCCTAACATTGATTCAACTTCTTCAAATGCTTGTTTAATACAAAGAGTTGCTTCATCAACATCAGTGATTAAACCTCTTTTAATACCTTTAGATTTGATTGATGATGCTGCGAGTAAGTTTAGCCTATTATTGAATAACTCACAGACGACAACCTTAATACTATCTGAACCTATATCAATACTAGTATAAATACGTTTCACAGTTCATCACCTACAATCTATCATATATTATACTATATAATTTTTAAAAAGTAAAAGAAAAACTTAAAAAAAGTCCTAAAAAGAACTATTCTTCAAAAATATCAAATTTATTACCATAATCAAGGTAAAAAACACCTTTTTTGTTATTTACATTTTTAGCTAATTGAAGATAGTTATTAAGTTTATCAAACTTATCAATCGTCAAATAAACATAATTCCCATCATTCATCGTTAAAAAGAAACGACCATTGTCAACTTCATTAGGATCATACTTGATCTCTGATATTCTAATTAAGATATCTTCATCAATTATTCCCATTTTAGGAACAAATTGACGATAGATGACATCAGGAATATAGTTAATAACCGTTGGAAGATGAAAGATATCATCAACTGCTCGACCATCTAATAAGATGGTCTTTTTCGTTGTTTGATAAAAAAACAAAGGCCTATTTTCTGTAATATCGATATGAACTTCAGTAACTTTTTTATTAGAAACGTTAACATCCATAATATAGATATTAGATAATAATTTATTTTTTATATTTCCAGATAAAGATTTAAGGATTGGTGGATAATCACCAATACCTGCTAGTTCTATAATTTGTTGATCTGTTAAATATTTATTATTATAAATATAAATATTACTAATACTTATATTTATAATATAATAAATAGTTGTTGCTAATAAATAAAAAACAATTAAAAAGATAAAAATAAAACGATATTTAATTTTAACTTTTTTCTTCTTTTTAACCATGTTATCACCTATTCAACAAATTCTTGTTCGATTTTTAATTCAATATCATATTTTTCTTTAACGATTGACTGAATTTCTAAAATTAATTTTTTAATATCATCACCTGAAGCATGACCACTATTAATAATAAAATTAGCGTGTTTAAGACTAACCATCGCATCTCCTATTTTATGGCCTTTATAACCAATTTCTTCGATTAAACGACCAGCATAATCACCAGTTGG
>JAQUFI010000090.1 GCA_028684735.1 Bacilli bacterium | reverse complement strand
AAATGTCAAATATCAAAAAATCGCATGTGATACAGCTGTTTTCTGCTCTATTTATTGTGAAACTCCAAAAAATATAAAAGCTAATAAATATGTTAGATGGTTGCATGGCAATCTTAAAGAAATAGGTTATAATTTAACTAAAGAAGATTTTATAAATGACTACGTAACGGTAGGTAAGGAATGCCAAAAACAATTAAAAGAAGTTACAGAAGTGGAATCGAATTTAATATATAATGAACTTGATCCTGAAATACATAAAAAAGCTAAAGAAACAATAAATATAATAAAAAAACCTTTAACATTAGTCACAGTATCAAGAATTTCCATAGAAAAAGGTTTTGAAAGAATGTTAAAACTCGCCAGATTATTAAAAGAAAAAAAAATAGATTATATTTGGTATATAATCGGATGCAGTTATGACAAGGCTTATGAGGCAAAAATTAAAGATACTAGTCCGAAAGAATTTATCTATTTAGGAAAATTGGATAATCCGTTCCCATATATGAAAGAATCGGATTTTTTAGTGCAATTAAGCAGTTATGAAAGCCAAGGGTTATCGGTAGTCGAATCGTTAGTTTTAGGAACACCAGTAATAGTAACTAAATGGAAAGCAGTTAATGAAGTCGTTACAGATAAAGTAAATGGCTATATATTAGATATGGATTTTAATGATATTCCTGAACTTCAAAAATTAGTGTTCAGATATGAATATAAAAGTAATTATGAAAGGTGGAAAGAAATATTATGAAAGAAGTATTAATTAGATCGGTAAGTAATTATCATGATATTGAATTATCAAAAGAAAAGAAGTCAAAAACAAAAGTGCTTAGAAATGGTAAAGAGATAGAAACATATGAAATACAACCAAATGATGAGTATTTAGTATCAAGAGCTAGAGCAGAAGTAATAGTTGGAAAAAACAAAGCCATAATTATTGATATGCCTAAGCAAGAAGAAACTAAAACAAAATTAATAAAGAAAGTAGTGAAGAAATAATGCAAGGAATAATAACCACTTTAATAATAGTTTTTGGTTTATGTTATATATCAACAATATCTAATAGTAAAAGAAAATGACACTAGAAAGAATTAAACAACTTATTAGAGAAGATAAAATTATTTTATTTTATAAAAGTAAAGCTTGGCGTATTAAAAAAAATGAAATAAGAAAAAGAGACGAATACGAATGCCAAGAATGTAAGAAACAAGGAGGGTTAACAACTATACAACAAGCTAAACTAGATGTGCATCATGTTAAAGGACTAAAGGTTTATCCGGAACTAGCGTTTGTTAATAGTAATTTAGTAACTGTATGTGTTAATCATCACAATATATTAGATGGAAGAATTAAACCAAAGAAAAATAAATTTATTAATGAGGAAAGATGGTAAATATGAAATTAAAAAAATATCAGTTAGTTAGTATATTAGAACAATGTAAATTGAGAGGATTAACAACCATAGATGAGATACTAAATGAATTAAAAGTATTTAAAGATATGGATGTTATAGTCGAATCATCGAAAGATAAAGAAATTAAAAGATATAAAAAATCAGGCGTTATTGATTCTCCAAACATAAGAAGAATTCTTAATAAATGATATAGCCCCCATTCAAAAATTTTGACGATTTTTAGAAAAGTCAGGAAACGGGGGCTGGGTAATAAAAACGAGTAAATAAAATAATAATCACATAAGGGTGGTGGTATAAATGGCTAAAAAGAAAAGGTTATATCCTAAAAAATTATATGATCAAATTAAAACCGATCTATTAAATCAATTAGAGTTAAATGGGGTGGCCGGCAAACATTATGAAAATATGATTGAAGATTATATGCAGTTTTGGCACACCAAAATGTTGTTGCAAGAAGATATTAAATTACGAGGAGTAAATGTCGAATACAATAATGGCGGTGGTCAAAGCGGCTTTAAAAGAAATGATAGTGTTACCGATTTAGTTAAAGTTAATTCCCAAATGTTAAAAATATTATCAGAGTTAAATTTAAAACCATCTAAGGAAGGTGGTAAGGATGACCCCAAACCAACCGAAGACGATTATTATTAAAGAAGTAGAAGAATACTTAAATTGGTGTTATGAAAATCCAAATAAAATAAATAAAAAAAGATGGTTGCTGATAAAAAATATAGTTGAACCTACATTAAGGAGAGCTGATATTTTTTTTGATGAAGAAAAATATTATAAATGTATTGATTATTGTGAAAAATGGTATTATCCATTATTTCCGTATCAAAAATTTATATATGCTTTTGTTTTTATGTTTAAAAATAAAAATTTTTCTTTTGAAAATAAGATCCCATTATTTCATAAATTTATAATTGAAATGGGTCGAGGAAATGGTAAAGATGGATTTATCGCTCCTTTATGTAATTTTTTGCAAACTCCGATGTACGGAATTAAAAATTATAATATTGATATAGTAGCAACTAGTGAAAGTCAATCTAAAGACACTTTTTTGGTAGTTCATGATATGATGACTTCTAATATTAAAAAAATGAAAAAACTATTCTATATAAGTTTAGAGTTGATAATGAACTTGTTTACAAAATCGAGATTAAGATACAATACTTCAAACGCAAAAACTAAGGACGGCAAAAAAGTTGGTGCTATAGTATTTAACGAATATCACGCTTATGAAAATTACGAACAAATATCAGTTTTTGAAAGTGCGGGAGGTAAAGTGCCTCATTTTAGGATATTTATAATAACTACTCAAGGTAACGTTCGAGAAGGTCCGTTAGATGATGAATTAGAATATTGTGCCTCTATATTAAACGGTGAAGATAACAATCTTGGGGTTTTTCCTTTTTTGTGCGAATTAGATGATCTTAAAGAAGTTGATAACCATGAGATGTGGGTAAAGGCTAACCCTAGTATAGAATATATGCCTAATTTACTTGAAGTTATTAAACAACAATATCAAGAGCAAAAAGAAAGGCCGCAAAAAAGATTTGAGTTTTTGACAAAAAGAATGAATGTTCCGTCAAGAGATGAAACTACTTGTGTAGCAAGTTGGGAAAATATTCTTGCCACCAACCAAGAAATTCCTGATTTAAAAGGAATGAGTTGTTTAGGGGGAATTGACTATGCAAGTATGAATGATTTTTGTGCTGTTGGTTTATTATTTAAGCAAAACGGCAAACGTTACTGGATGCATCATTCTTTCATTTGCAGCAACAGTATTCATTTAAAAATGGTAAATAAAAAATTAAAAATTGATTTAGCTGTTGAAAAAGGCTTAGCAACAATGGTCAATACAAATAGTATTAACCCAGAAGTAGTTGTTAGTTGGTTTGTTCAGCAATCCAAAAAATATAATATTTTAAAAATTGCTTGCGATGATTACCGATTTGCATTATTAAAAGAAGCTTTTGAAAAAGAAGGATTTTATGAAAAATGTAAAAAATACCCTAATGGAAGAATAATAGTTGTTAGGAGTGGACCTATTACTCATAATCGAGTAGCTACTATTATTGATGATATGTTTTATAATCAAACTTTAGTTTATGGTGATGATATGTTGATGCGCTGGTACACAAATAATACTGCTGTTAAAGTTGACGGTAAGGGAAATAAAACATATGAAAAAATAGAATATCAAACAAGAAAAAATGATGGTTTCATGGCATTAGTTCATGTTATGAGCATAGATAAAGAATTACCAACTATAAAAAGTAGTGGGAAATTAATGAGGCCTATAATAGGCTAGAAAGGATAAAATGAATATAATAGATTGGATAAAATGGGCTTTTGGAAAAAAGGATTCCATAACATTAAATAGTTGTGGTTTTGGGGAGATAGCAACAGAAATAGCTTATAAAGAAGTTGCACTGAATAAAGTTGTTAATATGATTGCCAATTCTTTATGTAATTGTGAATTCAAAACATTTAAAGAAAACAATACAAAAGGCTACGTCTGTAGTTGGGCGAACTTGAATATGTTCTGCACCAAAGTACATACCGGTATTGTTATACACAGGATCAATCACGTAAAATTTCAATCCACC
>JAQUFI010000026.1 GCA_028684735.1 Bacilli bacterium | reverse complement strand
AACTTTATTTAATTTCGTAAAACTAACAATTATAAAGCCAATGCCACCCATTTCTATAATGTTTTTTAAGTGGTCTATTTTGTGTTGGTGAATATTTTGTAAGGAAAAATAATTTAATTTTGTTTCTTTAACTTCAAAATCGATATATTTTCCTTTATAAATTCCATTATAATCAGTGGTTGAAGGCGTTCTAAAGTAAGCCTCTTTAATAACTGCTTCTTTTCTTGATGGGTAATCCACATGAACAATCGTAATGGGAGTAGGTTTTTTATGAATACAAGCTAACTTATGGCAACGATAGTACTCATTTGTTTGATTAATCCCATCTTCTAAAGTCATACCTCGATTGACATAGTTAACCTGAGGACAATGATTCTTTTTTATGCCTGCTGGATACCTCATTTTATCACCACCATAATTATACTATATTTTTTAATTTTTTTCTATTAAATATATAAAGTTGAAAAAAATGTCAAGATATAAAGGAGAACTTCTAGTTTTAACTACTATTGTCGAAAACCAAGTATTAGTTTTAAAGATGTGTTAGATTATACTTGAGGTGAAAACATGGATAAACACCATATTGAAAAAACATTTGATGAAATGATAGAAAATATTAGTTATATAAAATGGTCGACTTACTTTAAAAAGTAGTTTTTTTTTGCTATAATTTAAATGGTGGTAAAATGAAAAAAATAACTTGGTTATTGTGCATTGTTCTATTGATAAGTGGTTGTGGTAAAAAGGATGATGAACAAAAATTAGTAGAATTACAATATGATGACGAATATTATACAGTAGCAACACCATTTAAAGAGGGTGTTAGTAATAATTATATGATAGGTAATAGTATTAATCGTTATGATTTAGAAGAACTTGAAAAAACCTTGATGTATTTATCACAAGAATACTTTAAAATAAATAATTCTTTTTATCAACAAGGTCAATACCTAAAAGAAAAGACTTTAAAAACCTTATTAGATGATGAACATTTCAACAAGTTTGGGGATATTAAAATTGATAATATTAAGATTAAACCAACTTATATTACAGCTATCCATGAACAAAATTATCTCTCAAGTAATGGTGTCGTAAAGGGGATATCGTTAGGTTTAGTAATTAATCCTTATCAAAAATATATAAATTCATATGGTAGTTACTTATATAAACAAGTAGACGATGAAATATTATTTGATATTGCTAAAACCAAGGCTACAGAACTAGTCAAATACATGCGAGCTAATTATAATTTAAAAGATGTTAAAATTTTAGTAGGAGTCTATTATCAAAATCACCCCAACGATATTATGCCAGGTAAATATAGATATTATGGTATTACTCAAAATACGGAAATAACTTTAGAAAAAACAAATTATGAATATCAACTTCTCGATAGTAGTTATGTCCGTACTAATCAAGTTCATGATTATGAAGATTTTATTAATTTGAAAAAACAATTAAATGATTTAATAGATAATCTTTATATAACAGGATATGGTACTTATAATAAATCATTAATTGAAGCTAAATTTACAATTAATGCGATGTCATTAAATCGTAGTACCATGTTATATCTTAGTCAAGTCTTAAGTGAAAAGATTGTTAATGTCTTTAATAATGCGAATGTTAAAGTCTATATTAAAACCAATGAAGACATTAAAATGATGATTTATCGTAAGCCAAATAGTATCCGTAGTAGCGTTTATATATTTGATTAAAAAGTTTGCTATCAGAAAAAAAATATAGTATAATTGATATATCCGAGGTGAGAATATGGACTTTATAAAAAGACATAAATATGAAGTTATTGTCTTTAGTGTTTTTATAATCATTATGATCTTGGCTTTCTTTGGTATTAAGGAATTAATTTATCCTAATTCAAATAAGGATTTATATGGTAATCGTTTGGATCATATCGAAGATGTGGTTATTAAAACAGATACGATTAGTAGTATTAAAGATGCTATGACGGAAACAAAAAAAATAAATAGTGTTAACTATAATCTACAAGGCCGAATCATGAAGTTTATAATCGATGTAAAAAAGGATACAAGTTTAGTTGATGCCGAATCTTTAAGTGATTTAATTATTGAAAAACTAACAACGGAACAACAAAATTATTATGAGATTCAAATTTATCTAGTATGTAATGAATCAGAGGAAAACGATGTTTATCCAGTAATTGGTTCGAGACATAAAAATGGTTTAACCTTTGTTTGGACAAAATAATAGTAAGGTGGTAAAAAATGAAAAACAAAAAATGGATAGTTATTGGTACAATAACTATTTTAATCCTCATCTCAGCGATTGGTTTCTTTACTTTAAATAGAGAAGATAATGATACAACATTAACTATCTTGGAAAAAAGATGGATTGAAAATAATAAAAACACGATTATTGATTTAGGTATTTTAAATAATGTTTCCTTATTAAACTATGATGGTGAAGGTATCCTTTTTGACTTTTTAGAAAGTTTAGAAGAAGATACAGAACTATCTTTTAACAAGGTTTCTTATAAATTAGGAGAAGAAATAAAAACAGATTATGCCTTTAAAATGGTTGATAAAGTAGATAAAAAGGATATTTTAATCTATGGAGATAATTATGCCGTTTTAACTAAACATAAGACTAAATATAGTAATTTAAATGAGTTAAAAGAATTAACGATAGGTGTTTTAAATGATAAAGTAGATAATATTAATACTTATTTAGATGGTAATTTAAAATTAATGACTTTTGATAGTAATGAACAATTATTAGCTGAAATCAATAAGGAAGAACCAACAGTTGATGCCATTATTTTACCTAAATTAGTTTATTTGAATAATTATAATGCTAATAATCCTTTATATATTGCGTATAATATTACTGAAATAAAAGATAATTATGTTTTATCTTTGGGTAAAAATGATAAGTTAAATGATATTTTAAATAAATATTTCCAAAAATGGTATGCCGAAAAATATCAATCTTCATATTACTTACACTTATCTAATACTTATTTCATAGCAAATGAAATCGATGAACAAACAAAAGTAAAATTTAGAAGTAAAAGATATATCTATGGTTATGTTGATAATTTACCATATGATACCATTATCAATGGTGATAATGTTGGTATAAACTATAGCCTTATTAATAAGTTTTCAGAAATGAGCAATATTGAAGTTATATATAAGAAATATGATTCTTATACAAAGCTATTAAAAGAGTTTAATGCTAATAATATTGATTTTTATTTTAATCATTATCAAGATAGTAAATATTTAATGGATGTTTATCAAACTGTTTCACCATATGAAGAAAAAGCAGTTGTGATTTCATCACTAAACAATGAATATGTGATTAATTCAATCAATTCTTTAAAATATAAACAAATCTTAGTTTTGAAGAATACTCAAATTGCTGATTTTTTAAAAAAGAAGAAGATTGAAACCATTGAATATCCAAATATGAAAAAAATGCTAGAGGAAAAAGAACCAAATAGTATTTTAGTTATTAATGCAGAGATTTATAACTACTATATTCATAAAGATTTAGAAAAACATAAAATTGATTATAGTTTCAATTTAAATACGGATTATGAGTTTGTGATTCGTGATATTAAAAATAATGAATTATTTCAAAATTATTTTAATTTCTATTTAGGATTTATTGTTGAAAAGAATGTTATTAATGAAGGTTATAAACAAATATTAGCCGTTACTTCAGGTAATACAATCTTAAAAAATCTTACGATTATTGGAATATCAGCTTTAGTAATTGTTATCCTTGTCTTTGTTTTATATAAGTTTAAAAGAAAAACAAAGAAAAGTACGACTTTAACGAAAGAGGATAAATTAAAGTATGTTGATATGTTGACATCGTTAAAAAATCGTAATTATTTAAATGATAATATTGAAAAGTGGGATGATAGTGAAGTTTATCCACAAACCATAATTATTATTGATTTAAATAATGTTGCATATATTAATGATAACTATGGTCATCGTGAAGGTGATAACGTTATTAAAGAAGCAGCAAACATTTTAATTACAAATCAAATACCTAATAGTGATATTATTAGAACTAATGGTAATGAATTTTTAATTTATTTAGTTGATTATGATGAAAAGCAAGTTATTGCTTATATTCGCAAATTGAATAAAGAGTTTAAAGAATTGGCGCATGGTTTTGGTGCGGCAATTGGTTATAGTGTTATCAATGATCAAATTAAAACGATTGATGATGCGATTAATGAGGCTACCCTTGATATGAGGGTTAATAAGGAAGAACTTAATAACTAAGCAAAGAATCTTCTTTGCTTTTTTAACAGAGGTGAATAATGAAACAAGTAGAAAAATTAATAAAACAGTTTATTAAGACAATTAAAAAACCAGAGATGAGGATTTTGCCTGGTCAATTAGCTTATTTTTTAGTTTTATCAATTATTCCAATTATTACTTTATTTGCTTTTATGGGTTCTTTATTTGATGTATCTATCCATAATATCACACCATTATTAAAGGAAACAGTTCCTAAAGGTGTCTATGATTTATTAATGCCTTTTTTTACAGTTGAAGGTTTAAATATTAATACTGGTTTTTCAATGGTTATTGGGTTTTTAGTAGCTTCAAATGGAGCTCATTCAATTATTGTAACTTCTAATACTTTATATAAAATAGAGTCTAATAATTATTTAAGATCAAGAATCAAAGCTTTCTTTTTAATCTTCTTATTAATTGTTTTATTTATTTTTATTCTTATGGGTTTAGCTTTTGGAAATGTTCTTTTAAAGTTCCTATTAAATATGATTTTAACAGAAGCCGTGGCATCTACAATTTATGTTATGTTTGTTTATTTAAAATGGCCAGTTGCTTTAATTGTTGTCTTCTTAATGATCAAACTTATTTATACTTTAGCACCAGATTCTAAAATATCAAGTAAATATGTTAATGTTGGAGCAGCCTTTGCGACGTTAGGTTTATTATTTGTTACTTTTATTTATTCTTTTTACTCCAATAATATTGCCCGTTATAATATCTTCTATGGTAATTTAGCTAATATCATTGTTTTAATGATTTGGGTCTATACTTTAGCTTATGTGATTGTATTAGGGATGGCTTTAAATACTGAATACTATCACTTGGAAAATAATGCTACTAATAAAAAAGATGATAATTGTTCATAATATTAAAGAATACATATATGTTTACCGATATGTATTCGATATAGACTACACAAGGTAAATTTGAGACTATTTTAAAATAGTAAAACGGCATATCAGCCGTTTTTGGGTTTTTGAATAAAAGGATGGACTTTTCCTTTTTTTTGTATTATAATAAAAAACAATTTTGTTAGGGGGTGTAGACTTGATAAAAACAAATTTACCTGTCATCCTGTTAAAAGGAATTGTGTTACTACCTAATAATGAAATTCGTTTAGAATTTGATAGTCAAACTAATAAAAATATTATTGATGTAGCGGAGTTGTTTCATGAAAATAATATTTTAGTTGTCAGTAGTAAAGATTCATTTGAAGAAAAACCGGATATTAATGAATTACCAAAAATAGGAGTTATGTCTAAAATAACTCATAAAATAGAATTACCTAACGGTAAAACAAGAATCATCATTAGTGGTGTCTCTAGAGTTAGTGTGTACGAATATTTAAATTTTAATCGTTCTTCAGAAGTGATTGAAGCGATTATTGCGACTTTACCAAATGATCAAATGGAAGAAAAGGAAGAACTTGCTTTAATTCGAAAAATATATCGTGAATTAGAAAGCTATATTAAAAATATTCCTTATATGAGTAATAGTCTTTTGTCTCAAATAAATAATCATAGTTTATCTAAAATGACTGATATAATTGCTCCTAATTTACCTGTTTCTTTTGAGCGTATCCATGAATACTTAATGGAAGTAGAAGCGGTTAATCGTGCTCGTATGATTTTAGAAGATATCTATAAAGAAAAAGAATTATTTGAGATTGAAAGCAAACTTGATTTAGAAGTAAAAAAAGAAATTGATAATAATCAAAAAGATTATATTTTAAGAGAAAAAATGAAGAAAATTAAAGAAGAATTAGGAGATTCTTCCTTAAAAGAGGATGAAATAGAGAAATTAAAGACCAGAATTGATGAGTTAAATCCTCCTTCTCATATTAAAGAACGTTTCGATACAGAATTAAGAAGATATGAGAATTTATCAGCGATGTCACCAGAGATGAATATTGTTAGAAACTATTTAGAATGGATTTTAGATTTGCCGTGGAATACTTATACGACAGATAATAATGATCTAAATGATGTTAGAAATAAATTAGACTCATCACATTATGGAATTGAAAAGGTAAAAACCAGAATTATTGAGTATTTAGCGGTTAAACAAATGACTAATAGTTTAAAAAGTCCCATTATTTGTTTAGTTGGTCCACCAGGAGTAGGGAAAACATCCTTAGCAATTAGTATTGCAAAAGCGATTGAAAGAAACTTTGTTAAAATATCAGTTGGTGGGGTTAATGATGAAGCCGAAATAATTGGTCACAGGCGTACTTATTTAGGTGCTAATCCTGGTCGAATTATTCAATCGATGAAAAAAGCTAAAAGCAACAATCCTTTATTTTTAATCGATGAAATTGATAAAATGACCAGAGATTATAAAGGAGATCCGGCTAGTGTTTTATTAGAGGTTTTAGATCCAGAACAAAATAAATTCTTTAGTGACAATTATCTTGAAGAAGAGTATGATCTATCACAAGTTGTGTTTGTAGCAACGGCTAATAATATTGAGGATATCCCAGAACCACTAAAGGATCGACTTGAAATAATTCAATTATCAGGTTATACTGAATTAGAAAAGTTAGATATTGCAAAAAAACATTTAATTCCTAAAATAATAATTGAACATGGTCTGGAAAAAAACCAATTAAACTTTGATGATAAAGCCATTCTATCAATTATTAGGCATTATACAAAAGAAGCAGGTGTTCGAGAACTAGAAAGACAAATTGCCAGTGTTGTTCGAAAAGCTGTTACTTCGTTTGTCGTTAATGATTTAAAGATAAATAAATTAAACATCTCATCAAATAATTTAGACCAATATTTAGGTAGAATAAAATATCGTTTATCGAAACCTAATAATCAATACCAAGTAGGAGTTGTCAATGGATTAGCTTATACTTACTTTGGTGGTGATACTTTACCAATTGAAGTCAATTACTATAAAGGTAATGGGAATTTAGTATTAACAGGTTCACTTGGTGAGATAATGAAAGAAAGTGCCCATATTGCTCTGAGTTATTTAAAATCAAATTATAAGTATTATCATATCGACTATAATAAATTAGTTGAAAATGACATTCATATTCATGTACCTGAAGGTGCAATTCCGAAAGATGGACCAAGTGCTGGAATTGCTTTAACGACTGCTTTAGTTAGTGCTTTTAGTAATATAAAAATCGATCGTCATGTTGCCTTAACTGGTGAAATTACTTTAAGAGGTAATGTTCTTCCAATTGGTGGTTTAAAAGAAAAAAGTATTGGTGCTCATCGTAATGGAATCAAAAAAATTATTATTCCATTTGATAATCTTAATGATTTAGATGAAGTTCCTTCAGAAATAAAAAAAGATATTACCTATATTCCTGTTAAAAATTATAAAGAAGTTTTAAAAAATGTTGGAGTGGGTGTTAAGTGATAAAAGTTGATTTACAAAAAGAAATGGACGATTATGTTTATTCGAAGATGATTCAATCGATGATGTTTTATCAAAATGTTGAGGCTGTTTTAGAAAGTCCTGTTTGGGCAAAGGATGTCTTATCAATTGATTTTCTTAAAGCCTTAAGAGATATTGTTAAAACGAATGAAAAATATCAATTTATTGAACCGGAGATGAAAAAAAACCTATATAAAATTGTTAATTATATAAGGTTTACAAAAGATTATCAAACCAGTTATATTAAAAAAAATTATCATCATTTTTATAATGAAATTATTCGAACTTTAAATACGAGTGGTGACCGTTACTATTATATATATTATATCCAAGAGTTGAATAAACGATATGATCTTATAGGATACCAAGAAAAAATCTTTACTAAATATACTCCTATCGCTATGGTTGACTTGTATAAAGAAATGATCTATGCTTCAATTGCCAATGATTTTGGGGTTTTAGTTAATCAATCAGAGATGATTTCTGATGAACTATTTTATGATGAAATTATTCCGATGTATGTTGTCAATAATAATTATATCGATAGTATTAATGCCATAACTAAAGAATTTCCTTTGATTTTGTATGACGATACTTTTACTGAAAGGACCAAAGAAATTCTAACTAAAAATAAGACTTTAATCAAAAAAACTGAAGACAATTATAATGATTTTGGTTATTATCGTGATTTATCAAGACGGAATAATAAAGTCTTAAAGAAAATCAATAAACAGATTAAATAACTTAATCGCTTTGACATTTTTTGACATTTCATTATCATCTTATGTTTGTAATAGAATATAATCTATTATATAATGTTAAAAAGTGGTGATGATATGAAAGAAAATAAAAAACAAATAAATAAATTAATCCTACACGATTATTCACCACATATCGAAATCAGTAATCATGATGAAGCATTTATCTATTATGATTTGGCTAAACAGTGTTTAAATAATAATGATAACAACGGTTATCAACATTATCTCGAACTAGCTAAACGTTTAATTGCCCAACCTAACAATAATGAATTAAAAGATGAATTAAAAAGATAATCATATTTATCTTTTTTTTTAATATAATTTATTGAAAGGATGGTATAACATATGAATAAAATAGTCCCTTTTAAGAAAAATATTATTTTTAAAAGCAATTTATCAGAAATAACAAGTATTTCGTTAGAACATAATCTGCACCTTGAAGCTGAAAAGATTATGGGGGAGTTTATTATTAGTGGTGAATATAAAATGGTTGATACGAGTATGAATACTGAAGTATTCTCATTTAATTTACCATTTGAAGAAAGATTAGAAGATTATAATTTAGATAATGCTAAAGTTGATATCGATGATTTTTATTATGAAATAATCAATAGTAATATTTTAAGGGTTAATATTGATTTAATTGTTGATGGATTAGAAGAAAAAGTTATTGAGGAAGTCCCAGCAACAACTGAACCAGAAGAAAGTGATGAAGAACGTGAAGAAGAAATAGAAGAGGAACGTCTTCCTCTTTGTGATAACAATGAAGAAGAAATTAGTGTTAAAAGCTTATTTGATACAATTGATGGCAGTGAAGTTTATAAAACTTATAAAATATGTATTGTTAGAGAGGAAGATACCCTAGAAAGCATTATTGAAAGATATAATACTTCTAGAGAAGAACTAGAATTATATAATGATTTAAGTAGTATTAAATTAGGTGATAAGTTAATCATCCCTAGTGCGAAAGATTAATCAGTTATTAAAAAAATACGAATTAAAACCTCGCCGCTATGAAAAGAACGGGAAAGTCACCTATATTGATACCAGTGAAGGGAAATTTGTTCTTAAGGAAAATAAACATAACCAAGATATCTATAATTATTTAGATTCAAGAAGTTTTGATTATTATCCTAAAAGATTAAATAGTATTCATGATGATTATGAGATAACTGAGTATATTGAAGAAATAACGATTCCTAGAGAACAAAAAATCATAGATTTAATTGATTTAACCACTTTACTTCATAATAAGACAACTCACTATAAAGAAGTAGATATTGCGGATGATAAGCAACTATACGAAGATATCAACAATAATATTGCTTATTTAAATAGTTATTATAGTGATTTAATAACTTTAATTGAAACTAAAGTATATATGAGTCCTAGTGAATATCTACTAGCTAGGAATATCTCAAAAGTATTTGCGGCTATCGCTTTTGCTAAACCCCAAGTTGAAGAATGGTATGAATTAGTTAAAGATAAAAAGAAGAAGAGATATGTTATTCTTCATAATAATTTAAAGTTAGATCATTTTTTAGAAAATAAGAATTCTTATTTTATTAATTGGGATAAAGCCAAAATCGATATACCGGTTTTTGATTTATATAAACTATATCGTCATCATTGTTTAGATTTTGACTTTGATGAAATCCTTAAAAGATATGAGAGCAGTTACCCTTTGTTAGAAGACGAACGAAAATTATTCTTTATTCTTATTTCCCTACCAGATATTATCAAGTTTGATGATAGTGAATATAATATGACTAAAAAAATTAGTCAAGAAATGGATAAAATATATAAAACCGAAATGTTACTTACTCCATATTTTAATAATAAGGAATCCCATAATTAAAACGAAGGATAGTTGAAGACAAAACTTAAAATTAAAGATGATAAAAAGAATTGAAATAATTATTAACCAATTACGATATTTAAGTAAATAATCTTTATATGACATATGATCACCTATCATAATCTATTCTAAAATTTAAAAAAGAAAAATTATAAACCACTAGATAGTGGTTTTTTAATCATCTTTTTGGTAGAATATAAATGGTGGTAGGATGAAGAAAATAAGAATAAAAAAGCAGGGTTGGTTAATTTTATTAATTATTTTTATTGTGATAATGATGACGATAAATTTAAATAAAGAAGTGGTTATGATTGATTTATCAAGTTATACCATTTCAGAAGTGAAAGAGTATGCGGAAAAGAATCATTTAAAGTTAATAATTAAAGAAGAATACAGTGATTTAAAAAAAGATACTATTATTAATCAAAGTATTAAACCAGGAGACATTATTAAAAAAGGTGATCTAAAAATTATTATTTCGAATGGTCTTAGTTATACTGACATTTATAAGGAATATCAAGTAAATGAATTAGGTTTTATTCCGGTTATGATGTATCATGGAACGCAACATGTTAAGAGTAGTGAGACTGCTTATACTGGTGGGAATGTTGATCGTGAAGGTTATCAAAGAACTACGGAAGCATTTATTAAAGATTTAGAATTCTATTATCAAGAAGGATACCGCATGATTAGATTAGAAGATTATGTCAAAGGAATAATAGATGTTGAATTAGGTAAAAGTCCCATTGTTTTAACTTTTGATGATGGACTTCAAAACAATATCAATGTCTTAGGATTAGATGACGAAGGAGAAATTATGATTGATCCTAATAGTACAGTAGGGATTTTAGAAAGCTATAAAAAGAAATATCCAGACTTTAAGATAACTGCTACTTTCTTTATTAATGGAGGATTATTTCAACAACCCAAATATAATAATCAAATCTTAAAATGGTTAATTAAGAATGGTTATGATATTGGTAATCATAGTTATGGGCATGCTAATTTTAAAAATACGAGTACTGAACAAACTAAAAAAGAAATTGCTCGTCTATATCAACAATTAGATGATATTATTCCTAACCAATATGTCCATATTGTAGCTTTACCTTTTGGTTCACCTTTTGTGGATACTCATCCTAACTATAAATATATTTTAGAGGGAACTTATCAAGATTATCATTATAAAACAATTTCAACTTTAAAAGTAGGCTATAAAAGTGATTATTCACCATATGATAAAAGGTTTAATTCGAAATTTATTAATCGGATTAGAGCTTATGATAACAATGGATTAGAGTTTGATATTGAAATGAATTTTAAATTATTAAAAGATACTAAATATATATCAGATGGTAGTAAAGATAAGATTGTTATTCCGGAATCAGAAATAACCAATATCAATCCTCATTATCAAGAGGTAATATCTTATTAATGTTTGTATATTTATAAAATTTATTATATAATATCAATAGAATAAAGAGGTGTCTAAATGGTTAAATTAAATAATAAAGGGTTTGCAGTATCAGGGATAATATATTCTATTTTAATCTTATTTGTTGTTTTATTATTAGGTATTTTGAGTGTTTTAGCTAGTAATAAGTTCCTATTGGATAAAACAAAAAATGATTTAATGAGTAAATTAAATGGTGAAACAATTACCAAACCAAAGATCATTATCAATAGAAACCTTGGTGGAACGAATGCTGAATACTATAACGGAGTTGATTCGTTAAGTAGTGGGTATATTGCCGTAGGAACTAGTTTTTCAACTAATGGTGATTTAACTGGTATAACCAATCGTGGTGTTAACGATGCGATTATTGTTAAACACGATTTAAATGGTAATATTGTTTGGGTAAAAAATTATGGTGGATCAGGTGCTGATGTTTTTAATAGTGTTGCAGCTGTAAGTGATGGTTTTATTGTTGTTGGTGAAAGTGCTTCAACGACAGGTGATTTGGTTGGTTTAAATAAGGGTGGAGTCGATGCTATCATCGTTAAATATGATACAAGTGGTAATGTTGTATGGAAGAAAAATTATGGTGGTAGTGGCAATGAAAACTTTAAGCATGTTGTTGTTGTAGGTGACGGTTATGTTGTCGTTGGTGGTAGTAATTCAACCGATAGTGACTTAGTTGGTTTCAATAAGGGACTTAATGATGCTATCATCGTTAAATATGATACAAGTGGTAATGTTGTATGGAAGAAGAATTTTGGTGGTACTAATAACGAATACTTCAATAAAGTTGTTGTATCAAGTGATGGATATGCTGCCGTTGGAACTAGCCAATCAACTGATGGTAATTTAGGTAGTGGTATAAATAGGGGTGGAAATGATGGTATCATTGCTAAATATGATACGAGTGGTAATCTTGAATGGAATAGAAATTATGGTGGTAATGGTTTTGATTCTTATCATGGTATAGTTGCTAATGATTATGGATATATTGCTATTGGTGAGGCCGCATCAACCGATGGTGATTTAGCTGGATTAAATAAAGGTGGAGTCGATGCTATCTTTGTTGGCTATAATTTAGATGGGGCGATTTATGGAAATAGGAAAAATTATGGTGGTACTGCTAATGATTACTTTACTGATATTGTTAAAACTAGTGATGGATATATGGTGGTTGGTAATAGCCACTCAACTGATGGTGATTTAACTGGATTAAATAAAGGTGAATCAGATGCGATTATTGTTAAATATAACCTCAATTTAAATTTAACTTGGAAAACTACTTATGGTGGTACTGGTTTTGATTTTTATAAGGATATTGCTTTAGTTGGTAATGATTATATAATGGCAGGTTACAGTAATTCTGTTGATGGTGATTTAACTGGTTTAAGTAATGGGGATAATGATTGTATTATCGTTAGATATAATTAAAATAAGATAATCATCGTTATATTGACATTTGAAACCATCGTGTTATAATAATAAAAAAACAAAGAACAAGAGGAGTAAATATAATTAATTGATAGAGAGTTAGTGGTTGGTGGAAACTAATAAGAGATTATATTGAAGGTTGCTTGGGAGTTGAATACTAAGGTATTCCGTATTTATGCGTTAAATGTTGAGAGTATAACAAAAGTTATAAATTAAGGTGGTACCGCGTCAATCGTCCTTAAATTATAACTTTTTTTATTTTTTTAGGAGGTTACAGTGGAAGAAATATTTAAACAATATGTATCACTATTTGATATGAAAATACCTGAAATTGAACGTAAGTATTGTCATTCGTTACGGGTGATGGAGTTATGTGAGAAGATCGCAACTTCTTTAAATTTAAGTGAAAAAGAAATAAAATTGGCTACTATGATTGGTTTACTACATGATATTGGAAGATTTGAGCAATGGAAAAGTCATCAAAGTTATAGTAATCTTATTATCGATCATGGTGATTTAGGAGTCGAATTACTTTTTGGTAAGAAATTAATTGATCAATTTGAGATTAAAGAAAATCATGAAATAATTTATGCAGCTATTAAATATCATAACAAGTATGAATTACCTAAATTAGATAAAGAGACTGAATTATTTTGTAAGATTATTAGGGATGCAGATAAATTAGATATTATCTTCTTAGTATCAAATGGTGAATATGATATTATAAATAATGGTAAAGAACCTGTAAGCAAAGTTAATCGAAATGATTTTTATGAAGGAAAATCGTTAAAAAATGAAAATATCAAAAATGGTAATGATAAAATTTTATTATATTTTGCCTTTATAAATAATCTAAACTTTGAAGTATCAAGGAAATATATAAAAGATAATTATTTAGTTGAAAAGTTATATAATAATTTAAAGTATCAAGAACCATTAAAAGAATATTATTTAAGTATTATCCAAAAAGAGGGAGTGTAAAAATGTTAGATAAAAAGTATAATCATTTAGAAGTTGAAAAAAATAAATATAGTGAGTGGTTAAAAGAAGGATATTTTAATGCTGGTGATTTAAATAAAGAACCTTTTTGTATTGTCATACCACCTCCAAATGTAACTGGCAAACTGCACTTAGGTCATGCTTGGGATACAACGCTTCAAGATATTATTATTCGTTATAAAAGAATGGATGGATACGATGCTTTGTGGTTACCTGGGATGGATCATGCGGGGATTGCTACTCAAGCTAAAGTTGATAGTAAATTAAAAAGTATGGGAATCAAACCAAGAGAAATGGACCGTGAAGAATGGTTAAAACAAGCTTGGAAATGGAAAGAGGAATACGCTCAAAGTATTAAAAACCAATGGGCTAAATTAGGACTTAGCTTAGATTATAATCAGGAACGCTTTACAATGGATGAAGGATTAAGTGAAGCGGTTAAATATGTTTTTATTACTTTATATGAAAAAGGGTATATTTATCGTGGAGAAAGAATTATTAATTGGGATCCTGAAGCAATGACGGCTTTATCGAATGAAGAAGTTATCTATCAAGATATTCCCGGAGCTTTTTATCACTTAAAATATAAATTAGAAGGTAGTGATGACTACTTAGATGTCGCGACGACTCGCCCTGAAACATTATTTGGTGATACGGCTGTAGCTGTCAATCCAAAAGATGAGAGATATAAACATTTAGTTGGAAAGTATGTTATCTTGCCAATCGTTAATAAAAGAATACCTATTATTGCTGATGAACATGCTGATATGGAAAAAGGTACTGGTGTGGTTAAAATAACTCCAGCTCATGATCCTAATGACTTTGAGGTTGGTAATCGTCATCAACTTGAAAGAGTTGTCATTATGCATCCTGATGCCACAATGAATGAAAATGCTTATCAGTATGAAGGAATGACCAGGGAAACCTGCCGTGAAGCTTTGTTAAAAGATTTAGAAAAAGAAGGTTTGTTACTTAAAACTGAAAAAATTGTTCATTCAGTTGGGCATTCTGAACGTACTAATATTATGGTTGAACCATATTTGTCAAAACAATGGTTTGTTAAAATGGATACACTAGCTAAACAAGTTGTCGATAATCAAAAAACGGAAGATAAAGTTAATTTTGTTCCGAAACGATTTGAAAAAGTTTTTGTTAGGTGGATGGAAAATTGCCATGATTGGTGTATCTCAAGGCAACTATGGTGGGGACACAGAATTCCTGCTTGGTATAAAGGTGATGAAGTATATGTTGGTTATAAAGCTCCTAAAGGAGATGGTTGGATCCAAGATAGCGATGTCTTAGATACTTGGTTTTCTTCAGCTTTATGGCCATTTAGTACTTTAAATTGGCCTCATAATTTAAATACAAGGTATTTTCCAAACGATGTTTTAGTAACGGGTTATGATATTATTTTCTTTTGGGTAGCAAGAATGGTTTTTCAATCCTTAGAATTTAATCAAGTAAGACCATTTAAAGAAGTCTTAATTCATGGACTTATTCGTGATAAGAATGGTCGTAAGATGAGTAAATCACTAGGTAATGGAGTAGATCCAATGGATGTGATTGAAAAATATGGAGCTGATTCATTGAGGTTCTTTATTACGACCTCAACTGCTCCTGGAACTGATTTAAGATATGATGAAGAAAAAGTAGCTGCGACTTGGAATTTTATTAATAAGTTGTGGAATGCTTCAAGGTTTGTTCAAATGAACTTAGAAGATTTTAATCTTAAAGATTATAACTTAGATAATTTAACGATTAGTGATGAATGGATTATTACTAAATTAAATAAAACGATTAAAGTAGTTCGAAAATATATGGATAAATATGAATTTAATACAGTTGGTTCAGAAATATATCGCTTTGTTTGGAATGATTTTTGTGATTGGTATATTGAGTTATCAAAAATAAATATGAATAATAATACTAAATCAGTTTTGATTTATGTTTTAAGTAACATTGTTAGATTACTGCATCCTTTTATGCCTTATGTAACTGATGAGATATATCGTATGTTGCCAACTAGCGATAAATCAATTACGATTAGTCAATATCCAATTTACAATAAAAAAGAAATCTTTAATGACCAAGATTTAGATAGTATTATTGAATTAATAAAAAAAATTAGAAAGATTAAATTAGAAAATAATATTGGTAAAGATTACTTTTTAAGTCTTAATGGTGATTCCTTGTTATTAAATAATTTAGATTTAATTAAAAAAGTCTTAAAACAAGATCAAATTATGGAAAGTTATCAAAATCATGATTTAACTAAAATTGATATTCGTTTTAATGATTCGACGATAAGTTTATATTATGATGGAAAATTAACTGAAGAAGATTTAAATAATCTTCAAAAAGAAAAAGAACGATTAATTAATTCGATTAATCGTCGTCAACAATTATTAAGTAATGAAAACTATGTTTCAAAAGCACCAACTAAAATTGTTGAAGAAGAAAAGAAAGCATTAATTAAAGAAGAAAAAGAATTAAAGATTATTGAAGAAAAACTTCAATAGTCTTTTTTAGTATAAAATGTTATTTTAAGTAAATAATATTAAAGAAATAAAAAATATATTTCAATAAGCGATGAAGAGAATAAGGTGGTGATGAAATGAAAGAAAATAATGGTTTTACCTTGATTGAGTTATTAGCAGTTATTGTTATTCTAGCCATTATTGCATTAATTGCAGCTCCAATTATCGTTGGATTAATTGATGATGCAAGACGAGAAGCAGCAGCCAATTCCGCATATGGTGTCTTCCATGCAGCTGAAAACGTTTATGCTAAAGTATTGATTGCTAATCAAAGTGGATTGCCAGGGCAACTAATTTATACCTTTAATACTGGTGGAGTAACAATTGGATATGGTGATGCTTTAACGACAACACCACCAGCAGAGTGGGGAATTGATGTAGCTGAT
>JAQUFI010000089.1 GCA_028684735.1 Bacilli bacterium | reverse complement strand
CTAACGAATTATACGAATTTAAAATATATAACACATCTAAAACAACTGAAAATATTGTAAGAACATTTTGTATGAATCCAGGTGGATTTGTCTCACAAGAAAACTATGATAATGATTTAGCATGTGTAAATGGTCATAGTTTCCATGAAATTAAAAGTAATCTTACTAACTTTGCATTATTAGTTTCCGCACACTTTACTGAACCTTTTAATGAACCTATTGAGTATGGTAAATATATTGCCCGATTAGGTAATATGCTTACTGGTGGTAAAATTATGGTCCAAAGATTATATGACTTAAAACAAGGTCAAAGATCTACTCCTGAAAGAATGAAAAAATTAACTTTTAAACCGACTTTAAAAGATGCAGTCCCAGGAGATTTATCATATGTACTACCTGCTAGAATTTTAAATGCTTTATTAGAAACATTTGAAGAATTAGATAAAATTTGTCCTGGTATATCAGGAAAAGAAACAATTCTTTATGGTGTAGAAGTAAAATTCTATTCGTCTAAAATAATGGTTGATAATAATTTAGAAACCGCTATTAAAGGTGTATATGCCATCGGGGATGGTGCTGGTATTACAAGAGGATTAATGCAAGCCTCAATCAGTGGTGTTATTACTGCTCAAAATATAATAAATCAAAAAAGACCTTCATAGGTCTTTTTAAATTGATGATAACAATAACACAAATAAGAATAGTGTAATTATTACAATAAACCATATATAAAACCATTGTTTGGCAGTATCACCTTTTTTATTTGCCTCAACTGATTTTTTAATAAGTAAATACACAATTGATGGTATTCCAATTAAAATTAATATAAATACTGGACTTATAAATGCCATACTACACCCCACTTTTAAATTATAATAATATTTTACTACAAAATATTATTTTTAACAACTTTATACTCCACCAACTTGATCTTTATACCTTAAAATTGTTTTTCTTAAAAAATCAACAGGTATTACAGTAGAAGCTAATAATATCATAACAAATAATTCTTTTATAGTTAATCCTGATGTTCTAAATAATGTTCCTCCATAATAAATCAAAAATAACTGAACAACAATAATAAGCAGTAATACCATAATAAAAATTTTGTTTTTTAAAAGATTTGCTAAAATATTAAGGCGATTTGTTCTAGCATTAAAACTATTAAATATTCCAATAAAAATAAATAACCCAAAGAAAGCTGTCATTATATAAATATCATCAAGTCTAAAAAATGAGTGAAGCAATGAAGATTTCAAAAATATAATACATAATAACGAAGAATAAATTCCAGTAAATAATATTTCTCCCATCATATAATCGTTTATAATTGACTCATCTTTCTTCTTAGGATATTCTTTCATATATTCCTTTAATGGTGGTTCAAACGAGAAAGCTAATCCTGCTAAAGTATCCATAACCATATTTATCCACAACATTTGAATAACAGTAACTGGTGTATCTACCCCAATAAACGGTCCTATAATTGATAAACTTACAGCACACAAATTAACTGTTAATTGAAATATTATAAATTTTCTAATACTTTTAAAAATAGTTCTTCCAAATAATATCGACGAAACAATTGACATAAAACTATCATCAAGTATAACAATATCACTAGCTTCTTTAGCTACTTCTGTGCCACTTCCCATACCAAACCCAACATCAGCCTTTTTGATAGCAGGAGCATCATTTACTCCGTCTCCTGTCATACCAACAACTAAATCTAAAGATTGACAAATTCTAACTAATCTACTTTTATCAGTAGGTAATGCCCTAGCTACAATTTTTATTTTAGGTAATTTTTCACCTATATCTTCATCAGTCATTTGATCTAATTCATCACTAGTTAAAACAAGATCATCATTACTTTCTATTAATCCAACTTCTTTACCAATATTATAGGCTGTTTCTTTATTATCACCAGTTATCATGACAATTTGAATATGAGCATCTTTTACCATTTGTACTGCACTTACTGCATCTTCTCTAAGTTCATCTTTTATTAATACCATTCCTACTAGGGTAACACACTTTTTATTAGTATAAGTTCCCATTACAAGAACCCTTATTCCTTGTTTAGTTTTTTCATTTATGAAATTATTTATTTCTCTTTTGTTATATAAAGTTCTTACTCTTCCGTTGTCATCATAATAACTTGTACAAAAAGGCAATATTTTTTCAGGAGCTCCTTTAATGTAATTAACATCATCAATGGTGGTAATAGAATATTTATTTTTACTATTAAAAGGAACAGTTTTAGTTTTCTTTATGGATAAACTCGTCTTAGCAAACATTAGTAATGCTCGATCTGTAATGTTTCCTCCAATAGCTTTCCCCTCTTCTAGACTACTTGCATTATTACCTATTAACGATAATTTAGCAATCTCATAGAGATTAGCCTTTTTTATCTCCTCTATATTCTTATAACGTTTTAACGAACCACTTATAAATTCTACAACTTCAAGTTTTCCTTTAGTTAATGTTCCGGTTTTATCTGTGAATAAGATATTCAAACTACCTGCTGTTTCAATTCCTACTAATTTACGAACCAAAATATTTTTTTTAAGCATTTTTTTCATATTCGAAGATAACACTAATGTAATCATCATCGGTAAACCTTCCGGAACCGCTACAACAATAATAGTTACACTTAAAGTAAGGGCATATAAAATATGACCAATAATTTCACTAGGATTAGTAATCGTTTCAACTATTTCACTAATAATAAAACCATTATCTATAACAATTACTGAAAAAAGATAAGAAAAACTAACTAAAAAAGCTCCAACATATCCGCATTTACTTATTAACTGTGCCAATTTTCTTAATCTTATTTTAAGTGGACTATCAACTTGTTTTTCTTGTATTTCTTCCGCAAGCTTACCATAAAAAGTGGCATTTCCTACATGATTGACCTTCATTAAAGCATAATTGCTATAGACAACTGTACCTCTAAAAACAGTGTCATTCTTTTCTTTATATATTTCTTTAGTCTCTCCATTTAAGGATGATTCATCAACGCTAATATTTCCTTCAACAATAATACCATCAGCCGGGATTTTATCCCCAGATTCTAATATTACAATATCATTTACTACTACCTCATCTATTTTAATTTCCATAATTTTATTGTTTCTTTTAACTCGACATTTAACTTTAGAGGATTCTTCCTGCAATTTATCAAATGCCTTCTCGCTACCGTATTCAGAAATACTAGAGATAAATGACGCTAAAAAAATAGCAATTACAATTCCTATTGTTTCATACCAATCAAAATCTTTTAATAAAAATATTGTTTTTATTCCTAAAGCAATTAGTAAAATACGAATTATAGGATCTCCTAATGATTCAATTAGTAATCCTAAAAAAGTATTTCTTTTTTTGCTCTTTATTTCGTTAGAACCATATTTTTTCCTGCTTTCAACTACATCTTTATCATTTAATCCGTTCATATTCCCTCCTAAAAAATATATATTAGGATTAAATAAAATTAGAATTATAAGTATTCGACAAAAAAAGGTATTATCTCATACCTTTTTCGTCTCCATATAAACTATTTTCCATATACTCTGTGAATTCAACATCTGCTCGTTTTATAATGCCCTCGTATCCCATTTTACCTAAATGAACTCTTATATCATCAAGGACATTTGCGCCACCGCTAAAGTTTTTTTCATAATGAAATCGGAAGTAATCAATTGCTTCTTTAGGTGGATTTTGATCTGAAAAAATATCGAAATACACATCTATATCTTTAGAATCAGTTACAAATTTAGTTAGCGCCTCCATAATATCATCTCCATTATGATTATATCATTTAAAGTTTTGTAAAACAAGAAGTGTCAACAAACAACTTTTTTTTGTATTTTATTTACTATCTTTAGTTTCTGTGTTAAAATCATAGAAGAATAGGAATGATATATATGGATAGTAAGATTGTTAAAATTGCCGGTACAGAAAGCAAGGCCAAAATTATACGTTTTTTTTCTTTAATTAATGGAAAAAGAAAATATATTTGTTTTATCAATTACAGTGGAAAAAATTTAAATTTATCCACCATTCATTTG
>JAQUFI010000025.1 GCA_028684735.1 Bacilli bacterium | reverse complement strand
ATCCACTTTGTGTTGGAACAACTATTACTCACATGTATGGGAAAGATTTATCGAACTTATTTTATAGTTTTCCTGAAATTAAAGAACAAGAAAAAATCGGATCATTCTTTAAAGAGTTAGATAACCTTATCACTCTTCATCAGCGTAAACTAAATAAATTAGAAGATTTAAAGCAAGCATATTTAGAAAAAATATTTCCTAAAAACAAAGAAGTTATACCAGAATATAGATTCAAAGGATTCACAAACAATTGGGAACAGCGTAAGTTGGGTGATATTTACGATTTTACAAAAGGTAAAGGATTACCTCTAGATAGTTTTGTCGAAGGAAATCACGAACCGTCTATTGCTTACGGACATTTATATACTAAATATTCCGAAGTAATTACGGAAGTAAATTTGAGTTCTGATGATGAAGGTACATTATCTAAAATTAATGATTTATTATTTCCCGGTTCATCAACAGTTCCTTATGGAACAGCACAATCGAATGCTATTATGCTTGATAATGTGAAGCTCGGTGGCGATGTGATAATTGCCAGAGAAAAAAAACAATCTTCAACTAATGCACCTTTTGTTAGCTATCAAATTAACTCCAATAAGAAGAAATTGTATCCACTTTGTGTTGGAACAACTATTACTCACATGTATGGGAAAGATTTATCGAACTTATTTTATAGTTTTCCTGAAATTAAAGAACAAGAAAAAATCGGATCTTTTTTCAACGAACTAGACAACCTAATCACCGTTCATCAGCGTAAGTTAGATAAACTTAAAAATTTAAAACAAGCATATTTAAATGAAATGTTTGTAAATTAGGAGGTATAAAATGAATAATGAATCATATTCAGAAAAAGTGTTTCAAGATAATGTGGTAAATGAACTAGAAAAATACAAATGGGTATCTCCTGAATTTTTAAATGGAAATATTAAAAAAATAACTGTAGATGATTTGATAAATAACTGGAGGAATGAACTTAATAGATTAAATGCAGATCAATTAGAAGGCGTACCTTTAACTGATTTTGAATTTGAACAAGTTATGTCTAAGGTTAAATCTATATCTAATAGCTTTGAAGCTGCTAAGATACTTGCTATGGAAGGATCTGTTGGTAAAATAGATGGCATTTATAGAAGTGATAATCCTAAAATAACTAGAAAACAAATAACTCTTACCATATTTAATAAAGCTGAAGTAAGTGGTGGAAGTTCTAGATATCAAATAGCTCGTGAAGTATGGGGAGTATCTGGTAATAGATTTGATTTAATTTTATTAATAAACGGTTTGCCACTTATAAACCTTGAATTAAAAAGAGCAGATGTTCCTTTAGAAAATGCTTTTGGTCAATTTAAAAGATATTATAAAGATGGTGAATATTCAAATAACTTTATGGCGTTTTCACAAATGATGATTATCATGAGTGAAATAGAAACAAGATATTTTGCTACTCCAAAAAGTACTGAAGATTTTAATATGAGTTTTGTATTTAATTGGGCTGATAGAAATAATAATCCAGTACATGAATATACTGAAGTTATAAAACAATTTTTAATGATTCCTATGGCTCATCAAATGGTAGGTGACTACTTAGTTATTGATGAATCTAAAGATGAAGAGAAAAGAAAACATATGATTTTAAGACCATATCAAGTATATGCTTTGCAATCTATTGCTGCAGCTGCATTTGGTTATGATAATGAAGATAAAATTCCTCATGGTGGTTTTATATGGCATACAACGGGTTCTGGTAAAACTATAACTAGTTTTAAGTCTGCATTATTTTTATCTGCTAGAGGTGGATTTGATAAAGTTGTGTTCTTGGTAGATAGAAAAGATTTAGATCAAAAGACTTCTGAAGAATTTAAAGCATATTCTTCATATGAAGCAGTAGATGTAGATGATACCAAATATACTTCTATACTTGATACAAAATTAGCATCTCCAAATAGGGGTATTATTGTAACTACTACATTTAAATTAAATTCATTAGTAAAAGAATTAGAACAAAATAATAATTATAAATTAAAAGATAAAAAGATTGCTTTTATTATTGATGAAGCTCATAGAACTACTATGGGTGATATGATGGTTAGTATTAAGGGTTTCTTTAATAAAAACGCCTTATTCTTCGGATTTACGGGGACTCCTTTATTTGAAGAAAATGAAGTAACTGGAAAGATAAATGATAAAAGCGAACTTATTAATACAACTGAAAAATTATTTGGACCTTTACTTCACCAATATACTATTGATGAAGCTATTCAAGACGAAAATGTTTTAGGTTTTCATATTGATTATATAAATACTGGTGAATTCGAAAGTTATGATAAGTTAAGAGATGATTTAATTGAAATAGAAAAGAATAATTCTAGTGATAGTGATTTAAACATTGATAGAAAATATTATGCATTAAGCAATTTAGAAATAGAAAAAATAGCTGTTAAGAATAAATTGCTATATTATAATGATGATTTACATATTCCAAGAGTAGTTGAGATTATATTAGATAATTATGAAATGCAGTCTCAAAATAGATTCTTTAACTCAATCTTTACTGTAGAATATAAAGAGAGAGTTATTAAATATTATAATGAATTTAAAAAACAACTTAGTGAAAGAGAACAAGATTTAAATGTAGTTATGACATTTAGTTTTGGAAATGAAAATGATCCCGATAATGTGGCTCCAGAAATTATGAGTAGTATGTTTAAAGATTATGCCAAATTTACCGGCATTGAATTTGTTAGTGGTGATTCAAGACGGGGAGAAAAAGACTACTTTGAAGACATAGTAGATAGATCTACTAGAGGTGGAAGTGGCAGAAATCCTAAAAATATAGATATTATGATAGTTGCCGAACAATTATTAACTGGATATGACAATAAATATTTAAATACGTTATATGTAGATAGACAATTAAAACTACAAAGTTTAATTCAAGCATATTCAAGAACAAATAGAATATTTGGAAAAACTAAAGAGTTTGGAACAATTATTAATTTTAAATATCCAGAAACTACTAAGAAACAAGTAGAGGAAGCGTTAAAACTATATGGTAGTGGTGGAACTAATAATAAAGTTATTATGGATGAATATAATGTTGCTGTTAATAAATTTTCTAATTTAGTAATAGAACTAAAGCAAATTTTAAATAATCCGACGGATTGGCCAACAATTAAAGACACTCCTTTGCAAATTGAATTTATTAAGAAGTTTAAAGAAGTAAATAATCAATTTAATGTTGTATCACAATATTATGCTTATAAATGGGATGATAAAGAGTTTGGTATAACTGAACACGAATGGATGAAGTATATTGGAGCTTATAAAAACTTAACTCCTAAGATTGAAATTGATATAGAACCAACGCCGATACAAGTTTTAGGTAAAACTAAAATAGCAGGTGTTCATATAGTAGATTCAAAATTTATAATAGATTTAATTGATAAAAAAGTGGATATCATTAATGGCATAAGATACATAGATGATGAATCACTAAAACTTGTATATGAAAAAATTCAAGAACTAAGTGATTTAGGAAATCATTCAGAATCATTACTATTGAAAGAGTTTGTCCAAAATGAATTATTACAAGGTAATATTGATGGTAATGAAACTCTAGATGAAATATTTAGTTTTTGGAAGAAGAATAAAGAACAAGATGAGATATTTAAGTTTTCAGAAAATTGGGGCATTGATGCACAAATTTTAATTAGGTCTTTTGAAAGATATTCTGTTTTAGAACCAGGTGTTGTTCCCTATATAGAAGATATAATTAAGAATGTTGATTATAGCAACGCAAAAGATAAAGGTCATGGCAATCACTTAAAGCATGTTCTTGAACTAACTAAGGAACTACCTAAATGGATGAAGGAAATAAAGAGTAGGTATTAAACTATGATACACCAGTTAATTACAAAATATTAAATGCTTAAATTCTTTCGGATAAAAACTGTCTAAATAACTGTTGACAATCCAAAAAATAAATATAACCTTACAAGAAAAGTTTTCTGTAAAATTTAATAAAATTGTTGCCATGTATAACGAGAGAACAAATGTTGCTGATATTGAAAAAGTTATAGAAGAAATGATCAAATTAAAAAAAGAAATAGAAGAAGAAATATCCGCTGGGAATGAATATGATTTATCTCCAGAAGAAAAAGCATTCTTTGATGCATTAGGTAATGATCCCGAAATAAAGAAACTAATGCAAGATGAAACATTAGTAAAAATAGCAAAAGAACTTGTAGAACTTATAAATGAAAATCTTACATTAGATGCTTTTAAAAGAGAAGATGCTAGAGCAAGAATTAGAAGTAATATAAGAAGATTACTTATTAAATATGATTACCCACCAGTAAAAAGAGAAGGTGCTGTTGATAAAGTAATTAAACAAGCAGAACTAAAATATTCAAATAATTAAATTAAATATAAAGATAGGAGATTATTAAATGTCAAAATTAAATGTTGATCAAAAAAATATAAAATTACTATTCGGTAACAAGAAAGCAGATTTCTTAATACCTGACTATCAAAGACCATATGCTTGGACTGATGAAGAATGCCAAACATTGTGGGAAGATATTTTTGATTTTGCAATACCAGAAAGTGATGCTACAAAGTTTAATAATGATGATGAGTATTATTTAGGACCAATAGTAACTTTTAGTAATGAATTTGGAAAACTAGAAGTAATTGATGGTCAACAAAGACTTACCACTTTAATGTTATTATTAAGAGCATTTCACGTAGGATTTCAAAATATGAAAGATGAGAATTCAGTTAGAACAAAAGAACTAATTGAAAGTTGTATTTGGAAAACAGATGAATTTGGTAAAGCAGATAAAACTCAATTAAAAATTGATTCTGAAGTTGCTACTGATAATGATAAAGATGAATTTTTACATATATTAAATACTGGTGAAGCACCTTTAACTATGAGAAGTAAATATGCAGAAAATTATAGATTCTTTCAAGAAAGAATTAAAGAGTTCTTACAAGAATATCCAAGTTATTTTTCTCACTTGCCAGCTAGAATATTAAATAATTGTATTTTATTACCAATTGAGGCTGATGATCAAAATACAGCACTTAGAATTTTCTCTACATTAAATGATAGAGGTCTTCCTTTGTCAGATGCTGATATATTTAAAGCTCAATTTTATAAATACTATAGTGATAAGAATGAAAAAGAATCATTCATTAAAACCTGGAAATCATTAGAAGAAATAACTGAAAAGATTTTTAACTCTTCATCAGGTACTTCTATGGATGAATTATTTACAAAATACATGTACTATGAACGTGCTAAGTTAGGAATAAAATCTTCTACAACTGAAGCTTTAAGAAAGTTTTATGAAAGAGATTCTTATAAATTATTAAAAAATGATTATATAATTAATAATCTAATTGAGCTATCTAACTTTTGGTCAGATATATCTAATCAAGAAAGAGAAAGATTCAGTGATAGAGTATTAAAGCAGTTATATATATTAAATTTTGCCCCTAACAGTATGTGGACATATTTCTTATCTGTTTATTTTATGACTAATAAAGATAGTGATGGATTATTAAAAGATGAAGATTAGAACTCCTATCTATGACGAAATGATTAATATAACTAACAATCAAGCAGTGACTTTTGAAAAATATAGATTTGATAAAGAAGCAGTTACAAAAGATTTATATAATTTCTCATTTTATAATAGAAGACCAATAACTAAATCAATATTAGTATGGCATGCATTTAATAATCAAAATCAACAAATATTATCTTTAAGTGATACTTTAGAAATAGAACATGTATACGCTAAAAATAGAGTGGACTTTGATGGAGAATTATCAGATATAAGAAACCTAGAAAGATTAGGTAATAAATCAATATTAGAGAAAACCATTAATATAAGAGTATCTGACTATAGGTTTGAAGATAAAGTAAAAAAATATAAAGGTTATATGAGCGATAAAGGAAAACATATTGAAGGAACCAAAATTGAAGATCTCTTATCAATAGATGAAAGATATAATAATTTCTTTGAAGAAGATATTATATCTAGAAATAAAGAAATTATTGATTCATTTATTAAGTATGTTGAAGATGAAGGTTTATTTAAATAACTAATTGATTTATATTAAAAAACAATTATAATACTAACTACTTGATACACGTTGTAAGAGGTGGTAATAATGGATAACTATTCAATAATAGAACAATTACAAAATAAAACATTTAAAAATACTTTAGATGATTCTTTAGATAGGGAATTATTATTAAGTTATAAAATAAACTTAAATGATATATTCGTTGGTTGTGTTTTAAATAAAGTAATAGAAAAGAATATCTATGAAACATATATTTATATTAAGACGGTTAATGAAATAGCGTGTCCATTTAATTATTATGTATTTAGTAGTGAAATTGATGCTCAAAACGAATATTTTAAAAATAAAAAATTTATTGAAAGTACTAATTTAGATGATATTATCAAAGCCTTTATTTAAAAGGGTTTGATGCACATTTTACCCCCATAAACCCATGGGTAAATCCACCCCTAAATCCATATGAATTTCCCTACTTGTATTCCCCTGTTGATATGATAAAATATGATTAAATCAAGTAATTGACAAAATTAGTCAGTTGCTTTTTTTGGAAAATATTTGACATTTAGGGAAAACTCTATATAATAACAACTAATTTATATGTTTCATCACTTGAGATTATGATTGGAAGTGGTTGTTATGATAAAGTTTTATTTATTAGATCCTTGCAAAAAACTGAGAGAACAGAAAAAATGCCAAGGGATTTGCGACCCTAAAAGTAGATTAAAAAAAATAATGAAAGAAGAGATAACTTAGGAATAGTAATCTCTTCTTTTTCTATGGAGGTAAGTATGGAATTATTAAGTTTAAAATTAATTGAGACGTTTGATTATCCTAAAACAAAGAGAAATGTTGAAGAATATTTAGAAGAACTAGTCTTGATTAAATATAAGTATATGAATATAATGCCACCTTCAACCGCTATTAGAATATTTGATATACAAGTTCAATCATCAAAGAACAATGAATCTAGTATAGAGAAATATTTAATTCTAAAAGAGGAATATGCAGAAAAGTATAAAACTAAAATGGATGAAATTGAAATGTTTTTATTAAGTTTATCTAGGTATGAAGTAGAATTTTTTAAAGGACATTTAATTAATAATGAAAGAATAGAAACTTTTACAAAGCAATTTAGATGTGGAATAGATAAAGTACATCATATAAAAGCAAGTGCTGTAATTAAGTTTGCGTTAATTATTGGTGTAGCAGTAGAAAAATAAAGTATAAAAATGATAAAATAAAGGAAAGGAAAGGAGAATCGTATGAATGACTCATTAAGAGATAGGTATAAAAAAAGAGAAGAAATAAAAAGAATACAGAAAATAGTACATGAATATAATTATGAATATTCTCTTATGAAAAAGAAAGTTGAAGGATATTATACAATTGATTTAAATAGCATGGAGTTAGATAAAATAAATAGTATTAATGATTTAATTAAAGTATCTGATAAATATGTTTTGAGAAATGAAAATGCACCTATAGAACTAGATAATCATGTTAAATGGAGATATTCAAAAAAATATAGAAAAGAATTTAGTGATGGAGTTAATGAGGAAAATATTAAAGTTAAAAATAAATATGAAGGTTTTTCAAGATCAAATAACAATGTCAAATTCTTCGGATTATATGAATCGTTAGATAAAGAAAAACTATATATAATTGTAAATAAATATAAATAAAAGTTAAGAATAAACTAAACGCATACTATCGTATGTGTTTTTTTATGGAGGAAGATATGGAATTTACTAAACAAGAGCAAGATAATTTAAATACAAAGTTAGCATTAACATTAATAAGAATGCTTTATAATAAAAATTTAATATCTAAAGAAGAATTTGATAAAGCAATAGAGGAAGCCAATCGTATCCTAAAAGACGCTTAATATTTGACGTATACTTTAATAAATTAGAAAGGAGTACCTAAGATGAAAAGAGTATCAATATATGCAAGAGTATCAACTGAACATGAAGCCCAATTATCAGCATTAGAAAATCAGATTCAGTATTATGATGAACTATTATTAAAACATCCTGAATGGGAATTGTATAAAAGATATATCGATGAAGGAATCACTGGTACTTCTACTAGAAAAAGACCTAACTTCTTAAGAATGATTGCAGATGCAGAAAAAGGATGCTTTGATTTAATAATAACAAGAGAAGTGTCAAGATTTGCAAGAAATACGGTTGATGCATTACAAGAAACAAGAAACTTAAAAAAACTAGGTGTCGAAGTTTATTTTGTTGATGATAATATCTGGACATCAAATGATGAAGATGGAGAATTAAGATTAACTATAATGGCAACACTTGCTCAAAACGAATCTAAAAAGACTTCTATGAGAGTAAAAGCAGGACAAATGATATCTTATAAAAATGGTATATTCTATGGAACTGGAAATATTTTAGGATATGATCGAGTTGGCAGTGAAATGGTTGTAAATGAGAAACAAGCTGAAATAGTAAAATTAATTTATAAATTATATTTAGAAGGTATAGGAACTCCAAAAATAAAAATAGAATTAGAAAAAAGAGGTTATCTAACTGCAACTGGATTGAAAAAGTGGAATGCAACGAGTATATTTCATGTACTAAGAAACCCGTTTTATTCAGGAACTATAGTTTATCGAAAAGCATATGTGCCAGATTATTTAGAACAAAAATCAGTAAAAAATGAAGGGCAAGTAGAACAAGTAATAATAGAGGGAAGACATGTTCCTATAATATCTAAAGAAGATTTTCAAAAAGTATCAAAGATTTTAGAAAAAAAATCAAAAACAATAAAAGAGCAAACTATACAAAATGGTCAAATGCCTTCATCGGCATTTGTAGAAAAACTAGTTTGTGATTGTGGTTCAACTTTTAATAAAAGAATTTATCACACTAGAGGTGATGGCTCTAAAGTTTATTGTTATCAGTGTTACACTCAGAAAAAATATGGTTCAAAAAGGTATAGAGAGAGTAAAGGATTAGAAACTACAGATTCATGCAATATTCCAATAATACAAGAGTGGAAATTAAAATGCATTGCTTTTCATATTTTTGAAATTTTATGGAGAGATCAAAATAGAATTATTAAAATAGCTAATAACTTAATAGATAAATCAATATCAGAGGCAAATACAAATTATGAAGAAACAAATAAAGTAAATATTTATTTAAATACAATAAAAAATATTAAAGAGAAACAAGATAGGTTATTGGAACTTTATATTAATGGACTTTTAGCTAAAGAAGATTTTATAAAAAAGAAAGAGGAGCTAGATAATGAAAAAAAGGAAACAGATATATTAATAAAAGAAAATGAGTTTGAAGAGCCTATTACAAAAGAAAATGTTAAAGAAAAAATTAAAATGCTAAAACAAGTTATAAAGAAATCATATAGATCTTTTGATGACGATATAACGGATGAATTTTTAAAAGAGTTTGTAGATTATATAAAAATAAAAGAAAGTCACATTGAGTGGTATTTAAATTTATTTAATGATAAAATAGATTTAACAAAAGAGAGAACACTACTTACACGACTAGCATTAAATAAGGATGATGTTGGGAGATATTTTTCATTACATTATAAAGGTAGTTATAATAGAGTAAAGGAATTAATTTATGTAAATATTTATATTTAAATAAAAAAATAACAAATTTAAAAAAGTAATAAAATAAGAGGAAAGGTAGATAAAACCAAGTCAAAAAGCATATTTTCACTTTGGTCTATCGAGTCCCGAGTTTACAAGTGGCACAAGCTCGAATTAAAGGGTTAATGTCAAAATAAAAAGTAACAATCGTTACTTTTTTTCTTCAATTATAAATTTATTTTTAACCATAAAATACTTTGTAATATCTTTAGGTAATTCATAAGTATAATAGGCTTTTTTCTTTGGTAAAATAATTCGAAAGGGTTTTAATTTTCGATGAATATAGACAATATTATGTTCTTTATCTGTCATGATAATATCAATTGGTTGAAACATAAAAAAGGTATGAATTGCATTGCACTTATTAAAACGAACGACGTAATCAATAGGTCTACGTACAAACATTAACCCTTTCAAACGTTCTATAAAAGTTGTATATTCTTTAATTTCATATATCTTGTCATTAAGATTCAAAATCATATAACCACCAATAATAATATATCATATTCAATAATGTTTGACAAATTATAAAAAAAAGGTTAAACTAGATATATAATATGGAGGTTGTGTTTATGAATAATAAAGGTCAAGCATTAGTTGAATATTTATTAATTATTGCGGTAATTAGTATTGTTGTTGTTAGTATTGTTAAGTTATTAGGCGGTTATTTACAAGATTCTATGACAAAATCTTCATGTAACATATTAGATAAGGTTTATGTAGAAGGCGTTAACCCTGGTGAAGGTAAGTGTATTGATAAATAAGATAGTAATATCTTTTTTTTTGTCTTTTATATTTTAATAAGTTTAAAAATATGATATAATTTTATATAGTACGAGGATGTGACAAAGATGAATAAAAAAGGTCAAGCATTAGTTGAATTCATATTGATATTACCTATTTTTGTCATGTTCTTATTAAGTATGTTAGATTTTGCGAATGTTATTTATCGTAAATATCATCTAGAAAATGATTTAGATTATATTGTTGATCTGTATCGACAAGCTAAAACAACAGAAATTAATATTTATGCTCAATCAGAGGAGATTCGTGTTGATTACCAAGTAGTAGGAGATAAAACAACCGTTATCTTATATAAAAATGTTGATATTATAACACCAGGAGCTAGTTTGATTTTTGATGATCCTTATACGGTTGAGGTTAAGCGAGTGATCTATAATGAATAAAAATAAAGGACAAGTCTTAGTTGTTTTTATCTTATTAATACCAATCCTATTTATGTTAGCAACTATTTTTATTGATTTGGGATTAATTTTTATGGAAAAAAGACAGATTGATAACGTTGTTAAAGATACAATAAAGTATGGTGTTAGTCATTTGAGTACTGATAATGAAATGTTAAAAAATGATTTAAGAGAGATTATTACTTCAAATATTGATGATATCGATAATTTGATTATAGAGATTGAAAATGAAGTTGTAAGAATTAGTTTAAATAAGAAAAAAGATGTTGTGTTTTCCATTGTTTTTAATCGAAAGAGTTATGATATTGTATCTAGTTACATGGGTTATATCAGTAGTGATAAATTAATTATTAGGAAGGATTAGGGAGGTTATTATGGCAATTAATAAAGCTAAAATATTTGCAGTCACTTCAGTTAAAGGTGGTACCGGAAAAACAACCATGGTTTTGAACTTGGCTGGCATTTTTTCGTTACAAAAAAAGAAAGTTTTGATTGTTGATTTAGATTTATATGGGAGTGCGATTGCAGCATCTTTAAATTTAAAATATAAACATGATTTATATACATTAGCAGATGACTTGCAAAACAATAAATTTGATTTTATCGAAAAATATGTTACGAAATATAATGATTTTATTGATGTTTTGCCTGCACCTAAAGATTTAAGAAATGCTAACCATATTGATAGTAAGTTTCTGCACATCATCTTATCAAAAGCCAGTATGAAATATGATATTATGTTAATTGATACTAATCATTTCTTATCAGAAATTAATTTAGTGACTTTTGATCAGTGTGATGAGATATTGTATGTTATTACTAATGATCCAATTGATTTGAAAAATATGAAATCAATGGTAGCTATTTATAAAAATATGAAAAATAAGAACTATAAAATTATTTTAAATGAAGCTAAGGATATTCAACGAAATTATTTTAGTAATATAGATATTAAAAATATTATTAAAGATAATATTGATTATACTGTTCCTAATCATTTTTATATCAAAAATATAGATAAGTATGTCTTAGATGGTGAAATATTAACTTTAAATACAAAGATTCGTAATTCTCGTAAAAAAGGTATTAAAAATTTAGAAATGCTGGCAAATAACCTTTTGAAAGATAAAAAGGATTAGGTGATAAAATGGCTAATAAAAAATTTGTTGAGGAATTTAACCTTAAGGTAGAGAAACCTAAAGTTGTTGAAGTAATTGATTATGATGCTTTTCCTAATAAGGAATTATTAGAAGAATTAAGAACTAAAATTATTCAAAATTTGATTGATAATAATTTAAATGTTAAAGAATCAATAACTGAATTTGTTCAAGAAGAAATTGATAAGACTTTAGAGGGTTATAGTTTATCGGATGTTGAGCGAAGTTATGTTTATAATTTAATTGATAATGAGATCAATGGCTATGGTCCAATAACCGAATTATTAGATGATCCTAATATAACGGAGATAATGGTTAATGGACCAAATGAAATCTATATTGAATTAGATGGTAAAGTGATTAAAGATAATAGTGTTTCTTTTATTAATGATGGTCATATCATTAGAACGATTCAAAGAATGATTCAACCTTTTGGAAGAACAATTGATACAGCTAATCCAATGGTTGATGCTCGTCTTAATGATGGTTCCAGATTAAATGCTATTATCAAACCATTATCACTTAAAGGACCTATTTTAACGATTCGTAAGTTTAAGGAAGAGTTAGCTAATATCGATGATTTCTTAAGGTCTGGAGCTTTAACTTCGGATATGGCAAGGTTCTTAGAAGTTTGTATTCATGCTAAACTTAATATTGTTATTGTTGGTGGTACCGGTAGTGGTAAAACAACCTTATTAAATGTGTTGTCATCTTTTATTGGTAATGATGAACGAATTATTACAATTGAAGATGCTGCTGAATTAAGATTAAAACAAGAACATGTCATTTCTCTAGAAACAAGATTAGTTAATTATGAGGGAGAAGGGGAAATAACGATTCGTGATTTAGTTATAAACTCCCTTCGTATGCGACCTGATCGTATTATTGTTGGTGAAGTTCGTGGGAAAGAAGCTTTTGATATGCTTCAAGCAATGAATACTGGTCATACTGGTAGTTTAACGACAATGCATGCTAATTCACCAGCTGATGGTTTAAATCGTTTAGAAACAATGATTCTAATGGCTGGAATTGAAATCCCGATTAAAGCTATCCGTGAATATATTGAAAATGCGATTGATATTGTTATTCAAGTTGAAAGATTAGCGGATGGCAGGAGAAAGATTACTGATATCAGTGAAGTAATTGGTTTAAAAGATAATAATATTGAAATAAGACAAATATTTGAATTTAAACAAACTGGTATTTTAGAAAATGGGAATGTAGCAGGTGAATTTATTGTCAATAAAACAATTCCTAGTGTTTATAATCGAATAAAAGTTCATGGAGCAATTGAAATCGAAGATATTTTTGAATAGAGGTGAAAAGATGGAAGATAATAATATTCCTGGTTTAAATATAAATGGTGAAAATCTTACTAATCAAGATATTTTTGTAGTCTATACTCCTAATTCTTCCATATCTAACTATCGATATCGTCTTTATAAAGATAATAATATAATTAATGAGAAGAATATTACAAGTAATCAAAAAAGTACCATTGTCTTAGATGAAACAGGGTTATATCATCTTGAGATTGTAACGCATGATATTTATGGTAGACAAGAAATCTATAAAAGTAAAACATATCATCTAGATAAGACCCCACCAGTAATTGAAGTTAAACAAGATAAATTGGAAATAAAATTAGGGTCATCGTTTGATTTATATGATAATATAGTGGTAACTGATAATGTTGATGGCAATATAAATAATAAAGTAACATCTAATTATAAGCAGTTAAAACCATATGAAACAGGAGTAAAAAAATTAATCTATACCGTTAGTGATGAAGCAGGAAATATGACAACTAAAACAGTTGATTTACACATTGTTGATAATTATTCTTCAACTCTAATATATATTCAGATGTTGATTATTGTTGCTTTAATTGGGGTTGTCGTGTTTCTACTGAAATATCGCCGAACCTTAAAGTTAGAAAGAAGAATTAGTCCATTTAGTGTTTTAACTTTAAAAGATAATAGTATTTCTTTGTTTGACGGTTTAACTAATTATTATTATAAAATGATCTATAAATTAAGTAATATCTTAAAAAAATCAGCATTTATAACTAAATATAGTAAGCGATATAATAAATATGTTTCTATAATCGATAGTGGTCATAAAACAGGTTATGATTTTATTGCTAGTAAGTTTATAACTTCATTTATTTTTTTATTGATTGCTATATTCTCTAAAGCAATTCAATTTCAAGTCTTATATGTATATGAAATCTTTTTACCACTATTAATTGGCTTCTTTTTACCCGATTTATTATATTGGATTAAATATCGTCTTTATCAAAATAAGATTGAAAATGATTTATTACAAGCAATTATTGTTATGAATAATGCTTTTAAATCAGGCCGTAGTATTATTCAAGCCATTGACTTGGTATCAGTTGAATTAGATGGAGCTATCGCTGATGAATTTAAAAAGATGTCCTTAGAGTTATCACTAGGGTTAGAATTAGAAGTAGTGTTTAATCGTTTTGCGGAACGAATCCAAGTTGAAGAAGTATCTTATTTAACAGCATCATTATCAATTTTAAATAAAACAGGTGGTAACATTGTCAATATCTTTTTTTCGATTGAAAAATCACTCTTTAATCGTAAACAATTAAAATTAGAACTAGCTTCTTTAACAGGATCATCAAAATTATTGGTTTATGTTTTATTCTTAGTACCAATTCTATTTGTAATCTTTGTAGGAGTTATCAATCCTTTTTATTTCTTACCATTCTTTACAACAACGATTGGTTTAGTATTATTGGTAGGGATGCTAGTTTATTATATTATCTACATTATCGTGATTCAAAAGATAATGAAAGTAAGGATGTGATAAGATGACAATGAAATCAGAAACGAGTGTTATTAGAAGAATCTATCGTAAGAAAGAATTTGATAAAATAAATGCTAAAATTACGATGTTAGGGGATACTAAACTAACAACTGATAATTTTATGAATTATCGTTTGATTACAACACTAATGGTATTTATTTTATTATTATATACAACTGAATTTAGTTATGTTATCGCACCAATTATAACAGTTATTTATTACTATTTATTCAATTATTATTTAATTGATTTACCTCTTAAAAAAAGGACTCGAAAATTAGATAATGAAGCTTTGTATTTTTTTGAAATCTTAGCACTTACTTTAGAAGGTGGGTGTAATTTAGAAACCTCTTTAGAAACAACTGTCTTAAATGTCCATAATGAATTATCAGAAGAATTTAAAAAGACATTATTTGAAATCAAGTTTGGTAAATCATTAAATGAAGCTTTAGATGCAATGAAAAGAAGAATTCCATCAGAAACAATTAACAATATTATCTTAAATATCTCACAAACTAATATGTTTGGAAATAGTATTTTAGATACGATGGAAAATCAAATCGAATTTTTAAGTGAAAAACAAATTCTTGAAATCAAAGGACAAATAAATAAAATACCAAATAAAATTAGTATTATTTCTGTTATTTTTATTATTCCTTTAATTTTAACATTAATTTTAGGACCTTTCTTAATCAATTGGTTAGGTTAATGATATAATATAGTATAGAAAGAAGGTTATATATGAAATATTATTTGATTGGCATAAAAGGAGCAGGATTAAGTGCTTTAGCTCTTATTTTAAATGATTTAGGCTATAAGGTTGTCGGTTATGATGATGAAGTAAGCCATCAATTTACAGAAGATAAATTAATTGAACGAGGGATAAAAATATATACTGAAGATAATGATGAGATTGATTCAGATACAATTGTTGTTCGAAGCACCGCAATTAAGATGGATCACCCGCAACTTAAAAAGGCTGTTGAACTAAACCTAAAAATATATGAATATAATCAAATGTTAGGTAAATTAGCTAATATGTTTGATAGTATTACGGTAGCTGGATGTCATGGTAAAACGACAACTAGTTCACTGATGGCTCATACTTTAAATAACCTAATTGGGTGTAATTATTTAATTGGTGATGGTACTGGTTCTGCTAGTAAAGAAAACAAAAAATTTATTTTAGAAGCTTGTGAGTATCATCGCAATTTCTTAGTTTATGAACCAGAATATGGTATTATTACGAATATCGATTTAGATCATGTCGATTACTATAAAGATATTGCTGATGTTGTTGATGCTTATCAAGAATATGCTAATAATGCAACGAAAATGGTAATTGCTTGTGGAGATGATCCGTATACTCATTCTTTAGAAATCAATACTCCTATTTTCTTTTATGGTTTAGGAGATGACAATGATATTATTGCTAAAAATGTCGAATATACAAGTGAAGGTATAAATTTTGATGTTTTTGTAGAAGATAATTACTATGGATACTTTGATTTGCCTTTTTATGGTAAACATATGCTTTTAAATTCTTTAGCGGTCATTAGTGTCTGTTATTATGAGAGATTAAATGCTAAGGATGTCCAAAAATATATGAAAACATTTAAAGGTGCTAATCGTCGTTTTAATGAAAAAATATATGGTAATAATGTGATTGTTGATGACTATGCTCATCATCCATCAGAAGTTAAGGTAACAATTAAAGCTGCTAAACAAAAATATCCTGATAAAAATATTATTGCGGTTTTTCAACCACATACTTTTAGTCGAACTAAACAATTTGCTGATGATTTAGCAGAAACTTTAAATTTAGCTGATAAAACATATCTTTTAGATATTTTCCCGGCTCGTGAAAAACAAGAAGATTTTCCTGATGTAACTAAAGATTTAATCTTAAAAGATTTGACTAATGGAGAAGCCATTGATAATGATAGTTCATCAAAATTATTTAAATATAAAGATGCTGTTATTATCTTTATGAGTCCTAAAGAAATATATCAAATAAAAGCTGATGTTGAAGAATATTTTAATAACAATCAACAATAAGGAGTTAATATGAAAAAAATATTATTAATGATGATAACAATTATACTATTAAGTGGTTGTGGTAATAATGTTGAATTAGATTTAAAAAAAGTTGCATCAAGGGTTGACCAACTTAAATATGAAGAACATCTTATGTTCCAAGGTGAGCAAGTTGATATCTCATATCTTGAAGATAAATATGGGTTTGATAGCAGTAATATTAAAGAATACAAAGTTAATATTGCTGCCTCAACGACAAATGCAAGTATGTATGCTATTTTCTTACCTAATGATGGTGAAAAAGGTGAAGCTCTTACAGCAATCGAAGACTTTTTAACCAAATATGATCAGTCTTGGATGATGGGGTATGCTCCTGATCAAGAACGATTAGTTGCTGATCGCTTAGAAGAACAATAT
>JAQUFI010000024.1 GCA_028684735.1 Bacilli bacterium | reverse complement strand
CGATAGTAATATCAAAGTCAGATTCTAATGATCAAGGAGTTATTGCAAGTATGCAAAGAACCTGGTCAGAGGGTGTGCATGCAACAGAAATACGAGGTGGACTTACAGGGTTTGATCCTACCTTCTTTAGTGAAGAAACTAGGGATGAATACCTTTTCGATATGAATGGTATGTCATTATTAAGACTCTGTTCAAAGAAATTACCATTAATGTTTGATGATTTCTTCAAAGAAAATAATTTATCAATGGATGATGTTGATTTATTAATACCTCATCAAGCTAGTAGAGCTTTACCTTTAATTATGAAAAAACTAAATGTTCCAAAAGGTAAATATGTTGATATGGTAAAAGATTATGGGAATATGGTTTCTGTATCTGTTCCCCATTTACTCTGTAAGTTGTTAGAAGATAAAACCATAAACAAAGGTGATAAAATCTTATTGTGTGGTACAGCGGCAGGATTAACATCAAATATCCTGCTTATGCAAATTTAGGAGGTAGTAGCATATGTTTGAAGTAATAAAAGAAGTTTTAATTGAGGAATTAGCAATAGAAGATGAAATAACAATGGATTCTAACCTTAGAGATGATTTACTAATAGATAGCTTAATGGCAGCAGAAATGTCGTTAAGACTTGAAGAAAAGTATGATGTAAGTATTGAAGAAGCTAAGCTAGTAAAATTAAAAACTATATCTGATGTTATAGAATTATTAAAACGAAAAGGCGTTGAATAACAATGGATATTAAGTATTTGCGTGAATTAATCGAAACGTTTGAAAAGTCTGATTTAGATAAATTATCTTTAGAGTTGGAAACTGGAAAAATTTCTCTTGAAAAAAACATAAATATTGAATCTAAAACAAAATCAAATGAAAATGAAGAAAATGGTCAGTGGATAACTTCTCCACTTGTAGGTGTGCTTTATAATACTAAAGGAAATAATATATTGGTAAAAGAAGGTCAAAAAGTATCAAAGGGAGATGTTCTTTGTATAATTGAATCAATGAAAATTATGAATGAAGTAATATCACCTAAAGATGGGATTGTTAAAAAGATTAATGTGAAAAACAATACTAGTGTTGAAGCTGAACAGAAATTGATTTTAATAGGATGATTTTATGATAAAGAAAATATTGATTGCAAATCGAGGAGAAATAGCGGTTAGAATAATAAGAACATGTAAAAAGATGGGAATAAAAACAGTTGCAGTATATTCAACTTGTGATAAAGATTCTCTACATGTTTTTATGGCGGATGAAGCTATCTGTATTGGAAAAGAATCAGCATTAGAAAGTTATTTAAATATAAACAATATAGTTATGGCAGCTATTAATACAAAGTGTGATGCAATACATCCGGGATATGGTTTCTTAAGTGAAAATGAACAGTTTGCTAGTAAAATAGAAGAAAACAATTTAATCTTTATCGGACCATCTGCAAAGGGTTTAAAATCAATATCAAATAAATTTAATGTTAAGAGTAAAGTAGAGAAATTAGGTATTCCTGTTATTAATGGATGTACTATTAAAGATTTTAAGAATAAAGTAAAAAAAGTTGATTATCCTTTCCTATTAAAGTCAAGTTATGGTGGCGGTGGCAAAGGAATTAAAAAAATAAGTAGCTTACAAGAGTTTGAAGATGTATATAAGTTATCTCAAAAAGAAATGCAACAAGCATTTAATAACAGTGAAATGTATATTGAAAAATTAGTTGATGCGTATAAGCATATTGAAATTCAATTAATGGCTGATAATTTCGGAAACATTATTTGTTTACCAGAAAGAGATTGTTCAATACAAATTCAAAATAAAAAAATAATAGAAGAATCACCATCTATTATTAATGAAAACTTAATAAGTAAATTAAAGTCGGATGCTAAAAAAATATTTGAGCATTTCAGATATAATAATCTAGGAACTGTAGAGTTCATAATTGATAAGAATAATAATTATTACTTTTTAGAAGTAAATGCAAGATTACAAGTAGAACATACTGTAACTGAGATGGTTACTGGTCTTGATTTAGTAGAAAAACAAATTATAATAGCTGATGGATATAGTCTTGAAAAAGAAGTTGATTATCTTCCTAAAGGACACTCTATTGAATGTAGAATTAATGCAGTTGATGTTGAAAATAATTTTTTACCAAGTGTAGGACAAATTAAATTTTTGAATATCCCTACTGGTAATAATATTAGAGTTGAAACTTATTTATATCAAGGTTATTCTATAAAACCTTATTATGATCCATTGGTTATGAAATTAATAAGTTATGATAAAACAAGAGAATTAGCAATAAAGAAAATACAAGATAGTTTAGATGAATTAATTATTACTGGAATTAAGAGTGATATTGAATATAATTATAAAATTATAAGTGGAAAAGATTATATAAAGGGTGATTATAGTTTAATGTAAATTGAGGTAGTAGCAATGATAGAATTAGAAAATAAAAAACAGGAAATTAATAAAAGAACTTCTGAATGCTTATGTCCTAAATGTGGGCAAGAAATAAGTAGTGATTTTTTTGTGTGTAAAAGCTGTAACTATCATTATAAAATTAATGCTACTGATAGAATTAAACTGATTGCTGATGAAAATTCATTTATTCCATTTGAATTAAAAGAAACTAATTATTTAAAGTATAAAGAAGAATACGATAAGGATAAAGCTGTTATTACTGGGACTTGTAGTATCAATGATGAAAAAGTTGTAATTGCAGTAATGGATTCTTATTTTATGTTAGGAACGTTAAGTGTTTATGTTGGCGAAAAAATAACTAAATGTATTGAATATGCTACAACTAAAAAACTACCACTATTGATTTTTAGTGCTAGTGGTGGCGTTAGAGTTGAAGATGGAATGTTAGGTCTTGTTCAGATGGCAAAAATAACAGCAGCATTAGATAAACATTTAAAAACTAGTTTACTATACTTGTCGATTCTTACTAATCCGACATTAGGTGGAGTTAGTGCTTCATTTGCCTTGATTGGTGATATAAATATAGCAGAACCAAACTCTATTATTGGCTTTGCTGGTAAAAAGGTAATTGAAAGTATCATTAATGAAGAATTAGATGATGATTTTCAAACTACTGAGTATAACTTGAAAAACGGAATGATAGATATTGTAATAGATAGATATAATCAAAAAAATTGCATTTCTAAAATTTTAAAGTTACATAAACAACCTAAGAAGAAAATCGAAAAAACAGAAACGAAAATAAAACATCAAATTAAAGAAAAAGATTCAACAGAGATTCTTACAAATGTAAGGGATTTAAATAGATATAAAGGAAAAGATTTTTTATTAAATATGTTTCCTGATTTTATAGAACTACATGGAGATAGATTAAGTAATGATGACCCTTCTATAATTGGTGGTATTACTTCCATAGATGGAACAACTGTTACTGTTATCATTCAAAATAAAGGAAGAAATTTAGAAGAAAACTTGGAAAGTAATTTTGGTATGACTAGTCCAGAAGGATATAGAAAAGTTACTAGATTAATAGAACAAGCAGAAAAGTTTAATAGGCCGATAATTAATTTTATTGATAGTCCAGGTGCTCATCCGGGAAAACATGCTGAGGATAATGGTCAGTCTATAGCAATCGCCGAATGTATGAAGAAGTTTATTAATATTAAAGTTCCAGTATTATCATTTGTAATTGGCGAAGGATGTAGTGGTGGAGCTTTGGCACTTAGCATATCTGATTATATTGGTATGTTAGAAAACGCAATGTATTGTGTAATCTCACCTGAGGCATATTGTAGTATTAAGAAAAAAGAAGTAAATAAAGAGTTATTACAGGAGATGAGATATACATCAGTTGATTTGTTAAATATGGGGTTTATAGATGAAATTATAAGTGAAGATAATAAAGTATTTCAAAATGTAAGAAATATTATAATAAATAAATTATCAGAGTATATTGATATACCCGAAAGAGGACTTTTATTAAATAGATATAATAAAATTAGAAATTGGGATAAATTTGTTAGAGGTGATGTGGAATGAAAAAAGCATTTCTATTTACCGGACAAGGATCCCAATATTTAAAAATGGGATATGACTTATATCAAAATAATAATTATGCAAAAGAAATGTTTGATAAATTAGATTTAAGTTTTGATATTAAGAAGGTCTGCTTTGAAGATGAGGAACTACTAAAGAACACTAAATTTTCACAAGTATCTATATTTGTGATAAGTATGATTTTAACTGAATTATTAAAAGAAAGAAATATTGAAGCAGATTACTGCGCGGGACTTAGTTTAGGTGAATATACTGCGCTTTGTTATGCGAATGTTTTTAGTATTGATGATGGAATAAAGATTTTGGAAAAACGTGGAGACTTGATGATTCAAGCATTAAAAAATACTAATAGTGGTATGATGGCAGTATTGTCTATTGATAAAAGTATAATTAAAGAATGTTGTGAAAAGGCCACTGCTTATGGCATATGTGAAATAGCAAATTATAATTCACCAAACCAAATCGTAGTAACTGGGGAAAATAAAGCATTAGATGAGTTTAAAAAACTATGTTTAGAATCTGGTGGAAAAAGTATTATCCCATTAAATGTATTTGGAGCATTTCATTCAAGTTTACTAAAAAGTATTTCTAAAGAGTATACTGAATATTTAGATAATTTTACTTTTAATAATCCTAGAATACCAGTTTATTATAATTGTACTGGTAATAGTAAAGATGTTAATATAAAAGAAGTATTGGGGAAACATTTATATTCCCCGGTTCTATTTGAACAAATCATTAATAATATGATTGATGATGGTGTAGAAGAATTTTTTGAAGTAGGAATTGGTAGTAGTATAACTTCAATAGTTAGAAGCATAGCAAGAGAAAGAAAAATTAAAGTAGTAATTAATCATATTGAAACATTAGATGATATAAATGGAATTGGAGGATAATCATATGAAGAGAGTTGTAATAACAGGTTTAGGTTCTATTACTCCATTAGGAAATAACCAAAATGATTTCTGGGAAAGTATAGTGGCTGGAAAAAATGGCATTGATAGACTTAGTGCATTTGATACAACTGAATATAATGTGAAACTAGCAGCTGAGGTTAAGGATTTAGACTTCTCTGCTTTATCTAAGAGAGATTTAAAGTTTGATTCAAAGCATATCCACTATGCTAGAATAGCAGCATTAGAGGCTTACAAAGACAGTAAGTTAGAAGATACTGATTTTGATAAAAATAGATTTGCAGTATATATGTCAACAAGTATTGGTGGAATGGAAAAATTAGAAGAATCCATAAAAGACTTTGCTGAAAAAGGTCCAAGTAAAGTATCACCCTTTTGCATACCTTCTATTTTACCTAATATGGCTTCTGGAAAGATTGCAATTGATTTAGGGGCTAAGGGAAGTAATGTTGTAACTGCTACAGCATGTGCTAGTGGTGCTAACTCTATTGGAGAAGCATATCTTAAAATTAAATATGGTTATGAAAATGTAGCATTAGCTGGGGCAAGCGAGGCTGCTATTACTCCAGTTGCAGTAGCAGGTTTTGCCGCTATGAGAGCACTTAGTACAGAAACTGATATTAATAAAGCAAGTATCCCCTTTGATAAAAATAGAACTGGCTTTGTAATTGGTGAAGGTTCTGGAGTTATTATTATGGAAGAATTAGAACATGCTTTAAAAAGAAATGCACATATATATGCTGAAATAATTGGTTATGGTAGTAATTGTGATGCTTACAATGTAGTTTCACCAGACTATGAGGGATTAAGTAGTAGTATGTCTATATTAAGAGCTTTAGAAGATGCAGGTATTAATCCAGAAGATGTTGATTATATAAATGCACATGGAACTTCAACTGTGTTAAATGATAAAACAGAAACACAGGCTATAAATAAAGTATTTAAAAATGATAAACCATTTGTTTCGTCAACAAAGTCAATGATCGGACACCTTTTAGCAGCTAGTGGTGCAGTAGAAGCAATTGTGGCAATTAAGTCTTTAGAAAAAGGAATAATAACACCAACTATTAATACTAAAGAAATTGATGAAGAATGCAACTTAAATATAGTGCTTGATAAATCTATTAAAAAAGATATTAATATTGCAATATCTAATTCCTTTGGTTTTGGGGGACATAATGTATGTTTAGTTTTTAAGAAATGGTGCGAATAATGAATATTATCATAAAAGATGTAGTTGATAGTACAAATGATTATGCTAAAAATGAAGCACTATCAAGGGATAAATCTTTTATGGTGTTTGCTAAAGAACAAAGTTGTGGAAGAGGAACTAGAGGGAAAAGCTGGTATTCTGAAAAAGATAAAAACATTATTATGAGTATAGTATATTATCCAATAAAAGAAGTTACTCAAATAGATAATCTATCAGTAACAATTGGAGAAATCGTTTGTAATTATTTAAGGTCTAAATTCAATTTAAATGTTAAGACAAAAGCGCCTAATGATATATTAATAAATGATAAAAAACTTTGTGGAATATTAATTGAAACCAATATATTAGAAAATAAATTAAAACACGTTGTTATTGGAATAGGAATGAATGTCAATCAAACTATCTTTAATGAGGAAATAAAGGATATTGCTACTTCCTTATTTAATGAAACTAAAAAAGAAAATAATCCAATAGATATGTCAAAAGAGATATATGAAGAAATAACAAACTATTTTATAAAGGAATTTAATTAGAAGGAGAATTGCAATGATAAAAACAACTACTTTAAAAGATTTATTAAATACTAGTGTTGAACAATATCCTAATAGACCAGTATTATATAAGTCGTTCGATAAATATGATACATATGAAGAACTGAAAAATAAAATAATTAGTTTAATGGCCGGTATGCTTGAATATAAATTACAAGGTAAAAACATTGCTATTATCGGAAGCAATTCTTATGAATGGGCATTATCCTTTTTAACTGTATCATGTGGTTTAGGAATTTCTATTCCATTAGATAAAGAACTTACTATAGAGGAATTAAATAATACATTAAAACAAATTAAAATTGATTGTATAATTTATTCTGATGATATGAATCAAAAAATTGCTGATATAAAAAAATCATATAAAGATATATTGTATATCTCTATGAATAAAAAAGAAAAAATTAACATATATGACCTTTTAGAAAAAGGTAAGAAAAAGTTTTCTACTGGTAACACATTTTTTAATGATTTAGTTGTTAAAGAAGATGATTTAGTAGCATATATCTTTACATCTGGCACTTCTGAAAAATCAAAGATAATTATGTTATCACAGAAGAATCTTGCTACTAACGCATATGGCGCTGCTGAATTGTTTGAACTTAAAGTAACTGATAAATTTTTTTCAGTTTTACCGATTCACCATACATACGAAATAGTATCTAGTATATTGGTACCTATGACGAGTGGTGCTTCGGCTTGTTTTAATTCAGGAATAAAAAACTTTAAGAAAGACATAAATTTAAATCAACCAACTATCATAATGGCTGTTCCTAGAATATTAGAGTTTATTTGTAGTTCAATAGAAAAAGAAATCAAGAAACAGAACAAAGAAAAAATCATCAATATGCTTATTAATATATCTAACTTTTTTCTTAAGTTTAAAATTAATCTAAAGAAACTATTTTTCAAACCTATCCACAAAAATTTAGGTGGTAAAATAAGAATGTTAGGTTGTGGGGCTGCTTCATTAGATGTAGACGTGCTAAACAAGTTAGCTGATTTTGGATATAGTGTACATCAAGGATATGGATTATCTGAATGTTCACCAATAGTTACAACTAGGGGAATACATTATAAGGATGCAGATTCTGTAGGAGTTCCAATAGCAGGAACTGAAATTAAAATTATAAACAAAGATAAGTCTGACATTGGGGAAATAATAGTTAAGGGCGATCAAGTAATGCTTGGATACTATAATAATGATTTCTTAAATAAGCAAGTTATTAAAAATGGCTGGTTTCATACAGGGGATCTTGGCTATATTAAACCTAGTGGTTGTTTGAAAATTGTTGGAAGAACAAAAAACATAATATTATCAAGTAATGGCAAAAATATTTATCCTGAAGAAATCGAAGCATTAATTGTTAATTCACCATACATTAAAGAAGCAATTGTAAAAGGAAAGAAAAATAATAACAAATTATTAGTTATTGCTCATATAGTTTTAGAACCAGATTATTGTAATGATTCAAGTATAGAAAAAAAGATTACTTCGTTTATAGCTGATATTAATTCTACTTTACCAAGTTATAAACATATTAATAAATTTATAATCGAAAAAGAGGAGTTTCCTAAAACTACAACATTAAAGATTAAGAGATGGTAATTCTTTAATATTTAGACATTCGGTGTCTCTTAATTGGTAATAAAGGACATGATATTAACTAGTAAAAAAAGGCTTATATTTTGCCTTTAAATTGCAGTGGTTTCAAGCTCTCGATCATTAAGATATTTCTCTAATAGTTTTTCTGGAGCATTTATAGCTCGTTCTTCTTCGGCTATATAGATCATTGTTGAAGATATATCAGCATGTCTAGCAAATATTTTTGCCTGCATAACATTATTATTAGTTGCTTTAGATAAATTGGTGATGGCGCTATGTCTCAAACTATGAGGGGTAATTCTTTTATTCTTACAATTATTATCAACAAGCATTTTTGTTAAAGTTCGTCGTATGCTACGAGTAGTTAGTCTAGTACCAGGTTTGTTAGTGGCTAATCCTATGAATAATGGCTCATTAGGTTGATAATTACCTCTGGCATGTAAATAATCATTTAGTCCTTCCATGACTGTTGCACATAAAACTATATAAGTGCTTTTATCGGTTTCGAATTTACCTTGAAGGTATAATATATGTTCATTATTTCTAACGTCTATATCTTCTACATTGGCACGATGTAATTCTATTTCCCTTAAACCATTTCTTAAACATAATTGATAAATTGCATAATCCCTTTTTTCAAGCAAAGTATCTCGCATTAGATTATCTTGAATATTTAATGACTGTTCCTTAGTAAGTGGTAGTCTTTTATGATTTTTACTTTGTTTTAATCCTTTAATTGTGGACATCACATTATTTATACCTAAAGTTTCTAAATGTTTGAATAATGATCTTACTCCAGCTAGATATTGGTTAACTGTGCAGTTTGAAGTAAATTTCTTTTTTAAATACTTCTTATAGTCTAACATTACCTCTCTGTTTACTATTTCAATATTATTATCATTAAGCCAATCAATGAAATAGCTAATTACATATAAATAGGTCTTTTTAGTTTCATCTTCAACATCTATATTGTGTTTATAATCTTCTAAAATAAAATTAGTATCTAACTTTGGATTTAGATTCTGTTTATCTTCATATATAGTAATACTTTGAAGACTACTAGCTTCTTTAATCAATTAGAATCACTCCTTACATATTAATATTAACGTGTTATCAAGTAAAAAAGAGCCCTATAAATAAAGAAACTAGCACATTTAAAAATTCTAACAAATTGTTAGAACCCTTTTATTTAGTATTAGTAGCTTGTTGCTTCAAACGATCCACATTAATTCTCAAACGTTTTATAACAACTTGCATAGGTACCTTATGATTAGATAAATCATACCCCTCGTCCTTTAGTTTTCTGTGAATATCCTTTTTTATAAATGAGGCTTTACTAATTCCCATTCTACCAAGAGCCATTATATCTTGGTAAGAAGCCCATTCTTGATTAAGTATGTTTAATAATATGTTAGGTGGTAATGCTCTTTTTTTCATTATTTCTCCTTTTCATCTAATAAAGATTTAGTTGATTCTTCTAAAGCATCAGCAAGTAAATCAAGTATTCTTATATTTATATCACCAGTTATATTAATATTCGTAAAAAATGTGAGAGTATCACGAAGATAATTTAACACTACCTTAACATCGATTTCTCGCATTTCAATTTCTTCCACCTTACCAAAAAAGTCATTTTTTGTTTCAACAGGTACATCATCAATAGTCACTCTTTCTACATTATCAATAGTTGCGTATAAATTTTTCATTCTAATTTCCTTTATTTTTGTCTAATTAAATATATAATAATTGCAGTTTTAATTAGCATAAATTTACAACATTTTTATTTAGTTAGTTATCCTAAAATCTAGGTAAATTGTAGTAAAAAAGTTTTATTATATGATACAATTGTATTGAATTAAACGTATCAGGCAACAATATAAATGAGAGTTGGTGAATATATTATGGATAATAAAATAATTAGAGAAATATCTAGTAATGAATTATTATATTTGGATATGCAAGACATCTGTAATTCTTTCGCTATTCAATATGTTTTTGAAATAAAATCAGACTATAATATCTCATTAATGCAAGAAGCATTAAATAACGTTCAAAAAAATAATATCGGTAGCAGCGTTTGTTTTAGCAATAAAAAATGGTACGAACAAAAACAAGAAATAGAAATTTAAACTATTAATATAAAAGATAAAGATTTTTATGATTCAAACTTCCTTAGAGAAAAAATTGATTACAATAAAGAATCAATTCAAGTGTGGATAGTAAAAAATAATAATAAATTTTATTTAGTGTTTAAGTTCTTACATTCTGTATCTGATGGTAAAGGTGCTTTAATATTTGTATCAAACTTTTTCAATTTCTTAAATAATAAAGAATTATTATCTTGTAACAACTATATAACTGATAAGGAGTTTATAAGTAATTTAAATTACAATAAAGATAAAGCTAATTTACTTCCAAGATTTATAAATAAGAACTCTAGTAAAATTAAAAAGTACAATCCTAAATGGTCTATTATAGAACTAGATGGTTATCATCAAGCTATTGTTTCTAAAATGGCATATATATTAGCAAAGGAATTTGAAAATAAAGAAGTTACTTTTATGATTCCTACTGATATAAGAAGGCATAACAAAGAAACCAATTATATTGGTAATTTAACTCTACCAATTTTTTTAGATGTTAAGGATGATGATGACTACCAATCAATTAACGTAAAATTATTATATGATCTTAAAAATAAGAAAGAATTAAACATGACAAATGCAAATCATTTTTTCTATATGCCTCTACCTAAATTTATTAGGAATGGTTTATTGAAAACATCTGCTAAAGTAATTGACATGACCAATAAGTTTTGCACCGGTGGAATTATTTCACATCTAGGAAGAGTTAATCTTGATGACTTTAATTCTGCCAGTTTAACGATTAATGATTTTGTTTCTGTACCGATTGTACAACCAACAACAGCTTTTTCAATTGTAATAATTGAATACTCAAATAAAACTAATATTGCAATAGGACATTATGAAAATCAATTTAGTGAGAAATATATTAATGATTTATGTAAGAAGATATATAACGGAATTGTTGATAACATCTATGGATTTAATTCAACTGACAAAAATCTGAATACTAATCTATTAGATCAATTAAAAGATACAATTTGTAATAATCCTAATGAAGCAGCAATATATGAAGGTAATAAAAAGTATATTTATTCTGAATTGAAGATAAATATTAATAAATATATCGAATACTATAAGAAGCTTAAAATAAACCAAGGCGATAAAGTATTACTCTATATGAGTAGAAGCTTTGAATATATTAGTGCCTTATTAGCGTGTGCCTTTAAAGGAATCATTTTTATTCCTGTAGATATATCTACTATAAATGAAAGAGTAAATAAGATAATTGATATATCTAATCCTAGTCTAATTATATATGATGAAAAGATTGAAATAAAAAGTGATTATAAAAAAGTATCTCCAAATGAAATACCTAAAAGCAATAGTAAGTCTGATTTTAAATACGAGTATAATGATAAAAACATTTTATATCAAATATATACATCAGGAACTACTGGTATTCCTAAGTGTGTAGAAATATCAAATAAGAACTTTTCAAATTATATATTGTGGGCAAAAGATACTTATAAAACAAAAAGAAAAATTGTTATGCCACTATTTACTTCTATATCTGTAGACTTAACAATGACATCTACTTTTTTACCATTAATTACTGATGGGAGTATTAAAGTATATAAAGAAAAATTTAATCCTAATATATTAAAAAAGGTTTTAAAAGATCCAACCGTAAATGTAATTAAGTGCACTCCTACTCATTTGACATTTTTGTTATCAAAAAATTATGAGATAGTTAATAAAGAAATATATATTGTCGGTGGCGAAAACTTCACTAATGATTTAGCGAATAAAGTTCAAACTATGTCCGGAACAGAAACAAAGATATATAATGAATATGGTCCAGCAGAAACAACTGTTGGTTCCTCTTACTTTTGTTATGATAATTCAAGTACTAGTGCTACTGCTTCAATTGGGAAACCTATTTATAATACAAAAATAATCCTTTTTAATGATAAGGTTATAGAAAAGACAAAAGAAACTGGAGAAATCTTAATATCTGGTGATGGTGTATTTGCAGGATATAATGGTATTAATAATAATCCTTTCAAACTTATCAACAATACAAAATACTATTGTACTGGGGATTTAGGTTATGTTGAAGATGATAATTTATATTGCTTAGGCCGAAAGGATACTCAAGTCAAGATAAATGGTAATAGAGTTGAACTAGAAGAAATTTCAAGTCAAATAAATAACATTTCAGGAATTAATGATAGTTATATAGTTTTCCACAACAACAATCTATACTCTTTCATTATTAAGAAAAAAGATACTGTTAATGATACAGATATATCAAATCATCTAATGAAAGTTTTACCTAAATATATGATTCCAAAACAATTTATTTTTGTAGATTCATTTCCTGTTTTACCAAGCGGTAAAGTTGACAAGGACAAATTAATAACAATTATTCCAAATAACGAAAGTAATAATATAGAAGATGAAAATGATAAGATTCTGAGTATTCTAAAAAAGATTGATAACACTCTCTCATATGATAAACAAAAAAACTTATTTGATATAGGTATTGAATCATTTGAAATGATAATGTTTTTTCAAGAGTTAGCCAATCATTTTATTAGTGAAGAAAAGGAAGAAGAGTTTATTAGCTGTTTGATTAATGATATTGATGATTTAAACATTAACAAGATCGAAAAGGTTATTGTTAAATCTGGTGGTAAATTATGATAGAAAATAATATTGATCATATTGGTATCGCTGTTAATGATTTAGAAAAAGTAAAAGCATACTATTTAGAAAAAGGTTATGAAATAGTAGATACAATTTATGATGAAACACAACTAGCGACCCTGTGCCTATTACATAAGAATAATGAAAATAATATTGAATTAATTTATACTGATAATCCAAAATCACCAGTTTATAATTTATGTAAAAATAACGAAGAAAAAGAATATCATGTATGCTATCAGGTCAGTTCTATTAGTGATTCACTATCACACTTGAAATCACTCGGATATAAACAAATATCAAATGTAGCATATGCAAAACTATTAAAAGGAAATATTTGTTTTTTATATTCAAAGGATAAAACTTTAATAGAATTAGTGGAGGTTAATAATGAGTAGTTTGTATATATTTAGAAACCACGCAATCGAATATTTATTTAAAAACAAAAACAACGTAGCTTTTAGTGGTTATGATGAAATTAGTAACTCGTATTCTAATAGTGATCAGTTATTATTTTTCTACTTTATCCCATACAACTACAATACTGATGAACAATTAACTTTAATAAATGATTACTATTCTAGAATTGAAAATATTGTTAATAGTAATAAAGATAAAACCATATATATCGTAACCCTTCACAATTACTTTAATGAATCGTTAATCTTTAGTGATAATAGTTTGAACAATTCTATTAATACATTTAATGAGAAGATTTATCAGATAGGAAAGAATACTAAGATTATAGATATTAACAACTTTTTTATAGAACATCCTACTGCTGCTACTATTGATATGAAATATTACTATTTATATAACTGTATTATTCATCCAAAATACTCTAACGATTTTTATGAGTGGTTTAATAAAGAGATAGAAATATCAACTACTACAAGAAAAAAATGTTTGATAGTAGATTTAGATAATACCATATGGGGTGGAATACTAGGAGAAGATGGGATTGAATCTTTAAAAATAAGTGGTTCATATCCAGGTAATGCTTATAATGATTTTCAAAAGTTGATTTTAGAATTAAAGAAAATTGGTATTATTTTGTGTATATGTACTAAAAATAATGAGAAAGATGTTATTGAATGTTTTGAAAAAAGAGATGACTTAATTTTAAAATTAGATGACTTTACAATATGTAGTGCTTCCTGGGATCGAAAAGATAAACAAATGTCAAGTGTTATCGAAAGATTAAACATATCATTTGATAGTGTGGTTTTTTTAGATGATAATCCAACTGAAAGAGAACTAGTTAAATCTTCATTAAAAGAAATAACAGTTTTAGATTTCCCGGAAGAACCATATCTATTAACTAAATACTTTTCAAAAGAATTCAGATTATTATTTGGATTAAATACTTTATCTGATGAAGATAAAGTTAAAAGTGAACAATATAAAAAAAAGATTATGAGTGATAATCATAAATTACAATTTAAAAGCGATGAAGATTTTATAAAAAGTCTTAACTTGAAAATAGAATATCAAGAAATGAATAATTATAATAAACAAAGGATAGAGCAATTAATCAATAAAACAAATCAATTTAATTTAACTACTAAAAGGTATGATTTAAATCAATTAGAGAAATTAAAAAAAGATTCATTAATATGCTGTATATCGGTAGCAGATAAATTTGGAGATCTTGGTATTACTGGAATTGCGATTGTTAAGTTAGAAAAGGATGTAGCGACTATTGATTCGTTCATGTTAAGCTGTAGGATACTTGGTAAAAAAATAGAATATCTGTTTCTAAAAATAATAATGAATAAGCTTTTTGAAAAAAACATCACTACGTATAATGCTAAATATATAAAAAGCGAAAAGAATGCGCAAACAGAAAACTTCTATGAAAACTTTGGATATGAAATCATTTCAAAAAACAATAATGAAACTTTATACCAATTTACTATGAAAAATAAATTTGCTTTAGATAAAATTTATAATGTGGAGGAATAGCAATGGAAGTAGAAAATAAAGTTAAAACAATAATGATCAATTTATTTAATGAAACTATTACTGATGATTTCGATAAATTTTCAACTGGAAAATGGGATTCGTTTATGCACTTAGATTTAATAGTGGCAATCGAAGAAGAATTTAATATTTCATTTACACCAGATGAAATAGGAAGTATAGGTTCTTTTAAAGATATAGTTAGTATCTTAAAAGGGAAATATGAAAAATAATTATATTAGGGATTTATCAGACAATGAGTTAACCTATATAAAGTTCAGTAAAGTTGCAAATACATTTATGCAATTCGTTTTAGAATGTAAGGAAATAAACACATCAAAACTTAATAATTATTTAGAAAAAATTACTGATGATATTAAAGAACTAAACATAACTATTGATAAAGATAAATTTATATATAAAAAACAAAAACTACAAGTAACCGAAATTATTAATAGTGGTTTTAATGGTTATAACTTTGAAAGTTTAGATTTGTTTTTTAAAACAACCGCTGATGAGCTAATAGAAGTTTATAATATAATTAGTAATAAGAAAAGTTATCTGCTTTTTAGAATTTCACATACTTTAATGGATGGTCAAGGATTTTTAATATTTCTAAATATCTTTTTTAACAATATTAAAAAGATGGATAAAGTTGAATTTACAAACTGTTTTGAAAGTGATATTGATTTTATTAAGAATATAGAAACAATAAAAGATAAAAGGAATTTAAACTTTAATAATAGGTTACTACATAAGTCTACTAGTAAGCTGGATCAAAACTATATTAAAAGAATCAGCATAAAAAAAGATGTTACTTTTGTCTTAAGTAAAATCATTTTTGTTTTTAATAACTATTATAAGAATAATGACTTAACCTATCTTATTTCTACTGATATTCGTAGATATGATAGATCAAAAATCAGTATTAGTAACTTAACTGAACCTTTATATTTAAAATGCCAGAAAAGTGATTCTTGGTATGATATTTCTAAGAAGATATATAATCAATTAAAAAAGAAAGATAATCTAAATATTAAAAATATCGTTTATGGTAAAACTTTTAAGGTTAACACTAATTTTTTTAGTTTTATAATTAAGACCAGTAAGTTTTTTCAAAAATCAACTAATAGATTTCTTACTGCTGGAAGTATTACAAATGTTGGAACTTTTAATAATGATTTATATAAAACAAAAGACATATATGTTGAAAGAATGTTTGTGATACCTTTTTATCAACCACTACTACCATTTGCTATATCAATAATCGAAAACAAAAATAACGTAGAAATTGTTTTTGCTAGCAATTATAGTATTATTGATGAGAACATTGCGAATCAAATAATTAACGATATAAAAACTGAATTAATGTCTGATTAATAGAATCTAGTTATGAGGTTCTATGTTTAGCAACTCTATTTCTATTTAACTCTGATGCCCTTTTGTTAAAGCAGTCATCACATAATTGAGTCTTAGTTTCAATAGTATGTGGTTTTCCAGCAATTTCTAAAGAGCATTCACTACAATATGGTAATGGACGATCTAGGTTTGAATTACCTAAATAGTAATGATAAAAAGTATCCCAAGCAGCGATTATAGCACTTTCGTATATAGTTTCATTATAAAATAACACTGTACCTTTATTTTCATAAGGTATTTTTTTATGCTCGATTTTAAGATCTAATTCAAAAATGGAATTACACTTTTCCATTATATAGTTATGAAAATGGTCGGCTTTTTCAAAAAGTCCGGTAATGTCATTGCAATTTATTCCCATAAACTGAACAATATCATTTAATTCATCTTGTTTATTTTTTGAACCACGTTCATCATTAATATTATATTCCCATAAGTTTTTAAACATATACATTGCTAAACTAATAAAAATTAAATTGTTGATAGGAATTGTGTTATTATTTGTTTCATACTCAGATGAACATTGATACTCAGGTAATTCTGGTTGCTTAGACAATTCAGAACGAGATAGGTCTTTTATGGTACGAACAGTTATTATGTTAGCGTCAATCACTTCAACTTTAGCTGTTTTACCTTCTTTATCAAGAACTATATCATCAACTGATAAATTAACTGATGGATCTACAGTTATTATATTAGTTATCTTTAATTTTGCAGATTCATGCAATTCCGGAAGAATACCAGTAGTATTAAATATGTTTTCTACAAAGAACTCTCCAGATGAAAGTCTTTTTGGTGTTATATAATTGGCAAGTTTTTTTCTATCGGTCCAAAAAGGCATACCAAATTTTTTACACCAACCTTTTATTAAATTAAAGATTTCGCTAACAGCTTTATTATCATATTTGTTAGAACTAATTGCCATTAAATCGGTGAAGAAGTATTTAATATCATATGGAATATAATTTATTATATC
>JAQUFI010000088.1 GCA_028684735.1 Bacilli bacterium | reverse complement strand
TTAGTCATAATCATGATTCTTGGTTTATCTTTAATATAATTATCTAAATCAATTATTTTAGATGAATAAGGTATTCTAGCATCAATTACTTCGTATACAACATCAATAAAATTAAGATTCTCACTAATTAATCTTTTTGTTTTAACCATATGGCCTGGATACCAATTTATATTAATTTTTTCATTCATCGTTATCACTTCCTCGTTTTAACTAATTAACATTATATCATAAAAAAAGCAGAATTTGTAATTCTCCTTTTATGGTATTTTTATCTTGTAATTTACTATTTAAATCAGGCATAGCCTTACCTACTAAATCATGATAAGTTTCCCTTTAAAAATATTCTATTTGTTACTATTTCTTCTGATATTATTATACACTTCATTTGTTAAGTATATTTTTAAAAACAAACTTATAAGAATAATTCTGTTAATAAAATATAGTATTCTATTTTAGTATAATCTGGTTCAATATTTAAATAATTAAATAACATTTTCTCATATTTTTCATCTTCGTAATTTCTTCTAATGGATTTTACTAAGATAGCTATATCATACCAATAGTCAGCTACCCCAGCATCCCCTAAATCTAGAAATCCTGTTATTTTATCATTTTCATAAAAAACATTTGGTAAACTTAGATCACCATGAGAAAAGCAAAGTTGTTCTGTAGGTTTGTTATTTACAAGATAATCATATACTTTTCCAATTGTTTTGAATTTTTCTTTAACTTCACCTTGAAGATCATCTTCACTTACTAAATTCTCATCTAAATTATACTTAGCGGTCGCTAATTTAATATCTATATTATTAATTAGCGGACAACCTGTTATATCTACATCTTGTAACATTTTTAACGAAGTAGCCGCTAATGAAATAACTTGTTCAGGAAAGTCAAAAATTTCATCACAGCAAATCATTTCTCCAGCAAGTTTTTTAGTTATTAGATAACTCTTTTCATTATCAGTTGCAAAATAAACAACTTCAGGAACACTTAATTTTCCTTTAAGCCAATTCAACATAAAATATTCTCTATCTAATTTACCTGCTTTAGTTTCTTTTAAAAAATATGTTCCATCTTCTTTAATAATTTTTACAATTCTATCACCAGAACATCCAATATCAATATCTTCTAATATAGAATTCATCAAAAACTCATCAATAAATTTGTTTTTCATATAACTTACTACCTACCTTTTCATTATTATCAATAATTAATCTTCTATTAATAAGACAATCTAATAAGCTACATTCAGTTATGCAAAGATTATTTTCAATACCATAACCTAATACTTTATTATCTTCACCATCATAATGATAATCTGATCCAACAGAAACAAATAATTTAAATCTTTGTGATAAAGCTAAATAATTTTTCATTTGCTTTTTTGTTGCTTCTGAATGATAAACTTCTATTCCTATTATACCATTATTTGATAAATATTCTATTATTTCGACTAATTCTTTATAATTAGCTTCTATTTGAGCTGGATGAGCAAGAACCGCTACTCCACCCGCATTAATTATTGCATTTATTGCATAAAGAGTATCAATTTCATACCCATCATAACTAGGAACTATTTTTTTTATTCTTGATATAAAATTATTAATATAATCTAAATCATAATTATTTTTATATAAAGTCATACGTATTTCTTTTAATATATCATTATAGTTTTCTAATTTAATATTACATAAACAATCAGAAGTATCTATATCTAGTTCACATATCTTTCCAAAAAAATTCATATTTTCTTGAAATCTATTATCTCTATAATGCTGCATTATTTTAGTTATATCATCATTATCTTCATCAAAGCCATATCCTAGTAAATGCATATCATAAGATTTACCATTTAAAGTTAAAGTTGTTGAAAGTTCTACACCCGCAATTAAAACAATATTACGGTCTTTTAATGATTTCAATTCTTTGATTGAACGAACATCATCGTGATCGGTAATACTTAAAAATTTTACATTTTCAATAATGGCATCATCAACTAATTGTTCTACTGTTTTAGCTCCATCACTGAAAGATGAATGACAATGTAAATCAATATAACCTTTCATACACAACACTACTTATTATTTTTATAGATAATAAGCCTTTCTACTTCTTCTTTTTGCTTATTTAAAACAGTTATTTCAATGTTATTTTTCTTTGTCCATTTTTTTAATTTCTCTTCATCAGCATTATTTATTTCTATATTTTTAAAGGCAATTATTTTATTATTATTTATTGACAATAATAATAACTTTAATAAATTGTCACTAAACTTTATATCTTTTTTATCACATAATAAAAGTCCATCTTCATAATGAAAATTTATGGAATCAAGTTTTATAATTTGATTTTCTTTTATCATACTTGTCCTCTTTCATAATAATTATTCTATATTTTTACTACCATAGTCATAAAGTTCTGAGAATATTTCTTCATTGTGCTCCTTTTGCCAATAGAAATTAAAATATATGTATTGTTTTGCACCAAATGATAAATTCCATTGTTCAATCTCTGGGAATACCGATCCTTCAAAATCAAGATATTCTACTAATTTATTATCTTTAAGATATTTTATTAAGTAATAATATAAGTTTGTTATAATACCAATATCTAGACTTTTATCATAATGTGAATGCATTATATAACAATTTCTTTTATCCCAAGTGACTGCTATACCACCTACAACGTTATTATTAGCTTTGGCAATAAAACAAGTACCTCTATTTAGTTTTATTGATTCTTTTAAATATTCTTTAACAAAATTAGCACTACTTTCATTACCATAGTTCTTTTCCCATACTAAAGCTTTTTCAATATCAAAGAAATTAATCTCTTTATCTTCTATTACTAAAAGGTTTGCTCTTTTAGCCCTTTTTATATCTTTCTTTCTATCCCCACCAAATCGTTGATATATTTCCTCAATTGGCTTTCTCAAATCAATTTTGTATGTATATCGAACTTCTGGGATTAGTTTATTTCTAACACATGGAATAATATCAAGAGTTTGAACATCAAATGAAAAACATAGTGATGATAAATTATCTGTTAGATACTTACAAAATTTATCAACAATTTTCCTTTTCATTATAAAAGATCTTCGATAATTATCTTCGTTAAATAAAAATATCGGCCCTCCATATGGTACATACATTGTGCTTTGTAAAAGTTCATTATTTTTAATAAATAGAGGCATAAAGGCAATCATCTTTTCTTCTTCTAAAGCACATAAGATATCTTCTACCTTATGTAATTTTAAAAAATATTTATAGCAAAAAGCTGTTCCATTAAAGGAAGAATCAACTAATTCATCAATATTTTTTAAACTATCTAATTTAATTACTTTTATATTCATATTATCTTCCAATCATAAAGTCTACTCTATTTATACTATGAGTCTTTAATTTATCATAAATCTCACTATTTCGACCCCAGAAATCAATACTTAAATCCTTAATACTTGATATTTTTTCTATTTGATTTACTAAACAACAAATCCCCCCCATATGTTGACGTCCCATTTCAGTTGCTCCCCATTTTACTGCATAATATATATCATTATCTTTTAATAAAAAGGAATAAGCTACTGGGGTATTTTTTAAGTAAGCTACTGTTATATCGATGTTGTTAGGATTATCTAAACACAGAAAAAGGTATTGAATATGCTCATAATCCATATTAAGCATATCGCTTTCTTCTTCATATTTCCAACTTAATTGATCTATATAAAGAATATCTTTCCATAAACTTAACATATCTTCTTTAGTTGATATAACAAATTTCATATTATTAGAATTTTTATAATAATTTTTAATTAATCTTCTAAAATTTTGAGATTTTTTACTACAATAATCATTAAATTTTCCACAAGGAATATATAATTGTCCAGATTTCCATGAATTTATCATTTTAATATTAAAACCATTTTCTTTTAATTGTTTTAATATATTAGAATCATTATTTATATATTTAAAGTAAATATCTTGTTCTTTTAATTTTTCATTTAAAATATTTAAATCATTATCATTAATATTAGCATCAAAGAATCGAAAACAAGTTAGTTTATCAAAATAATTTACTAGATCTAAATTATCGGTTGAATATATATTACGATGTTCAAACCTCATATATAATG
>JAQUFI010000087.1 GCA_028684735.1 Bacilli bacterium | reverse complement strand
ATGTATTAGAAAAAGATGTTTCGAAAAAATATTATTGATCTGAAGTTGTCATTAGTGAAAATGATAAAAAAGTAATTTTAAATAATAAGAAAAATCCAAAACATAAATTTGTAATAGATAGATCCAAGTATATAAAAGGTGGAGTTTGTGGCTATGATACTTCTACTAAATATAATCAATGTAGAAGATTGTTTAGCGAAAATGGAGTTATTAATACTTTAACAGCAAGCTCAATAGTCGATGGTTCAAAAATAGTTGTCAGTGAAGATGGTATTTTAATGGTTAGATCACTAACACCTAAAGAATCGTTTATATTAATGGGGTTTGATGAGGAAGATTATAAAAAAGCTAGTAAAGTGAATAGTAAAACAAATCTATATCTTCAGGCAGGCAATAGTATTGTTGTTGATGTTATGTATTATATGTTAAAAAACATATTACAGTATAATCAAATTGTGATATAATATAGTTTATAAGATAAATAGTAATTTGTTTGAATGGAGGTAATTAGATATGGCAAAGTATATGACAATTATTTTGATAGTAACATTTGTATTATTAGGAGTTTTAATGTTTTTAGTTGGTAGGTATTGCAAGAAAAAGCCATTGAAAATTTGGTTAGCAACCACAATTATTTTAGCTACCCTATATTGTATATTAATATCTATTGATATTAATAGGACAAATTCATTGAGAGAACCTATATTTGCAAAAGAAAATGGATACATGGGAAGTATGGTAAAATATAGTGGCCTATTTTATACAATAGGTCTTGAAAAAAACAATGATACTATTATTCAAAGCCAGATGACAATGTTTGGAAATACAGTAGCAGCTGCAATAAGTGATTTAAGTAATTTTGAAATTGAATTAAGTGTTGTGGAAAGTAAAGTTAGTAATTATTTTGGAAACGAAAATGTAGATCGTAGTAATTTGGGTGCTTATAGACTTGATAAGGGAAATAATGTGATAATTGTAGAATTAGTTGATAATAGCAAGTTAAAACAAGAAAGTTTTTTAGAAAAAGCAGGAATAGAATCTAATTATTCCAACTATGTTCAATTTGAACAAGGTGGACCATATATAACATCAAATAAATGTGACGCTGAGTATTTACAAGTAATAATTGGTGAAATAAGGGAAATTGATAGTCCAAATTATACAACAAGAAATTCGAAAGGAAATATAATAATTAATATTATTAGTGGACTTGATTCAGAAGATGATATAGTGTTTTATCACAATTCAGAATTGAATTTTGAACTTGGGAAAAAAATTACTATTGGTTACAACGGAAATAGAAATGAAAGCGACCCACCACAAGCTTATGCTGACTGTGTTGAAATAATAGAATAATTAAATTATAATTTGTGTGGTTTGTGAGAAAAATAGTAATTTATTTAATAGATTATATAGTTTGTTTCGCGAAAAGAACAATTGCTATATTGAAGGAAAATAAATTATGAGAGAACAGAAAAAAATTAGTATATTATTTGATCTTATTATGACCATACTCACTGGTGGAACTTGGTTAATTTGGGTATTAATAAGATATTTAAGGACTCATTAGAAAAATGAAAAGGAGAATAAAACAATGAATAATTACCAATTGAAAAATGATGAAGCTATATTGTTTGTAGGACAGGTAACAGTCAAAGAGTCTAAATCAGAAGTTAAATTTACTTTAACATCTAAAAATATGATATTTGAGAAAAAAATAGTTTAGTGTTTGCTATATTAAAAAAGGATAACACAATTATTTCTTTTCAAGAAAAAGATAATATAATAAGCGAATACGAAACTTTAAAAACTGATTTTATTAAACCAACCTTTACTCTGTTTTTTACTGTTGATAATATTGATGAAATTTATAAAGAGTTAAAAGATAAGGTGTTGATAGCTAAAAATATGCATAATACTTTCTACGGTACAAAAGAATTTGCAATATTTGATAATAATGGTAATATTCTTACTATTTCTGAACAAGAAAATAAAAATTAAAAGAGGTATTATATATGGCTAGTAAAAAAGAATTTGTAGAGTATGTTTGTTCACAATTATCTGATTTAGGAGAAATAAAATATAGACCAATGATGGGAGAATATCTTATTTATGTTAATGGTAAATATTGTGTTGGAATTTGTAATAATCAAGTGTTTTTGAAACCAGTAAAAAAAGTAAAAGAAATGTTCAAAGAAGTTATTGAACAACCTATGTACGATGGTGCTAAATTTAGTTATTTAATAACTGATATAGATGATAGAGAGTATTTGACTAAAATAGTAAAAGCTACTTATGAAGGGTTACCAGAAATTAAAAAGAAAAACTAATTTTAGAAAAAATATAATCCAGTAAATCTAAAAAATAGCGCAAATAGTAGATGAATATCATAATGAAACAAGGTTTTTTAAAATGAATAAAAAAGAATTTAGGGATGTAACAGAAAAATTAAGTGAAGCGAAAAAAGAACTAAAAAAATATTTAATAGAGAAGAAGCAATAGACTATCTTGTAAAAAATGTGAATATCAAAAGATGATTGTATAATTTCTTAGGACTTTTTAATGAAGATAGATTTAACAAAGTGGTCTAAATGAGATGATAATAAAGAATAATAATTATAATGCAATTCCTGTTTGGAATTGTTTTTAATAAATTTATATAATGTCACTTACTTGTCACTCTGTTTAGAATATATGAGGAGAGATTTTATGGAAATATTAATTGTTGAAAAATCAACAAAAACTAATGGTAAAGTGTTGATTAAACAAACTATCATGGTTTGACGCAAATATAATTACTTTTAATATTAAAGAATATAGAATAAAAGAAATTGCTAATGAAACCAGCAAGTTTTTATGTTATGCAATTAAAAAATATAATTATTAAAATAAATTGATATAATGAAGATAAATTTAATTGTGATTTTAAATAGCAAGTAGAAGCCATTACTAATATTTTGAAGAATTGTATAGAACTTTCTAAAGAAAAAACTGAAATAACTATAAAAGAAAGTGGACTGGAATCGATAAGAAGGATCTACTACATATTTTTGAAAGATTTTATGGAGGCAAGAATTCATCAAGGGATAGTGTTGAATTGGACTTGCACTTTCAAAATAATTATTAAATAAAACAATGGTAATATAACTGTTGATTCTAAAAATAGATGTTGTTTCTATTTTTAGAATAAAATATAGCAAGTAAAATATTTATTGAATTATGTTATAATGTATTAAACAGATAAATGGTAATTTGTGGTGCTTTAGTTAGTATATATAATAGTATTTTCTGACTATGAATTTTGAATGTTAATATGCATTGCTTGTAGCAACGGCTTATTAATCATATAATAGTTTTAAAGAAGGAAGGTATAAAAAATGTTAAAAGAAAACATTAAAGCAAGCAGAAAACTAAAAGGACTTTCGCAAGAAGAACTTGCCATCAAGTTGAATGTGGTAAGACAAACAATTTCTAAGTGGGAGCAAGGATTGTCAGTTCCTGATTCGGAAATGTTAATCTCTATATCAGAGGTACTTGAAGTTCCTGTAAGCACTTTACTTGGAGAAACCATTTCTGAGTCTGAAGTTGATGATGTAAAAGCAATTTCAGAAAAGTTGGAGGTTATTAACCTACAACTCTCACAAAGAAAAATTTCAAGACGGATAATATTTCATTGGTTATTTATCTTATTGTGTGCTGTGATAGTAATAATTTCAGCATTCTTAATAGCATTAAATAGTTCTTATTTAGATTGGAATTTTAGTAATCCTGAAACTGCCGTTGCAGGAACAATTTTACACGCACTTGAATGGCTGTTTGTTAGAGTAGCCCCTTTTATTCTTATAGGTGGAATAATAGGAATTATTTTGACACGAAAAAAGGTTTAAAAGCGTTTTATCCTTTTTGGGGGAATGTTTAGATTTCAAATTACAATTTAAACTAACGAAAATGAAAAATTATGATATACTATTTATTGAATTGGTTAGGTTGGACAATTGTAGTTCTTCATTGCCAATTCTTTTTATTTAGGCACTGACTTTTTTTAAATAGCCCGATATAATTCATGTAGAGGTGATTATGGTGAATGGTTATGAAAAAGAAAGTAAAGTGTTTTTTATTGCAAAAGGTGCAGAAGCTCTAGCTCA
>JAQUFI010000023.1 GCA_028684735.1 Bacilli bacterium | reverse complement strand
GTACGATTACTCCTAGTAAAGTACTCAATATTCACAAAGAGGAAAGTTTTGATCTTTATGAAAATCGTTTTATCGTATCTCTTTTAAAAAACTTAAATTATTTTATCGAAATAAGAAAGAAGGTATCTGAACGTGGTTCATTTTCTAATTGTGAAAAGAAAATGACTTTTACTGGTGAAACCAAAATCAACAATGAGAAGGTTAATATAAATGTTGATTTGGAAACCAAATCATTTGAAGATTTAAAAGCAATGTCGAGTAAAGGGCTTAATGTTGAACAGAGAATTCAAAAAATAGAATTAATTATTATGGATTTTATGAAGACAGCGTTTATTAAAGAAATCATTAATTCAGCCCCAGTTCGTTCACCAATTCGAAAAACAAATGTTATTTTGAAAAATACAAATTTCCAAAAAGCTTTAGAATTATGGGAATTTATTGAACGATATGATGTAATGAATAAAAAGGAAGCTAAAGATGCTAAGGATGTTGAAAATCCTGAAGGCATTAAGGAGAAAATGGATATCACCTTTTTCCTTAATTATCTTATTTTAAATTCTTTTGAAAATCAAACAATTAATATTGGTGAGACTTTTAATAAGTATTTTATTAAGAATATGATTGATAAATTTTTTGAAGGAGATACTGACTTAACAGAAAAGGAATTCAAAAAATTAGTTAATGATGAATTTGCACGGATGAAGAAAAAGCATCTTAAAAATGAACAAAAAGTCATTAGTGATTTAAACAGATATGTTAAAAAGTATAATACCAAAAGAGATAAGGCAATTGCTGCTATTAAGTAAAGGAGTCATATGAGAAATCAAGAAAAGAGAAAATTAGTTTTTTATGTTTTTAAAATATTAGTTATTTTATCAGCTATTTATTTTGCAACATATGCTTGGTTTGTCAATTATGAACAAGCAGAATTTGGTGATTTAGAAATTTCTACTAATCAAGCTAATAACGTGGAAATTGCAATTAATAGTCCAGAACAATGGGATAGTAATGGTAATTTGGTTTTAGAGGAAGGTTTTAAATTTAATGATGAGGTAACTAGTAATGGTGTTGTTTTTTATAAAGCTAATGCTAAACAAGAATCGGGTTATCCAATAAATTTTATTCCGGCTGTTATTAATGAGGATTATTTAGAGTTTAAAGTATTCTTCAAAGTAGATGTTTCATCAGGTATTTTTTTAGAGGATACATCGATTGTCTATCCAGCTGCTGGACAAAATATTGAAAACTTAATTGGTTCTCCTAATGTAGTTAGGGTTAGTGCTAGTGGAAACTTTAGCCGTGATTTAATTGCCGGAGCAGTTCGAGTGGGAGTTGTTGAAAATAAATTAATCAATGGTAATTGGATACCAAATGATTATGCAAATATTGTATGGGCACCTAATAAAGGTTATGAGGTAAGGGAACAGAATGGTCAATATTTCCCATATTTAAATTCTGAGCGAAGACAAAATTATACTTATATGGATATTACAAGTCCTGATGTCTTTACTGAAACTAATGTTTCAAATATAAAGGATAATTTAAATGCTCGTTTTAATGATCAAAGTGCATATGGGGATCCAATGTTAACGTATGTTTCAATTGATCCAGAAGAAGAAAACAATAATATTGGTTCAGTTACAATTCGTGTTTGGATTGAAGGTAATGATCGCGAAACAATATCAGCTTTAAAGGGTGGGATTTTTAAAATAAAATTAAATTTTCTTGCTTTGAATAAACAATTTAATGAGACACTACTTGATGTAAGTGTTAATAAAACTACTAATCAAATAACAGGTTTTACATCAGCAATGGAGTATTCTACCAATTTAGGAAACACTTGGAATAAAAACTTGTATACAACGTTTGATAATAATACGACTGTTTTTGTTAGATATAGTGAAACACAAAATTATTTTGCATCAGACTACGTAGTTCTTAATTTTTAAATATAGGAGGGGAATATGAAGATATTTTCAAAAATACTATTTTTAATAGCTTTAACAGTGATTTTCGTAGCATCATCATATTCTTGGTTTGCCGATCGAGCTACTCCTAGTATTAGTGAAAATCAAATTCAAGTTACTTCGGCTGAAGGTTTATATATTAAATTAAGTCCAGATTCGATTGCTAGAACAACGGTTAACTTAAATGCTGTTATTGATGACTTTGCAGCTTTTGAATTGAAACAAGCCTCTAGTGCTGACGGGTTTAACTTTTACAACATTGATTTTAAACAAGGTTTATCAGTATCAACACCTGAATTTATTAAACTACCTAATGCAACTAATGATTCGGTTTTAATGATTGAAAATGGTTATATTGATTATGACTTTTATTTACAAACTGAGACATATGCTAAACATATTTATATTCATAAAGATAGTGTATTTTCCGGACCTGCTGCTAATTCCCTTCGTGTTGGATTAACTCTTCCAAAAGAGGATCTAACAACCGTGACTTATATTTTTGGGAGGGATCCTGAAAATGGGGTTACTGATCCTTTTACAACGCAAGCCATTATTAAAGCTGGTCAATTTAATTTTCAAAATATCGATCCTTCTTTTTATACCAATCAAATCGTGAGAACTTATGCTAATCGAAATGGTGGTCGAGGAACTTCTGATTTTGATCCAATTGATTTAAATAAAATTCTAACAACTATACCAGCTAATACTTTGGCTAAAATCAATCTCAAGATTTGGATTGAAGGTGGCGATATACATTGTACTAATGCGATAGCTAGTACATATTTAGACTTTTTACTTAAGTTTGGTAGTGCGAATGTATTACTAGATGCACCTGTTTTAGTGGGGAATCCTGATTATTCAATTACTGGTTTAACAACAGACATGGAATGGGCGGATGATAATACTGGGACAACGATTTGGACATCGGTTGTTTCAAATGACCAAAAGTTTACTGGTAAACCATCAGTTTATGTAAGAATCAAAGAGGTTGTTGGGGTATCTCCGCAATCATATGCAACATTAGTTGAGTTTTAGTAGGTGAAACATGAAAAGTTATCTTAATATTTTGATTTTTCTCTTATTGGTTGTCATATCGTTTTCTTGGATGATAACGGTTGATAATCATGGGGAGATTGTCGATTATAATAAAAACTTTTATATTACTGATAGTGATGTTGAAGTAAAATTATTTGTTTTAAAAAATAATGTTTATGTCGAACAAAGCCAGGCAGAAGAAGCCCCTTTAATCGAATTAGCAATTATGGAACCTGGTGTTAGTCAAAAGTATCGTTTTGATATAACAAACAATAACGATATTCAAGCCAGTGTCAAAATTGCCTTTGCTGAATTAGAAGGTGATGTAGAAATTTTAAAACCATTTATCTATGTTTCGGCAACTAATCCGATTGTTTGGCGAGTTAAAATGGATGATGCCTTAGAGTTTGATGTTAATAGTAATGTCTATTCATTTACTTTTCTAAATAGATTTAATATTCCAGCTAATTCAACCCAAAGCTTATATTTCAATATTTTATTAGATTCTTATGCTGATAATACTGCTCAAGGAAAGACTTTAACAATTAATAAAATAATGTTTATAAAACCATAGGAGGGAACATGAAAACAAAATTTCGTAAGATTTTACCAATACTTCAAGCACTCGTTGTAATTGTTTTGACAATTTTTGTTATTTCAACTTTAATTCAAAAGTTAGTTCCTAATAATCCTAGTGTTTTTGGTTTTAGAACTTATTCGATTATTAGTAGTAGTATGGAACCCATTTTATCTATTGGTGATATTATTCTAGTAAAAGAAACTAATCCCCACAAAATAAAAGTTGGTGATGTAATCACTTATGAGGGGATGAATGGAGACTTAATTGGTAAGAAGATAACTCATAGAGTTGAAGGTATTACCACTGAAAATGATCGGGTTGTGTTTTATACCAAGGGAAGTAATAATACAACTAATGATCCCATTGTTTATGAAAATCAAGTATACGGGAAAATGGTTTACAAATTTAAATTCTTTAGTTTGATTAATGTTTTGATGAAAAGTACATATGGATTTATTTTGTTAGTTATTATTCCTTTAGGTTTAATTTATATTAACGAAGTTAAAGAGTTAATTAAAGAAATAAAAAGACGTAAAAAGACATAGGGGAGAGGGTTATGAGAACCATAAATAGCATGTTGCAATCAATATATAATGTAACAACTGTAATTAAAGTTATGGTTTTTCGTAATCTTAAAAAGTTAATAAAACCTTTTATTTCAATTAAGGAAAAATATTTTGTTAGAGAAAATAAAGATTTACTTTTAAAAACAGGTTTTGTTTTAGTATTAACGATATTTTGCTTATTTGAATCATTTGGTTGGTTTTATCATGAGTATATAAGCAAGGGAACAAGTTTAGCAATTGGTACGATTGAACATAGTATTACTCAATATGACAGTACGGGCTTACTTATTGATGAAACTGGTGATGTTAATACTTTTATTGAAGAACATGATTTAAGTAATACTACTCAAAATTCAAGATTTCTTAAAATTGAAAATATTGGTTCTTTAGATTTAGAATACTATATTACTTTTCAGTTAGATGGTACAGTTTCTGATGCAGGAATACTATATTATCGTATTTATGATATTACAGATGATGTGCAAGCAAGTGTTATTGATCCAACTTATGATACGAAGTTAAAAGCTTATGCTCATAATAATCCTATTCCGGTAAACATGGAATTTGATGCTGTTAATCCCATCTCTAATTTATCAACTATAAATAATGAGATTCAAAGAGGAACGATTGAAGTTGATGGTGTTAACCCTGATAATAATATTAAATATTATCGTATTGATTATGGTGTTTATAGTGGTATTAATACATCCTACTATTCAGGTCGTTCAGTATCTGTTCATACTAAAGTATATTCTACTCAAACTAGAACAGGTGAAGGTGAAGGGGCTGAAGGGGAAATATTTTATGTAGAAAATGAAGTTCAATTCCGAAATGCTTTATTAAATGCAATGTCGGGAGATATTATAATGCTTTCTAATGATGTTCTTATTGAAGGAAATATTAATATTACGAGAAGAATTGGATTATATGCAAATGGTCATAAACTGCATGTTACAGGTGATTTAGTTTATGATTATGTTGAAGTTGGTGACTTAAAAATTGATGTTACTAATGATGGGAAAATAGATGTCGATGGTGATTTAGTAATCATGGCACCTAAATCAAAGGTTCATTTATTAGGACAAAATACAACTTATGATGTTTTTGTAGGTGGAGAATTTATTGTTAGTGGACTCCAAAATGATGAAGAAGATGGTGTCCTATTCGAAGCTATTCGAATTGTTAAGAATAAATTAGGTAATATTCCTGCTGATATGGAGATTATGTCAAATACTCGTGTATCTATTGCACCAGGGGTAGTGCTTGGTATTGTAAGGGCAGCTCCTAATTCAACTAATATTGAAATAATAAATAGTGGTACCTTAGTTCAAGTGCAATTAGATCAGATGAATTTACTTAATACTTTTTCGAAAGCCCAAATATATATTTACAACTTGAATGTCATTCAAGGCGTTTTAGGTAGTTCAAGTATTATCTTGCCTAGTAATGCGATACCTTATTTAGGACCTAATAATGGTAATACTTTAATTATTAGAGGTATTACATCATCAGATATTACTGTTGAAGGTTCTGATAATTTCACTGGAGAAGATGTTGAACAAGCTGATATTGATAATAACGTTGTTCCTGTTCCTGGTGAAGATAATGCTTATATCGTATATATTACTGACGTTAATCATTCAATTGAAGGATTACTAATTGATTATTTTACAGAGAATGATCCTGCTAATATTACAGCTAATATTGCCGCTATTGAAAAATTAGTTGTTTATACAATTAATAATCAATATGTTGAAAATGAGGACTTTGCTTTTTTAAATAGTACTAGAATTCCTGTTTTAAATCATTTAAATTTATCTAATTCAACAGTTATTGATAATACTATTATTAATCGTATTTCATCAAATGCTTTAAATGGTAAGAGCAGTCTTAAAACCTTGTTTTTACCTAAAACATTGACATCAATTGGTGATTATGCTTTTTATAATGCACAAATTGGTTATATCTCACCGACGGATGCTTTTAATTTTGTTACGATTCCAGCAAGCGTTACACAAATTGGTAGTTATGCTTTTAATACTGCTAAGTACGTTAAGTTTGAAGGAACAACCCCACCTGAAGTAGGTGTAGGGGCATTTAATAATAGTGCTAATGGAGTTCGATATTTTGTCCCTCATGGTTCAATTGATCTATACCAAAATAAGGTTAATATTAGTCCAGAGTATGTTCATTATGATGCTGTTTTATCTGATAATAAATTATATTTTGTCTATGCTGATCGTCATGGAGTAGGAATATCATTGTTTGTTAGTACCATTAATGTTGGGACAAGTTTAACTGTTCCTAATCGAATTCAAACAAGAAGTATTGATTATCAGGTTTTATCTATCGGGGATAATGCTTATCGCCATATTGTAACTGATATAGCTGGAACTGATGTTACTTTACCAACGACAGTTACTAAAATCGGTAATCATGCCTTTTATAATAAAAATATTACGAGTATTAATGTTCCTAATGTTACTAGCATTGGTAATTATACCTTTTACAATACTAAAATAAAACAATTGATTGCCAATAATGTTTTAACAATAGGTGATGGTGCTTATGAAAATACATTAGTTGAATATGTGTCTTTAGAATCACTATTGACATTGGGTAAAGATGCTTTTAGAAATGCTCTTAATTTATATGAAATTAATTTAGGTAAGGTAAAAAACATTGGTGACTATGCTTTATATAATTGTGAGCAATTAGGTCGTGTTTACTTTAAAAATACCGATACAATCCTAGTTCATAATGGTGAATCAATTGATTTAACTGTTGGGACACAAGCTTTATTTGTTAACTGGGGAAGATATCTTGATGGCAGGCTTAGAGTTTATGTTCCAGATGGCGAATCAGTAACTGGTTTATCATATCTAGAAGGTTATAAAAGGTTATTACAAAATGAAGATAAAATTTATGTTACAGGGGAAATGATAGGTAGTTATTATCATGTAGCTATTCCTTATGATTTTGGTTCTTTTACTGTTAGAAAAACAACTGATTATGTATTGGGTGAGTATACTGAAGGACTTGAAATTATTGAATATCATGGTGCAAACTTAAATAATACTTATCAAATACCTGAAACCGTTACTTTGTCTAGTGGTGAAACATTACCCGTTTTATCAATAGGTTATGGAGCATATCGACATGTTAAAACCAGTGGGGCAGTTGATTTAGTATCTCCTAATATTGTCAATGTCAGTGATTATGGTTTAACTAATTTAAGTATTAATTCAATTGTTGCTGACAATTTAGAAACCATTGGTAATTATGCTTTAAGTAATACAGGAATTACTAGTGCTAAGTTTAGTAACCTTTATAGTTTAGGTAATTATGCTTTATCTAATGTTAATACGCTATATAGTATTAACTTAGGGCATGTAATGAATATTGGTGAAGGTGGTATATCAAATAACCCTAACTTAGAGCAAATATTTATCTATACTACTGATATCAATAATATGATTGTTCATTCAACAGCCTTAAACAATATTGGTGGAAGTGCTAAAAGTAGACTTCGTATTTATGTTCCAGATGGAGAAACATACTTAAATTACTATAAAACTTTATTTGGTTATGAAAACTATATTTATCCAATGGGATATATCGTTGGTTCTTATATCAATGCACCAATTCCTTATGATATTGGTGAATATGCGATTAGAGAAGTAACGATTACAAATAGTGATGGTAATCCAATTACTGGTTGGGAAATCATCGAATATCATGGAGCTGATTTTAACTCTAGTTATAGTATTCCATCATCTTTTACAGCTAATGATGTTACGATGAATGTTATTTCAATTGGTAAGAATGCTTATATTCATACAGTAAGAACAGTCGGATCAACCTTCAATATTGAAAATGAGAATATATTAAAAATAGATAGTAATGCTTTTAAAGGCGTTGCCGGCGTTAGTGTTCTTGACACACTAAACTTAACTTTTTTAGGAAGTAATGCTTTTGATGGTTCAACGCTGACGATGGTGAAAGCCCCTAATATAAATACAATTAGTAGTTATGCCTTGGCTAATATGCCTAGTTTATATTATGTTGATTTAGGAACAGTTAAGACAATGGAAGCAAATGCCCTTTATAAGTTAAATAACTTAACACAAGTCTTCTTTAAACCGCATAATGATACTTTATCAATTGATACTAACTCTATTTCTGAAGTTGGTAGTTTAACTAGTAATCGTATCAGATTTTACGTTGATCGTCTTAATGTTTTGGAGGAATCAGAAATAGTTGATACTTTACCTATGACTTCAAGTTATACTGTTGTTCATACAACAACGGGTACTGGGGTTAATGCGCGCCATACTTATGTACTTACTGTTACCGTAACTAATCCTAATGAGTTTGGAGTATTTAATTGGCGATTAGATATGTCATTAGGTACAAATGGGTCGTTTGTTAATGCTACAAATGCTAATTATACGATTAGTGCCTCATCGATTACTTACTATAACACAGGAAGCAATGGTATTATTGAACCGGGAGAATCAACCGTCTTTACGACAACGATTACGACCAAAGACCGTTACCAATGGACCCCTGTCTTTAGTAATCAACAAGGAGATAGTATCACCTTTGAATATGATGAGAGTTTATATAATGTAACAGATACTTATAGTACTTTGTTTAAACCAGAATATCAAAATTACTTCTATACTAAGGGCGAGTTTATTGGTAGTTATACTCCAATGACTATTCCTCTTGATATTGGGGTATATACTGTTATCAAAGAAATCTATAATGATGTTGATGGAATCAATCGAATGGGCTGGGAAATTGTCGAGTACCATGGACCTGCTTTAACTGATACCTTTATCATTCCTGAAACATTAACCATCAATGGTTTAACCTTAGATGTCTTTGGGGTTGGAGAGTATGCTTTCAGGTGGGCTCGAATGAGTGAAGCTAGAACCTTTGATTTAATTAGTGATTCCCTATTATATCTTGATAATTATGCTTTTTATAATTTAAAAGGAATTGAAGAATTAGAACTTTCAGTTGTTGAACGGATTGGTGAATATTCTTTATATGGTAATAAGTTATATACCTTTAAAACACCTGAATTATCAGAATTGGGTCAGTATGCTTTGGCTAACAATCCTACTTTAAATTATCTTAATTTAGGGCCAGTATCAATTATTGGTGATGGTGCTTTATATGGTAATACAGGGGTTGAACAACTATTCTTTACTTCTAAAGTTGTTAATGCAGCTTCTTCAACGATGAGTATTAGTATCGGTTCTAATGCCTTCTATAATATGGGTACGCAAATTGGTAACCGTTTAAGAATTTATGTTCCAGATGGAAATGCAGCTGCTGAATTATCATATGTTACAGCCTACAAAAACACTTTACCATCCTCATTATCAGGATATATCTTTGGTACTGGTTACTTAATCGGAAGTTATGTTTATGGTTCATTGCCTTATGATATTGGGGAATATTCAGTTAGAGAAGTCAATGTCATTAATGCCACTGGTAATAGTGTCAATGGTTGGGAGATCATTGAATATCATGGTGAAGATATCACTGATGCTTATAATATTCCAAATAGCTTTACGATTAATGGAACAACTAAAAGCGTCGTTTCACTAGGAAGTTATTCATATTATGGAACAGCAGTAGCTGATGGCAATTCATGGGCAATGTCAACACCAAGTACTTTACTAAGTATTAAAGACCATGCTTTCTATAATACTGGAATAAATACCATTTCTGGTGATGTCTTGGTTAATGTTGGTGAATATGCTTTTGCTGATTGTGAGTTTTTAACAACTGTTGACTTTAATAGTATTATGGTAATTGAAGATTATGCTTTCTATAGTAATAGCCGATTAACATATATTGGTTTAGGAATGAATGTTGTTTCAATTGGCGATTATGCTCTATATAATCCATATTATGGTTCACCAACGGGTAATGAAGGACCAGCTACTACTTTACGTATTTTAAATACAACTTTACCATCAATAGAGACTACTTCATTACCAGAAATTAGAACCATTATGTTCTTTACTTATACTAACTTAACAATTTCTGTTCCACAAGCAGTAAGAACACTATATGAAACTACAGCACCTTGGAGTAATTATACGATTACAAGTACAGAATATGCGGATGATTTCTTATATCAACAAATAAATGGTAATGAAATTCAAATAACTTCTTATTTAGGAACTGTATCTTCAATAACTATTCCTACGACCTTACCAATTAACAGTGTTTATTATAATGTTACTTCAATTTTACCTGATGCGTTTGATGATAATAATTATGTAACAAATATTACGTTATCGCAATACATTAACGATGTGGGAAATAAGTTTTTATCAGAGAATATTGATATCCAAAATATTTATGTTAATGCAAGTAACCCGTATTTTAAATCAGTAAATGGTGTTTTGTTTGATATAAATGAAGAAATATTAATTAAATATCCTAATGCTAAATTGGATACGACATATAATATGCCTAATACAACTAAGGTAATTAGTAATCATGCCTTTTTTGGAGCATCTAATCTTAGCACGGTAAATATGAGTAATCAATTATTGGTTATGGCGACGAATGCTTTTAATAATTGTGCAGGATTAAGAACAGTAGTCTTTAATACAACAACTGTCCCATATTTTACAGCATTCTCTATTTTCCCAAACACAGTTACATCAATTAAGGTACCAACAGGCACTTTAATTAATTATCAATCAGCTTTATATTTATATAATTATCGTAGTATTATTACTGAATAAAATATCTATTTTAGAACATCTTTAATAGATATTTTGGCAGTAATTTAAATAATTGGATTATTGGAGGTCTATGCATGCTATTTATTATTGTTCCTCTCGAACCACAAAACATTGAAATTTATCATGTTATTTTAGTTGGATTATTATTTTTATTTACTTATATTATTATTTCCAAAATAAATAATAAGTTTAAGGATGTCTTATATTATCGGGAAATACCTGATAATTTGCATCCTGCTATAATTCAATATTACAGTGATGGTTATATTAACGATCAATCATTTTGGTTAATCTTTTTGGAATTAATTCAAAAGGGATACTATAAGTTTGAACGATTTGAGGTTGATAATCAAATTGAATACAAGATTAAATGGATGAAAGATGACTACTATGATTTAAGTTCATATAAGTTAAATGACTATGAAAAATTAGTTATAAAGTATATTAATACTTTTATTCTTAGTGATGATCGTCAAACTAAACAAAAAGATGAAACCATTTTGCTTAGTACCTTACAAGAAAGAATTAAAGGAGATTTCATTAATTTAAAAAAGTTAATTGATAAAATCCATAGTTCAATAAGGTTAGAGATTAAACACTCATATGGTTTTATCCATAAAGAAAACAATATTTTTCTAGCAGTTATCTTTATTTTTGCTTATTATATACTTATTTCAATAGGAGTTTTTAATATTATCTTAGGTAGCATTTATACTTTTATTATTTTAGGTGTGGCAAATGTTTTAAAGAATACTAGATTTAATTTTAGAGGAATAATTGGTTTAATTATTCTTATTTATACCCTTTTAGTCCTTTCATCCCCCATCCTTTTTTCACTGATGTTTGTTTCAAATCCCGTCATTACCATTTTGCTTTATATTAATCCTTTTGTTATCTTTTTAGCTAGTTGCATTTTATCTGCTGAAATATATACTCCTAAACAAGCTGAATTAATGAAAAAAATAAAGGGTAGTAAAATGTTTCTTAATGATTTTACCTTATTAAAATATCGTCCTATCGATTATATTAATTTTGTTAAATATTATTATGTCTTAGCAGAAGCTTATAATATTAAAATAACTGATCAAGATTACGTTAACTCATTATATGATGATGAGACTTTTGATACGATGACAGCTGATGATTTTTCAGAAATAATTTTTGATGATATTTTAGGTAGTTTCTTTAAAGTTGAATTAAATCGTGGGGATGTTCCATTAGTGTAAAAGAAAAAGGAAATTAAATTTCCTTTTTTTTAGCAATATCTACCGCAAGTTATAATTACTAAAAGTACAAATATAACAATTACGAAAGATGTGTTACAACCATATCCAGTTCCTGGCATCTTATCCCCCCTTTGATATAATTAAAAAAGATAAGAATTTGGTGTATAAATAATTAGTCTTTGTGAGTTTCGTCTTTACAAATTTTGCAGTTAATTAATTCTAATTTTGAATATAGAACGTTTTCTAAACGAGTAATAGCAACTAGTGTTTCTCTTACTGATTCATTAATCTTGAATATTTCTTCTTTACAATCAAAGACTCTTAAGATTTTTTGAATTTTTTCTCCTTCAGCATTAATAATATGAGATAAGGCTGTTTGTTCCAAAGCAATACTCTCAATTAAATCAGTTAAGGCTTGTTCTCTAGAAATAGGGCATTCTGGTTTTTGGATAACAGGCATTGACATATATTCTCCTCCTTTTTCGATATATTCTATGTTTTAAAAAAGGTTTTGTATATGCAGATAACTTTATTTAACATATAATATTGTAGAATTAATAAGGAGTGATAATTTGAATGTACTTAAAAAAATACCATTAAAGAATTCTATTAATAATCAATATGTTAATTGTGTCTATGCAAAAAATAATTATTATTTTTTAGTGCCATCTTTAGATAGGGTCTATAAATATAATTTATTTTTAAATAATTCTGAAGATTATAAAACTGAAAAAAAATATATCGGAATTACTTATAATCAAACAGATGATGTATTTTTTCTTCTTCGTGAAAATGATTATGAAAATATTTATATTACTGATTTAGATTTTAAAGAAATAGGTCTTATAAAATTAACTATTGATCAAAAATATCGTCAAAAGATAAATGATATTTGTTATAGTGCTATTAAAAAAAGAATATATATAACCACTGATGACTGTATATATTCAATTACTGATGATGGGTATTTTATTAAAGAAGAATATGATATTACTAAAATAGGAACTAAAACAACAACCACAATTATTGAACAGTTAGATGGTTCTCGTTATCCAATAACTTCGACTATCCCCATTCCTAACACTTATTTTACTTGCTCTTTTGCTTCACAAAATAACTTATGGATTAGTTATGTTCGTGAGGATTCATCATATTTAATTAGAATATCGCAAAAAGGGAGTTTAATTGAAAGTAATTATATTGATAATGATATTAAGATTAATAGTATTGTTAATATTGATGATTATTTAAATTTGTTGATATTAAGTGATAATATATATAATTATATATATATAACTAATGTTTATTGTAATTCCTCAAAGAAGGAAATAATTAATGAAGAAGGAAGCGATGTTGTTTTATCTTCAGTAGCTACAATTGCTTCAGAATTATCAAATATTTTAATGCAGGAAGGGTCAAATTTATCTAAAACAATTAAAGAAACTAATGATTCGAAAGAATTATTAAATACAAGTGAACCTGTTCATAAGACAATAAATATGATAAGTGAATTAGAACAAGTTTTAATTAATGAGTTAGAATGTTCTTTAAAGAGCAAATAAAAATGGCAATTACTTGTCATTTTTTAATGATATTATAAATCTTTTGGATAATTGATTGATTAAAAGGAGCTCGGTATATTGATTTAGGATTCTTATCTTCAACTGCTTCAACCACTTTATCCACAATCGTTTTGATATCGTGGCTTTCTAAAATATCAAAAATAATATTTTCTCTAGTTTGAATATCCTCTTTAATATCTTTAAAGATCGAATCGTCATTATCATATTTATTTTCGAGCATAACTTGGTTAGAACCAGTATGGTAAGCACCTGGTTCAATTATAATTACTTTGACATCAGAATCTAATTGTTTTAGTTCTTTTTCTAGACAAAAGGCTATATTCCTAATAGCAGCTTTAGTTGAGGAATAGATACTTAACCAAGGAAGTGGTATGTCTACTAAAACCGAAGAAAACATCAATATACGACCACTATTCCTTTTTATCATTTCTTTAATTAATAATTATGTTAATTCAATCATACCAAAGACATTAACTTCATAGTTATCGCGTATATTTTTAATATCAGCTTCGATAATAGAACCACCGATTCCAAGTGAAGCGTTGTTAATTAAAACATCAATATCTAAATCTTCGAGTTTCTTTAAATCATCTTTATCGGTGATATCTAATTTCATTAATTTGATATAATCATGTTTTAGTTCCTCTTTTTCGAGAAGAGAATCTAGTTGCTTTTCTGTTTCAGTTGTTATATAAACAAAGTGACCTTTATTTATTAAAGCAATAGCGCTAGCATATCCAATTCCTCCTCTTGCACCAGTTATTAAAATATTCATTTTCACACCCCTAATTATTATTTACTAAAAACCTAAAAATATTTATATTTTGTATTACTTGACTAATTGAAGTGAAAATAGTATTATATTATTGGAAGGTAGATGTGTATGAAAAAGAAAATTTTGATTGGTTTAGTGGTAGTTATATTACTCGGAGTTGGAATTGGTTTGTATTTTTTCAAGAAGGAAAATGTATCTCGTATTTTTATTGATATCAATCCTAGTCTTGAACTTTCGGTAAATAAGAAAGGTGAAGTAAAAGAAGTCCGTGCTCTTAATGAAGATGGAATTTTATTATTAGAAGGTTTAAATCTTGTTGGAATGGATATTGAAGAAGCGACATTAGTAATTACTGAAGAAGCTGTTAAGATGAATTATATCGATGAATTTTCAATTGATAATGTCATCAGTATTAAAACAACCGAAAAAGATTTAGAGGAAAAAATTAAGAATAAAATTAATACATCATTAGAAGCAAAAGAAATTCTTTTTGAATTTAAAGGATTTACGGATGAAATGCGAGCAGAAGCTGATAAATATGATGTTAGTTATGGAAATTATTTGATTATGGAAAAGGCAATTGCTTTAAATCCTGAATTAAGAATTGAAGATCTTGCGACTATGAAAATGAAAGAAATTCAAGAAGAAATCCAAAAATCTTTAGATAAGCAAAATAAAACTCGAATTGAAGAAAGAAAACAACAAAGACTTGAAGAAAAAGAGGCAAGAAAAGAGCAACTTGAAAAGAGATTATATGATCGATATCTTGAAGATAATCAAAACGAAGAAACAAAAAAAAGTAGGGCTGAAATAGGCAAAGAATTATTAGATAATTATAAAAAGCGTAATGCAGGAAAATATTATCCTATCGAAAGTTAAATTGAACAAGAAATTGAAAGGGAAACGAGGTGACATATGATTTTATTTAGTAAAGATAAAGAAATAATTTTTAAGATTACGAATGCTATTTTATTAATATGGTTAATTGCTGCAATGGTTATTGCAACTAACAGTTTAATAAAAATGGTAGTTAATGAACCTGTTTATACCTATCAAGAATATGAAGTTGATGAATGTCGTTATTTTAAAAATGAACCTTCAACAGAAAATCCTGATGAAGAATGTGAATATCGATATGCCTCATATAAAAACAATTTAAAAAGAGAAGATTATTATGAAAAAATCACTTTATATACCTCAATAGCTAATGTTATTATTGTTGGTGGAACGCTATTTTTCATAAATAGAAAAAAAGAAATTACAAAAAAATAAACAAGAATTATTCTTGTTTTTTTTGTATGTTTTAACTTTTTAAATAGATACTAATTATAGGTGATAAGATGTTTTATAAATATGAAATTAAGGTAGAAGATACTGAGGAAATATTATACCTATATGTTGATGATAAATATGAATTTGCAAAAGAAATAATGAATAATTCAAATCATGATGATTTAACTAGTAAGATTAATAAATATATTAATGATATGAAAATAAAATTTAAAGGGACTAAAATTTTATTAGTTGTAGGTGGTATTGTTATTGCTTTAATAAGTACTTCTGGGATAATAGCAACTAATAAAAATAATTCTAACACGAATTTATCAGAAACAATTGTTAAAAAGGTTGAAATTAAGGAAGAAGTTTCTGAAAATGATTATTTTAATTTAGATGAAATTGTTACAAATAATAAAAAGCAGGAATTGAATTCTACAAATGATAAAACAGAAGTTCATTCTGTAGATAAAAAACAAAATGTTGAATTGGAAAAGGAACAGCCTGTTAATAAATCACCAATTGAGAAAGAAGAACCAGTAAAAAAAGAATCCGTAAAAGAAGAAATATTAAAGAGTGAACCACTAAAAGAAGATATTTTAAAAGAAGAAATTGTTGAGAATAAGACAATGTTGACATTATATCGAAGTAGTGGAGTTGTTCAACAAATAGATTTAGAGGAATATTTAGTAGGTGTGGTTGGTGGAGAAATGCCTGCTAGTTTTAATGCTGAAGCATTAAAAGCCCAAGCAGTTGTAGCTAGAACTTATGCCTTAAAAAGGATGTCTGAAGGAAAGGTCTTGACTGATAATGTCTCAACGCAGGTTTATCGAGATATAGACCAATTAAAAAACAATTGGGGGAGTAGTTTTGATTACTATTATAATAAAGTAAAAAATGCAGTTGTATCAACCAAGGGTGAATATATAACTTATAATAATAAATATATTGATGCCGTATATCATTCTACTAGTAATGGATATACGGAAGATGCCATATATGTTTGGGGTTATACTATCCCATATTTAAAAAGTGTTAATAGTCCTTGGGATGTAACTGCTACGCCTTATTTAAGAACAGTTGAAAAAACTAATAATGATATTTTAAAAGTACTCGGAATTGAAATTAATGATGATACACCAGTTGAAGTATTAGAAAAAAGTAGTAGTAATCGTATTAATAAAGTTAAAATAGGTGATAATATATATGAAGGTATAGAACTATATAATAAATTAGGTTTAAGATCAAGGGATTTTGATTTAATTATAACAGATATTGGATGTAGTATTGTAACTAGAGGATATGGTCATGGAGTAGGAATGAGTCAATATGGTGCTAATGGGATGGCTAATAATGGTTATAATTATAAACAAATCATCCATCATTATTATAGTAATGTACAAATTTTGAGTTAATCTTACCTTAATGAAAAAGTTTGATAATTGACATAAATTAAATAAAAGTATAGAATATGAGTGCAGGAGGCGATAATATGAAAAGGTTAGGTATTTTCTTGATAACACTCATCATTTTATTAGGTGTTGGAGGTTGTTTTCAAAAAGAACAAGCTAATATTAATAAAAAGAATGAAACAGAAAATCAAGTTGTAGAAGATAAAAAAACAGATCAAATTATTGAATCTAATAAAAGTAACAATAAGGAAGTAATTGTCGAAGAAATAAAAACGATAGATGAAGTAACCGCTATTTATGATATGCCAGTAGCCAACAAAATGACTGAAGAAGCAACCATCAATTATTTTCAATCAGTTGAAAATAAGGTTAATGAATATATCAATAAAGAAAATTTTGACAAAGTTAAAGACAAAGTAACGGATCTCTTTATTTTAAGTGTTGATTTTGTTTTTTATGGTAGTGAAATAAATGGAGTTAAATTTAATGATTTAACTGAAGCAACTAAAATCCAAATATTAAAAATTGTCGAGCGTCTTGATAATAAGATTGAAAGCAAACAACCAGGTTATAAAATTATTATTAAAGAT
>JAQUFI010000086.1 GCA_028684735.1 Bacilli bacterium | reverse complement strand
TATAAAAGCAGTGAACAGATAAAAGCAGTAACAGTCAATATTAATATTCCTTGTAAATTCTTATTTTTCATTTTTTTCCTCATAATCTTTTAAAGTATTTATTAGCATTTTCTTAAGACTACCAGAAGTAACAGTTGCACCACTAACAGTATCGACATCATCTAAGTTACCTTGGCTTTCTAATAAGGTATTGATGTAATCAGCACTTTCTACTTTAGGATAAAAATCATCAGATATTTCTAAAATATTGATACTTGTTACTTTATTATCTTTAATAATAATTTCTGCTTTAATATTTCCGTGATATCCCCCTTGAGTAACCACATAAGTGGTAGTATTTCCCTCTTTATCACTACTTAGAATACTATAATTTGGATCTACTTTTACTTCAGTATCTTTATATTTATTACCAATAGTAAAGCCCATTGCTACAATAATTAGCCAGGCTGCTAAAAAAGGTAATACTGCATGATAGAATTTAAGTCTCGATTTAGCTCCGATTTTATCGATGATAAATACTAACATATTCATTGTTAGAATACTTGTTAATACTCCCTCTGGATAAGGAGTTAAAAACCTAAATAAGACTGTTAAAATACCTAAGAATAATCCGTATATTACTTGTCCTACTGGAGTAGTTGGACTAGTTACGGGATCTGTGGCCATAAAGACAGCTCCAAACATGAGTCCCCCACTTAGAATATGAAATAACGGGAACCAAAGTCCTAAACCATTTAAATTACCTATTAGACAAGTTATGATAAAGACAGTTAAGACATAGACAAGAGGTATTACCCATTTTATTGTCTTAGTAACTGCTAAGAATATAAAAGCTATTAAACATAGAAAAGCACTTGTTTCACCTACTGCACCTGGTATAGTACCAATAAAGAAATCATTTAGAGTTCCATACGGTTCTACTAATGTTTCATAACTACCTATTTCAGTCATAGCTGAAACATTGCTAAGGGGTGTTGCTCCACCAATGGTATCTAACTCAAAACTATTTAAATATCCTCCATTATTAGCTATAACTAATGCATAAGCTGAAGTAATAAATAATGCTCCAATTAAAGCTGGATTAAAAATATTATTTCCAAATCCACCAAAGAGCATTTTTCCTACTAATGAAGCGACAAGAGAACCAAGAATTAAAATTGATAAAGGTGTATTTATAGGTAATACTAATCCCAAAAAGATACCTGGAATATAACCATATGATGTCTTAATAAATACTCCAATATTACTATGTCTATTCTTTAAAAAGAAAATCGCATAAAGAGTTTCAATTAATAGAGTAGTAATTCCCGCTACTCCAATAAATATTAAAGGATAAAATAAACCGATAAAATCAGTATTACCATTCATATATGGTAAAATACCATTTTTATAAAAAGAAAATAATATGATTGGTACTAATGCAATCAATAAGTTGATCATCATTTTAGTTGTTGAATTACTGTGTTTTAAATATGGACCCATTTGATTATTATACTCTTTCATAATTACTTCCTTTCATTCAATTTCTTCTTACCTATTCTCACAAATTGTCTTACATTTATTTTAGCAGGACATATATACGAACATAGACCACATTCGATACATTGATCCGCTCTATAATCCTCTAAATCATCAATATGATTTATACTGTCCTTTATTAGAACAGGACATATTTTAGCAGGACAAACTTTAACACATTTACCACATCGCATACACTCAGTTAAAGTAGTTGCTTTTATTTTATGTAAAACTAAAACACAATTTAAACCGGCACTTACTATTAAATCATCACTAGGTAGGGCTACTCCCATCATTGGACCACCCGCTACAAATACAAGGTCTTTATTTCTTTTATAACCACCAATCGATTCAATAACTTCACTAACTGGTGTACCTATTTTAACTAAAATATTTTGTGGTTCTTTTAACATTTCTCCGGTAAAAGTTACAACTCTTTCAATAACTGGTTTTTCTAACTTTAAAGCTTCATATATTGAAAAAATAGTTGAAACATTAGATACGATAATTCCCTTTTCAATTGGATACTTGTCATATGAAATACCTTTTACCTTTTTTACTAAATCCCTTTCCCATCCCATAGGATAAATGTTAGGAACATTTACTAATTTGATCTTTAAGTAGTTCCTAAAAAGTTAGTTAAAAGTTTATTTAAAGTAGTATTACTTTTCTTAGTTGCAATTATTGCTTCATCAATATTATTTATTTCTAATATAGCATCAATTACTTCTAATATTTCTTCAGTTTTTTCTTTAAATAACATGAAGTCTGCTGTTATATAAGGTTCACATTCTACTGCATTAACAATTAATGTGTTAATTTTACCTTTGACATCATATTTAGCATAAGTAGGAAATACAGCTCCACCAAGTCCTACTATTCCTCTATTTAACAAAATATCGATAAACTCTTCTTTGCTATATTTATTAATCACAGCATTAGGAGTTCTTCGTATTTCCATTTTTTCCTTAAAATCATTTTCAATAACAACACATTTTACTTTTTCACCATTTAAATATGTATGTTCTTCAAAGTCAATTACCTTTCCGCTGACACTAGAGTGAATTGGCATTTTAAAATTACCTTTTCTTCTACCTATGATACTACCTTTAAAAACATAGTCATCTTTTTTAACTAAGACTGTTATGTTTTGATCATTGCTACTTATTAAAGGTATATAGACTAATTTAGGTTTGTTATATATGGATATTTTTTTTCCAATTGATAATTTTTTATGTTTAGGTAATCTTACACCTGACATAATATCAGCTCCTATCATATTAATTATACCTTCTTTATCAAAAAAAAACAATCCAAGATTGTTTTTTTAACTTATTAAAATTAAACAGTTTTTCAAATAGAAATAATTCACTATTACATTTCTTTTGGGGGTAATGCTGGATCTGATATACATATTTTATTTATTTCGCCTAATTCATCTAATTTGTATATAATTGCATCGTTATCCCCTTTATTTTGACCTCTTAAATGACAATCATTCGATTCACTAGTACCAATAGTTACATAACCGCCATCAGCTGCTACGGCAACAGAACTAAACCAGTCACTATCATTCCCACCATAATTTTTCTTCCATATCACATTTCCATTTAAATCATATTTAACTATAATTCCATCGGTTCTTCCTTTATTTAAACCCGACAAATCATCATCTTTTGAGTCACTAGATCCTACAATAACATAACCATCAGTGACTTTGACAATATCATAAAAACTATCATTCCAACTTCCACCATATGTTTTTACCCAGTCAAGATTACCATCTATATCATATTTAGCAATAACCCCATCGCATTCCCCTTTATATAAACCTTCTAGATCTTCGTCGTCAGAACAACTGTCTCCCGAAACAAGATGACCATCACTGACCGAAACTATACCATTAAGATAATCGCCACTAGTACCACCAAAATTTTGTTCCCATATAATATATCCATCTGAATCATACTGAACTAGTATCCCATCAGAAGAACCCTTATTTGTCCATTCCATATCTGTCGAATAACTGTAACCTACAACAGTATAGTTATCATTCATAACACTAACTCTATTAAAACTCTCATAATCACTTCCACCATATGTATTTACCCAGTCAAGATTACCATCGAAATCAGTTTTAACAATTACAGCATCATATTGACCGTTATTCATTTCATAAAAAATTCCATTATTCGAACGGGTTTGCCCTACAATGACATAACCATCAGATGTAGCTGCTATATCATGGAAATAATCATAACTAGTACCACCATATGTTTTTACCCAGTCAATATCACCATTAAAGTCATATTTAACAATTATGGCATCAGTATTGCCTATACTTAAACCTGATAAGTCTCCATCATCAGAGTCACTAGCCCCTACAACAACATAACCATCACTTACTTCAATAATGCTAAAAAAGTAATCAGAATAGCTTCCACCAAAATTCTTTTTCCAGACAAGATCTCCAGTTAAGTTGTATTTAACAATTATTCCATCTCCCCAGCCTATATTTTGGTTTTCTAAGTCTCCATCTTCAGAGTCACTAGATCCTACAGCGATATAACCATCACTAACCGAAATAACATCAGCAAAAAAATCTTCATAACTTCCACCAAAATTGTTGGCAAAAGTTATAACAGATATTGCATCACATGATTCTTCATTGTATTTATATATATATTTACTTTTTTGACTATTGTAAGTTACACT
>JAQUFI010000022.1 GCA_028684735.1 Bacilli bacterium | reverse complement strand
TTCTTTCCTCATATCTGCGATTCCATTTCCACTAGCTTTAGCTGCATAATAAGTACTTCCAATTCCACCTAAAATACCAACAAGAGTTATTATAACCATAAGGAAACTACTTAAAAGAATATAATTGAAGTCACCTTTAGCAATTCCTATATTGACGATATTAGACATAATATTAGGTAACATCAACTCCATTATTACTTCTAAGGTAATTAAAAGAGGTGCTAGTAATGCCCATTTCTTATATGGTTTTAAAAAACGAAACAATTTAACAAAGTTTTTCATCTTATCATCCTTAATCTTTTTATCTACTTAATCATTATATATGATTTTTAAAATAAGTTACAAGTTTTTTAATGTATATATAGTTATTATTTAGCTATACTATTAGTACTGAGTTATTAGTTTAGATTAATTTATTTATGATTAGTAACTCAGTATCATGATTGTAATTATATTTATTAATATAAAATCTACACAAATTAGTTTGTGTAGATTTTAATTTACAAATACCTTATTAATCGGCATATTTGATACTAACAAAACGAATTATAATATATCCTATAATAAATGCAATTGGAGCATATAAAAGGTCTAATCCTTTTGGAATACCAGGGAATACTTCTAAAGTTGAAGCTAGTACAAATCCAATAATCAATAAATAAGTTTGTCTTGGTTTTTTATTTAAAAAGTTTTCTAATATTTTAGTAGTGGTTATAACTCCAAAAGCCACCCCAATGACGATTGGCATTAAAAAACCAAAATCAATCGTTTTAATAGCTTCTAACAATGGTTCATATAAACCTAATGTTAATAACAGAAATGAGGTACTAATACCTGGTAGAATAAGAGCTATTGCAATAACAATTCCTGTTATAAATAAAGTTAAAACTTGGATTGTCCCTCCTAAATCAGAAAGATCAATAACTGATGTTTCACTATTAAAAAGGGAAAACAATAAAATAATCAATACACCAATAACTGCATAAAGATAATCACTCCAATGTTTCTCTTTAGTATCCGCTTCCTTAAATAAAACTGGCATACCTCCAATAACAATTCCTAAAAATAAAAATTTAACAGGGTACTCAAAGTTCTTTAGTCCATAATCAACAATAAAACTAATCGAGATTAATCCAAGAAGGCCACCTATTCCAACAACCATTAAGAAAGATAGGTTCTTCTTAACATCTTTAAAAAACGAACTAATTGAATGGATTAAGTCATCATATATTCCTAAAATTAAAGCCATGGTTCCACCACTAACTCCTGGCACCATCATCGTCGAACCAATAACTACACCTTTAATAAAATGTTTAACCCTTTGCATCATAAAATCACCATGAAAATTATAGCATCGTTAACATAAAATAGCAAGCAACAACAATTATATAATCTATTTAAAATAATATTGCTAGAATGGTTAATAATAACTATATAAAGGATGGTTCTTATATGAAAACAGAAAAATCAAAAACACCATTATTTGAAGATGGAATAAAAATTATTGAAACAATTAAAAAGAAAACCAATAATAGTCCTGATATTATTATTAAAAAATTAACTTTTTCAAACAACGACCTATATCTTGTTTTTAGTGAACCATTATGTGATAAAAAAATCATTAATGAATATATTTTAGAATATTTTGAAGAATCAAATATAAAAATTCGGAAAAATGAAATAGTTGATTATCTAAATCAAAATATACCTACTCATAAAACAACTAAAATAGATAGTTTTGAGAATTTATTTTATAACTTATTAAGTGGTTTTACGATTATTATCATTGATGGCAGTGATACTGCCATCAGTATTGAAAATAAATCAAAATTAGATAGTGGTATTAGTGAAGCAAAAAATGAAGTTATTATGAAAGGTCCCAAAGATGCTTTTACTGAAAACTATGAATCAAATCTTGGTCAAATCAGAAGACGAATTAAGACTGAGAATCTTTGGTTAGAGGAAGTTGTCTTAGGAGAAAAAAGTAAAACAAAAGTGGGAATCTTTTATATCAAGGATATTGCGGAGCAAGCCTTAGTTGATAATATTATTGATAAAATTGGAAAAATTGAAATAGATGCCATCATGGGCAGTAATTATATCATTGAACTAATATCAGAAAATAAACGAAATGTGTTTCCTAATTACTTGTCAACTGAACGACCAGATTTAGTGGCTATGCATTTATTAGATGGCCGAATTGCCATTGTTGTTGAAAATACACCATACGCAGTTATTATACCCGCTTTATTTGTTGATTTTTTTCACAGTACAGAAGACATATATCAAAAAACAATAAATATATCTTATACTCGAATTATTAGAATTATTGCTTTAATCATTACCCTTTTAGTTCCTCCTATTTATATTGCTATTACAACATATAACCATGAAGCTATTCCTGAATCATTATTAATTAATTTTGCTGCTCAACGAAGTGGTGTTCCCTTTCCCACAATTATTGAAGCTTTGTTTATGTTAGTTACTTTTGAAGTGTTAAGGGAAACTAATTTAAGAATCCCCTCAACTTTAGGTAATGCATTATCAATTGTTGGAGCTATTGTTTTAGGAGACGCTGCTGTTAGTGCAGGAATTGTTTCTCCAATTATGGTAATTGTCATTGCTATAACTGCTATTAGTGGATTAAGTGTCTCATCATTTGATATCATCAATGGAATTAGATGGTGGCGAGTTATCTTTATTGTTGCAGCAGCTCTATCAGGATTACTTGGAGTATTATTAGCTGGAATTGCTTTTATTGTTAGTTTAACCAGCATTAAATCATTTGGAATTCCTTACTTAGCGCCCATCGCACCTTTTATTAATAAATTCCATAGTGATGCTGTCTTTTTAACCAATAAAGATAAATTTTATCATCGAAGCAAATTAACCGCATCTAAAAACCCTCATCGTAGTAAAGGAGAATAAAATGAAAAAATTAAAATTATTGATTCCACTAATCATCATTTTTTTTACTGCTGGTTGTTGGAATTATAGAGAATTAAATGATTTAGCTTTAGTTAGTGCGATTGGAATTGATGAAGAGGATGGATTATATAAAGTTAGTGTTCAAATTATGGATCCCACTCAAGAGAGTGGAGGTAGTAATACTAGTAGTTCTTCAGAAGCAACCCCAATTGATGTTCATTTTGGTAAAGGAAAAACAATTGTTGAAGCTTTAAATAATATCACATTAAATCAACCTAAAAGATTATTCTTAGGACACACGGATTTGATTGTTATTAGTGATACTTTAGCTCGAAAAGGAATTGAAGATTTTATTGATTTTTTATTAAGAGAACGAGAATCAAGAAAAATCTTTCCCGTTGTGATTGTTAAGAATGCTAAAGCAATTGATGTTATTAAATTAATTACATCAATCGAAGTAATATCTGCAAAAAGTATATCCTCTTCATTAAAAAATACTAAAAATAATAATGGTATCGTTAGTGATCGTCTTTTTGATGAAGTATCAATGTGTCTATTTATGGAAGGAAGAGAGGCTACTATTACCGCTATGGAATTAATTGGTTCTATTGAACAAGGTGAAAAGAAGGAAAATCAATCAACTTCTGAACCAAATACAACGTTTTTAATAAGTGGTTCTGCTGTTTTGATTGATGATAAAGTAATTGGATATTTACCCCAAAAAGAAAGTTTAGGATATACCTTTTTAAGAGGTTTAATTAACACTTCCACCATCTCCGTACCCTGTGATGATGAAGGTAATTATGCAGGAATTGTTTTAGAAAAAACTAAAACAAAATTGACAACAAAAATTGAGGAAGATAAACCAATTGGTGAAATAAATATCGATATTAAAGCGGTTATAAGTGAATTTAATTGTAATCTTGATTTAAATAAATCTAGAAACATTACCAAAGTAGAGAAAGCAACTAATAAAGAAATTGAAAAATTATTAGATGATACGATAAATAAAGTCCAAACAGATTTTAAAAGTGATATCTTTGGATTTGGTGAATACCTTTATAAAAACAATTATAAAACATGGCAAAAGTATAAAAAAGATTGGAACAAACTATTCTCAACAATGCCTTATAAAATCAAAGTAAAAACAATAATTAGAAATGTCGGTACCACTATCGACTCAACAAAAAATTCATACAAAAAGGACGGATAAAGATGGGAAAAAACAATAATATTATATCACCTTTTCAAATAGGAATTATGGGTTTTTTTCTAGGAAATGCTTTTTTTGTAGGTATGGGTAATCTAAATGTTATTGCTTTGGTAAAACAGGATGCTTGGATATCAGCTTTAATGTCAATTGTTATTTGTTTAATACCCTTAGCTATTATCTTATATATCATTAATTATCAACCGGATAAAAATATTATTGAAAAGAATAAACTCATCTTTGGAAAATGGATTGGTAGTATTATTAATATAATTATGGTTTTATACATTTTTATTATCTTTATTATATTGATTTGGGCAACCACAAATTTTGCTATTATTATTTACTTGACTGATACCCCCAGACCTTTTATTATCTTGTTGTTTTTACTAGTAATTATCTATACTGTTATTAAGGGTATCGAAACAATTGCTAGAACTAATGAAATACTATTTTTTATAACAATTACTATAATTGTTATAATTATTATAGGATTGTATCAATATTCTGATTTTTATAATGTTAAACCAATTATGAAAGATGGTATTTTCCCTATCATCAAAGGATCATTACTTTACTTAGCCTATAGTTTCCCACCATTAATTACCTTATTGATGATTCCTAAAAAAATGGTTAAAAACGAGAAATTATTTAATAAATCTCTTATTGGCGGATTTGTTTTTAGCATTATCTTAATCGCTTTAGTCTTTTATATAAACGTTTCAATAATCACTGCTAATCTTTTTGATTTATATCGAATGCCTGCCTATTATGTTTTGAAAAAAATTAATATTGCTGATTATATCGATAATGTTGAAAATTTTTTGTCACTACATTGGATTATACCCCTATTTGTTACAATGACAATGTGCTTATATTGTGTAAGTGAATATATTAAACAAACGTTTAAAATAAAAAAAGAAAAATATATTAATTTATCAATTATCGTTATTGCCTTAATTGCAGGTATCATTTCGAATTATCTATTTAAAAATGGAATAGCTTCCTATGTTTTTATGAATAATTGGTTTCCATATTCAATTTCATTAATAATATTGATTATGTTAATAATAACAGCCATAACTATATATATAAAAAAGAAAAAGGCTAATCAAGAAAAAAATCAAGATAGTGATTCTTGATTTTTTGTTTTCCTTCTTTATGTCTCTTTAGCATTCTTTTTTACCTCAGCAGTTATCCATATAATTATTGGGATTATTAATTGAAAAGTAATCGCATAGTAGGGATATATCTTTATAAAAGATAACATTTCAGCTGTATTACTATAAATAATAGTTGAGAAAGCAAGCATCAATAGTGAAGAAGGAATGATAAGTTTTTTATAGTTATCGATAGCACATATTTTAGCTATCCCAAGTGTAAAAGCCATTAGACAAACCGTAATTTTTGTAATACCAGCAATAATAATATTAATTGTAATTACACCCTCTATTTTCGTTAAAAAATTACCCATTTTGATTACTCTTGCCATATTAAAAGAGGGAATTAAACTACGTTCAATCATAGCCGTACCTAAAATAGTTAAATTACGTAGAGTAATAACTAAAAGCCCAATTGTACTAAATAGTAAACCATAAATGTATATTCGGTAAGAACTATCTTTCTTTTTTATAAATCCAGCCAGCGGTAATATTAAAACAGTCTCCAAAAAAGGAAACGATATAATATAAATAACTCCTGAACCAATTTTTTTCCAGCCATTACCCATAATCGGAAATATATTTTCTATGTTAATCCTATTAATTGAAAAAAATATGGAAATAATCATCATCATTAAAACAGTTACTAAACCAATTAATGACCAACTACCAAAAATATATGGACCACTTCTAGCAATATAAACAGTAATTAATAATAACATAATAATAACAACAATCTCAGGAGTATTCAATAAACTTGTCACATTAATATATTCGGAAAAGCTTTTAATAACCAAAGTCCCTAAATGAAGAGCATACCAAGCCATGATAATGATAATAATTTTACTACCAATTTTTCCGAAAAGTTTTAAAGCAATATCATATAATCCTAATCCTGGATATAGTTTTAAAATTCTAGCATAGATCAGGATAATAGGAATTGAAGCAAAAAAAGCTATTATTAATGATATCCATGAATCTTGTTTGGATTCATTACTAATACCTAAGGCAAAACTACTGCCCAAAGTAAATAAGATTATAATAACAATTGTTTGTCTTGATGTTATTTTTTCATTTATCATTTTATCTATCTCCTATATTATATTCATAATAATTTTATAAAAAGATGGGATTGGCATTTTAAAACTATATAAAATTAAAGTAATAAAACTAAAAATAAGGAAAATTGAATAAACCCAAATGATTTTTTTATCACGGTTTTTAATAACTGGTATATAATCCACTAAAATAATACCACTATATAATATAATGATGATGGCAAGAATCATAAATCACCTCTTTTATTTTGAAACATTTGTATTTAGAATATTAACTTTTGGTTTAATTTTAATTTCAAGTTTTTGAAAATGATTATTCCAATCATCTTTTAATTTTTTCCATAAATTTGGATCACTTTGATAAATTAAATTACCAAAACCAAAGATATCCGTCTTAAAGTTTTCTTTAGAATAATTTATCGTTTTCTCAATTTCTGTAATTATTTTTTCATTTGCCATCTTTTCTATTTCTTTTATTTTTTTAGTGTCTATCTCTTTGTAATCATTATTAAATTCAGTTACATTAACATCCGTTATAATATTTATTATAAATTTCACTCTTTTATCTTTATAGTTCCACTTTCTTGATGTTTTGGATGACATGATTTCTAATGATAAATCATCCTCACCATTTTCATCTATATCAATTGTTATTACTCCTCCATTAATTTCATTCATAATAAATAAATAACTTTTACTATTATTTGGATTTAATTCTCCAATTAATTTATCCTTAGAAAAAACAGCCATACCTTTAACTTCTGGAATGTTCTTACCGTCATTACGAACAATATTAAATACCGGTAGCATTAAACTACTTCCTTCACTTTCCAAAATGTTAAAAACTTCAAATAATTCAATATTTTTAGTTGATGAAGTAATATTATTATCTAACTTTACAATTTTATTTAGTTCATTGGAAACAACTGGATTATCAGCGCCTTTGTGAAGTAATAATTCTTTAGCTGTTTTTTCACCAGACATAATAATTTTAACAGTTTCTCTAATCTCTCCACCCCTTAACATTATGTCAATAACCGTATTAATACCATCTATTTTGGCTATTTGATTGCTTATAATAATCGTCTGAGTATCACCAAAATATAATTTATTCATAACTCTTTTTTTTGCATTGACAAAGGCATCCATAATTGTTCGCCCAGTTGATTCAAGGATAGTTGTCTCGATTATCTCTTGCTGTTTTGAAGATTCTGATAAACTAATTATTTCATAACTTAGTAGATACTCATTGGTTGTAAAATCCTTATCAATCGCAACACCTGTGACAATTGTGATATCGTCAAGACCTACATAATCCCAACAACCTGTTAACCAAAAAAAGGGAATCATAATTATTAAAAGCTTTAGTTTTTTATATTTCATAATTATCAACCTCATTATTATCCATACGATTCATGTTTTCTGTTAAAGCTTCTGGTCTTTTTTTCATCTCCCACCAAGGAGCTCTAAATATTGTATCTTTAATACTTTGAAAGGTGAAATCACCATTAACATTTATTTGTGCAATACCAAATGATTTTAGATTTAAAATATGAACGATAATAAATGATACCCCTATTAAAAAACCAAACAAGCCTAAAGAACTAGAAAGAATAAATAACAAGAAACGGCAAACAATAATAGGTACTGATAATTTAGGAACCATAAGCCCTGTAATCCCTGTAAAAGCAATAACAATAATAATAGGAGCAGCTACTAAATTAGCATCAACAGTCGCTTGACCAATAACAACTGCACCAACAATACTAAGTGACTGTCCAATATTATTGGACATTCTAATACCAGTTTCTTTTAAAATATCAAAAACAATCAGCATGACAAAAATTTCCAAAGCAGCTGGAAGGGGTACATTTCTTCTTTCCATCGCAATATTAAAAAATAAGGATGATGGTAACATTTCATGATGATAAGCAACAATAGCAATATATAGAGCCGGAACACAAACGGTAAAAATAAAACCCATAATACGAATAATTCTAGAAAAGGTACTATAAAAATAACTAACATAATAATCCTCACTACTATGGAAGTTCTCAACAAAAAAGAAAGGGATCGATAATACAATTGGTGAACCATCAACAATAATTGCAATATTACCCTCTAATATTTTTCCCGTAATAGAATCTGGTTTTTCAGAATAACCAGTGGTTCGAAAAGGTGACCATTTATTATCTTTGATTAACTCTGTAATATAATTACTATCAATAACACCATCAATCTTAATTTTTTGAAGTCTTTGATATAGTTCTGCTAAAATCTTTTTATCAACAATACTATCGATATAGCAAAGAGCTACTTTAGTATTTGTTTTATCACCTAAAGTATAATATCTTATCTTAAAATCATTAGTTCGAAGACGACGTCTAAGAAGTGATATATTAGTAAAAATTGATTCATTAAAACCTTCTCTAGGACCAAGAAAAATCTTTTCCCCATCTGGTTCGCTAATTGAACGTAATGAAAAAAGTTTTGTGTTTAAAATTAAAGCTTCATCACTACCTTCAATAAATAAAATCGAATCACCATAAGTAACATTTTCTACAATGTCCTTCATATAATTAACTTTTTTTATATCATCTACTAATAATACATTTTTTATTAATGATTGGATTAGATTATCATCATCTAAATCTTTATTAAAATGAATTAGGGGTTTAATAATACTTTCATTAATCGTAACGGAATTAACTAATCCATCACAATAAATTAAAACAAATTTCCCTTTTTGATGATTATTATTAAACTCCCTTATAATCAAATTATCATCATCGAAAAACAATTTTTTTATATTATCAATGTTTTCTTTTAAAGATAAAGAGATCGTAATCGTTTTTATTTTTTGGTTAAGTTTATCAACTTGATCATCGATAACTATACTTTTCTTTTTTTTTAACATTAGATGACCTCCTCTTAAAAGGACTATTACTATATTATCTGTTAAAAAAAGGAAAATATACAATTATACCCAATTAAAAAAGTTAAGATTCCTTAACTTCTTAATTGTTTCTATTATGATTTTCTAAATTATTAGCTAACCACTTTGCTGAAAGCCCATTTAAATGACAGCCATCAATGGTTACCGCAAGTTTTCTTTTTTTACTTATATAATTAGTAAGTGGAAATAACCTAGTTAAAATGATATCACAACCCACTAGCAACGGATTTCTTGACATAAAATAAGTTCCCTTTTGAGATGATTTTTGTTTAGCTTCAACTTGCCAATTATAAAAATCAATAAAAGGGAGATCAAATTCCATACAAATAGTTTTAATAATATCGTTATAAATACTAATTTGATTATTTAAACCATTATTACTTTCAATATATGGAAGACTAAAAACAATTATTTCAATATTATATGTTTTTAAATATTCGATAAGTTTAATATATGTTTCTTTAAAATCTTTTTCATCTTTACAAGCAATACTACCTCTTTTTATTAAACTTTTAACCCTTAGTTTCCACAACCAAGAGTAATTGTTTAAAAAGGACTGAATAATATCATTTGCTCCAATTCCAATAATAATCTTATCAATCCTTTTATGTTTCTTACTTTTTAAAACTTTTTTAATTCTATAACTCATACCAATTAATGTATCACCACTTAAACCATAATTATAGTAACGATTTTTATCTTTAAAATATTTTAAATAGGTAACACCTGGCCGACCTTGGGTAATACTATCACCAAAACATAATACTTGTTTATTATTCATATATTACTTCCTTATATCTATTATTGCTTTTATTATATCAATTATTACTATACCTTATCAACCATTTCCATCACCAATAGACTTATATCTCATATAATAAATAAGGAAAGGAATGAGAATATGCATCATAATTATCCAATGCCTTCTAATGATAACATCAAGATTCCCGTTAATTATTATCATAATGCTTTATCAAATAATTCCGATTTATGGCGAGCAATAAATCTTAGAGATTATGGTCCTAACCCATTCGTCATAAATATTGAAGAAACTTCAAAGAAGAATAATAATTTTAGAACAGCTTTATGGACTGGGAAACATCTTCAAATAACTTTAATGAGTATTCCAGTTAATGGGGAAATTGGTTTAGAAATGCACCCAGATCTCGATCAGTTTATCCGTCTTGAAGATGGTGAAGGCCAAGTTAAAATGGGTGATAGACAAGATAATTTGAATTATGTTGAACAAGTAAAAGATGATTTTGCTTTTATTATACCAGCTGGTAAATGGCACAATTTAATCAATACAGGCAATAAACCAATCAAGTTATATTCTATTTATGCTCCACCTGCCCACCCTTATGGAACGGTCCATCGAACTAAAGCTGAAGCTGAAGCAGCTGAGATGAATCGTTATTATCCTTATGGATATTATTAACTGAAAACCATAACAATGTTATGGTTTTTTAATCACTTTAGGTATACATAATTGACTAATATCTATTCCTTCATGTTCTAATAACCTTATCTTGGTTTCAATTCCACCAGCATAACCAGTTAGATTTCCTTTAGCCCTATTACGCGATGACAAGGTATAATAATCGATATCGGGTTATGTCCTACAGCACTACCTATAGTCTGAGCTGACATTTTATCTTTTCCCATCCGTTTGGCCACTTCTTTAGCTATATCGCCATAGTTTGTCAATTCACCATAAGGTATTTCTAGAAGGAGCTTCCATACTTGTTGTTTAAGAGCATTGCCGATTGGGGCTAAAGATAATCTCGATAATTCTGGGTTTTTGCCTTTAAAATAATTATCTAACCATTCTTTACATTGTTTGATAATTGGATGATTATCTTTTTTTGCATATTTTTAGGCATTGTATTATCAATATATTTTTGATTATCAATCCATAAACCAATAATATTATTTTCATCACTGGCAATTACGATATCACCAAATGGTGATTCATAATGAGTTGAATAATACATTGTAATCAACTCCTTTATTATATTGCATCTCTTCTAAATTAATGTTTTCTTTTAATGTGGGAATATGATTTCTGCGGCTACCCAAAAAATAATCAACAAACCAACTGGCATAGACAACAAAACAAATAATGATCTATCTTTATTCTTAAAAATTGATATTATTCCTAAAATAAAGCCAATCACTCCTAATGTTACAATAAATAGTGATGGCAATGGAAGCCGGATTGAAATTGCTAAAAACAATAACTTTATAATCATCAACACGATAAAAAGTAATGTTAATATCGATGCCCATTTCCCAGTCTTTTCCTTTGACCAAAACTGAATCTTCATATTTCTTCTCTCCTTTTTTTCGTTCATATCCAATATTATAAATAACTGTTCTTGAAAAATTTTATTTTTTAACGATAAAAATTCTTTCACCTTTTTATCTTTGTCATCAACACTACGCACTCAACATGATTAGTTTGAGGAAACATATCAATTGGCGTTATTTCATTTATTTTATAATCCTCTTGAAGAATTTTTAAATCTCTAGCTAAAGTCATCGGATCACAAGAAACATAAATGATTTTTGAAGGCTTTATTTTCACCAAAGATTCAATAACCTTTAACTCTAAACCCTTTCTCGGCGGATCAACAACAACAATATCTGGTTTCAAATCGATTTCTTCTATTTTATATTGGATATCACCCAACATAAAACTAATATTATTTATATTATTTAACTTTTTATTTTGATTAGCATCTTTAATTGCATCTTCATTTACTTCAATCCCTAAAACAGTTTGACAATAACGACTTAAATAGATACCAATGGTTCCTGTTCCACAATATAGATCAAGTACCTTCTCATTGCCTTTAAAATCACAATAATCTAATACTTTATTATATAAATTAATTATTTGATAATCATTTATTTGGAAAAAGGAATTTTTTGATAGATAAAAGTTTAAGTCCCCTACTGTTTTAATTATTTGTCCATTACCATAAATAATCTCACTATTAATAATTATCGTATCAACTTGATTTTTAAGTTTAATTAAAGTATCTTCAACATCAATTTCTCCATATAAAATAACCATTATTTGATTATTATTTGTTTTAACAATTATTTGTTTTATATGATCCAATTGTAAAGTATTTAAAGATGGTATTAATTGGTTGATTTTATCATCAGCAATATAACAATTATCAATTAGTATAACTTCATAACTTTTAACTTGGTAATAACCTATTTTTTCTTTAACATGAAATGTTACTTTATTACGATAATTATAACTTTGATCACTAGGAATAATTGGTTTAATATTGATATTTGAATTGATTGTTCGATGCATTATATCTTTAACTTTATCTTCTTTAAATTGACACTGCATAAGATAACTCATATGAGATAAATCACATCCACCACACCTAACAAAATAAGGACATATCGGTTGAACACGATCATCACTTTGTTTAAGGTATTTGATTACCTTACCTTCTAAGTAATTCTTTTTTTCATGAACAATATCGATGTTCACTACCTCTCCTATCAAAGTATTTGGAATAAATACAACTTTATTATCGACTCTTCCAATCCCCCGACCAAAATGATCCAAATTAATAATTTTAACTTCCATGTTATCACCAACAACATTATAGCATAAAAAAAACATCCGCAGATGTTTATTTTTTATTAATAATGGTCTTACCACCCATATATGGTTGCAGGGCCTTTGGTACATTAATACTACCATCTTTATTAATATTATTTTCAATCAAAGCAATTAATCCACGTGGACTAGCTAAGACTGTATTATTAAGAGTTGCTACTAAATAATTACCCTTTTCACCCTTAGCTCTAATACCTAAACGACGAGCTTGAGCATCACCTAAAGTTGAACATGAACCAACTTCAAAATACTTTTGTTGTCTAGGACTCCATGCTTCTACATCACATGATTTGACTTTTAAATCAGCTAAATCACCACTACAACATTCTAATGTTCTAACTGGAACATCAATGTTTCTAAAGAATTCAACAGTATAATTCCACATCTTATCATACCATTCCATTGCATCTTCAGGCTTACATATAACTACCATTTCTTGTTTTTCAAATTGATGAACACGATATAATCCTCTTTCTTCAAGCCCATGGGCTCCAACTTCTTTTCTAAAACATGGTGAATAAGAAGTTAAAGTTAAAGGTAGTTCTTCTTCTTTAAGAATTTGGTCTTTAAATTTACCAATCATTGAATGTTCACTAGTTCCAATTAAATATAAATCTTCACCTTCAATTTTATACATCATGGCATTCATTTCAGCAAATGACATAACTCCTGTAACCACATCACTACGAATCATAAATGGAGGGATACAATAAGTAAAACCTTTATCAATCATAAAGTCTTTAGCATAAGTTAACATTGCTGAATGAAGTCTAGCAATATCCCCCATTAAATAATAAAAGCCATTACCACTAGTTCGTCCAGCACTTTCTTTATCTAAACCACCTAAGGCTTCACAAGCATCTGCATGATAAGGAATTTCAAAGTCAGGTACGAATGGCTCACCAAATCTTTCCATTTCGACATTTTCAGTATCATCTTTACCAATTGGTACTGAATCATCAATAATGTTTGGGATAATCATCATCTTCTCTTTGATTTGAGATTGTAATTCTTCTTCTAAAACACCTAAATCAGTAATCTTGTCATTATAATTATTGATATCAGTTTTTACTTGTTCAGCTTCTTCCTTTTTCCCATCACGCATTAAAGCACCTATTTCAGCACTTTTAGTATTTTTTAACCCTCTTAAAGTGTCGCCTTCTAACTTTATCTCACGATACTTTTTATCTAATTCCAATACTTCATCAACAATTGGAATTTTATGTTCTTGAAATTTCTTTTTTAAATTTTCTATTACTTTTTCTTTATCTTCTCTAATTAAATTAATATCTATCATTTTCTTCCTCCTTTATTAATGTTTTATAGATTGAACGATAGGATCGTTTATTCATCTTAATTCCTCCTTATATAAATAAAAGACTATCCATAGGAGCATATACATGCGGTGCCATCCTACAATAGTCTTAATTGATGATAACGGTATTACCCGGTAGCTATTAACTACACTCAAAAGTAGATTCATATACTATAAGTTACTAGTTTCCACCAACCACTAGCTCTCTTTAAATTTAAGATATATTACTAGTCTTTTTCTTCGTTTTATAGATTATATTCTATCATTAACCCAAAAAATTGTCAATGTTTATATATCATCAGATAACGTTCTTCTGTTTCCTTTTTTATTTTAAAGTTTAAATCACAATAAAATTTCAAGGCTTTTGTATTCGTTTTGTATACCCATAATTTAATATTTCTACGATTACTATCATTGATTAAATCAGTTATTATTTTATGTCCAATTCCTAAGTCGCGATATTTATATTTCAAGTAAATACTAGATAGGTTATAGTGATCATCTTCTAAATAATAACACAACATACCAATCTTTTTAGAATCCAATTCAATTATTTTATAATATTCAAAATAATCATTAAATTCTTTTTCAAAATAATCTTGTAATTCTTTTAATTCTTTTTCATTAATATGGTTATCAGCTACGACTATTTCTCTTTGAGCATCTAAAATAAATTCTCTATCATCCATAGTTATATCACGTAAACTATAATTAATATTGGCCAAAGAAGGATTAATATGTGTATTAATATATCTAATAGCATGATCTTCTTTCTTGATCATGGCCTCTATTTTATGACTAATATTATGAGCATCTAATAATGATACATTAGAATCAATACTAATTTCCATCGTTAATTTATAATAAGAACCAAACTTAATTAAAATTAAATTATCAACACTTTTGATTTTTTCTTCTTTAATAATCATATTTTTTATTTTCTCAATATATTCATTGTCTGTTTCTTGTTCGTCTAAAATAATACTAATATTTTCTTTCAAAATATTAAATCCGATTCGAACAATAAAAATACCAACAATAATGCTAGCTACGATATCTGCATATTTTAAAATATCATGTTCAAATTGCATTAATATCGATGAAATTAAAACAACAATCGATGAAATAACATCAGCATTACTTTCTTTACCACTAGCTAATAAAATATTATTTTTATATTGCTTACCTTTATAAATAACATAACTTGATAAGAAAAACTTAGCAACTATCGTAAATAAAGTTGCGATGATAACAAATGAACTAGGAACGACAACTTCGCGGCCAGCGGAATTATAAATAATCATAAATCCTACAGCTAGTACCATCAAACCAATACCAATACTAGTTAAGTATTCTAATTTTCCATGTCCATAAGGGTGTTTTTGATCAGAAGGTTTTTTTGATAATTTAACCCCAATAATAGAAAAGAAATCAGTTATTAAATCACTCAAAGAGTGAACACCATCAGCAATAACTGCTCCTGATTTTCCTAATATACCAGCTACTAATTTAGTAATAATAAGCACAATATTAGTTATAACGCTAACTAACATAACTCTTGCATCTTTGTCCACAATAATCCCCTTTTCTTTAATTAAAGTTGGTACCAATTATTTCCTATTTCAATGTTTACTTGCAATGGAACATCTAAGCGATAAGTATTTTCCATCACTTCAGTAATAATTTTTTTAACAATCATTTCTTCTCCCTTAAGAGTATCAAATACTAGTTCATCATGAACTTGAATAATCATTTTACTCTTTAATTGGAGTTCTTTGAACTTGTCACTTATTTCAACCATTGCTTTTTTAATTATATCAGCACTTGTTCCTTGAATGGGGGTATTAAGAGCCATTCTTTCACCTTGTTGACGAATCATATAATTGGTATTATTTAATTCATTGATAATTCTTTTGCGACCTAATAAGGTTCGAACATATCCTTGTTCATAAGCCTTTTTAATAGTATTATCCATATTCTCTTTAATACCTGGATAAGTAATTAAATAGTCATCAATAAAAGCATTAGCTTCAGGTATACTAATCCCTAAGTTTTCTGACAAACCAAAGCCACTTATACCATAGATAATACCAAAGTTAACAGCCTTCGCAATACGTCGCATATTACTGTTTACTTCTTCTTGAGAAACTTTAAAAATATCACTAGCTGTTTTCGTATGAATATCCATTCCTTGTTTAAAGGCATCGACTAAAGCTTCTACTTTTGACATATGAGCTAATATGCGAAGTTCAATTTGAGAATAGTCTCCACTTAAAAGAATCGAATCTTTACTTGGAACAAATGCTTTTCGTATAAGTCTTCCATATTCATAGCGAATTGGGATGTTTTGAAGATTTGGTTCAATCGACGATAGACGACCAGTTCTCGTTAAAGCTTGAGTATAAATAGTATGTATTTTCCCATCAGGATAACAAGTATTTAAGATTCCATCAATATAAGTAGTATATAATTTAGTCAACATTCGGTACTCAATAATATTATCAATAATCGGGTGGCTTCCCTTTAACTTAGTTAAAACATTAATGGCTGTTGAATAACCACTCTTACCTTTTTTTCCATGAGGTAATCCAAGTTTTTCAAATAATATTTCACTTAATTGTAAGGGAGATGAGATATTAAATTCTTCGCCCGCTTGATTATAAATACTCTTACTAACTAATTCAATTTTTATTTTTATCTCTTCACCCATCTCAATTAGGGTATCTTTATTGAGATTAATTCCATTATATTCCATGTCACCTAAGACATACGATAGAGGTAACTCAATCTTACTAAATAAATCAAATAATTCTTCTTTATTTAATTTATCAGTAAATAAATCTTTCGTCTTATAAATAAATTTAGCTTTAATAATACTATTATATGCAACAATATCGATACTTCGTTCTTCTAATTTAGTTCCTTTTCCGTAAATTTTTTCATAAAAAGGTATATTATGATCAAATTGATTAGCTAAATAAGCGATATCATCTTTAATATTATAATCTAATAGATAAGCAGCTAACATTGTATCAAAAGAAACATTTGATAAATCAATATTATGCCACTTTAAAGCTACATAAGTTTTTTTAAGATCATAAGTATATTTATTAACATCCGTCAAAAAAGAAGGATTATCTTTTAGTAAATCAAAAGGTACAAAGAAACTATTATTTTCGTTATATACTGCCATCCCTAAGATTTTTGAATCATGGTAATTAGTTCCTAATATCTCTAAATAAATCGCACAATCATCAGTAACATTAATCTCATTAATATTCTTAATTATTTTGTATTCTGTTGTATCGATTTCTTCTGAGACATCTTCATTCTTTAAAAAAGAATAGAATTCTAATTCATCATATAAATCATTTAATTCTTTATGTTTATGACCTTTATATTTAATATGATTGATATCAATATCCATTGGAACATCACAACAGATCGTAGCTAAATCATAACTCATATAAGCATTTTCTTTATCATTAATAAGTTTTTCTTGCAGTTTACCTTTTATTTTATCAATATTTTTATAAATATTATCTAAACTACCATAGTCTTGAAGTAATTTTAAAGCTGTTTTTTCACCTATTCCTTTAACGCCAGGAATATTGTCAGATGGGTCCCCCATTAAAGCTTTTAAATCAATTACTTTAATAGGATCAATTCCATAATCCTCTTTAAAGTTATCTTGATTATAACGAATATAATCTTTTTGTTTTAATAACTTAATATCAACATCAT
>JAQUFI010000021.1 GCA_028684735.1 Bacilli bacterium | reverse complement strand
TAGAGACAGCTCTTAAAGATAATGATAAAATAATCAATGTGATTAAAACATTAGAAAATAAAATAAATGAAAACGATGATGTCTTTAAATCACTAGAAGATAAAATCTATTTAATCAATCGTAAACTAATGACAATTAACGATGATATCAATAATAAAAAGAATATTTTAATTGATTTAGATGATCAAATCAACGATGTCACTTTAGAAATAAAAGGAACCAATAATATTCTTAATAATAAGCTTAGCGAAGAAGAAGAAAGTATTTTAAATGAATATTATGAAACAATTAAAGTAAAAGACCACATCAATAATGAAATTGATAATTTAAATAAACAGAAAAACAGTTTAACTGATAGTTTAGAAGAATTTGAACTATCACTTCGTAAAGAAAATAGTTTATATAATAATTTAAGTAAAGAATTAAAAGATTTAGAAATTGAAGTTAACCGAATGGATGTTAAATTAGATCATTTACTTAATTCTTTAAATGAACAATATAGTATGACTTATGAAAAGGCTATTAGTTTATATAAACTAGAAGGTGATGACAAAGAAGCTAGAACTAAAGTTAATAGTCTAAAAAATAAACTTAAAAACATAGGTGTTGTTAATCTAGGTGCTCCTGAAGAGTATGACCGTATTAGTACAAGATATGAATTCTTATTAAAACAAAAAGAAGATTTAACGAATGCTGAAAATACGTTATTAGAGATTATCAAAGAAATGGATTCAGTTATGGAAAAAGATTTCATTGAAACCTTTAATATTATTAATAGTAATTTTAATCAAACATTTAGAGAATTATTTAAAGGAGGGACTGCTACTTTAAAACTAACTAATCCAAATGATATCTTAGAAACAGGAATTGATATTATTGCTTCACCTCCAGGTAAGAAATTAACCAGTATTTCCCTTTTATCTGGTGGCGAAAAGACATTTACGGCGATTAGTCTATTATTTGCTATTTTAAAATCAAGACCAGTCCCATTTTGTCTATTGGATGAAGTGGAAGCTGCTTTAGATGAAGTAAATGTTATTAGTTTTGGTGAGTATTTAACGAAGTTAAAAGATAAAACTCAATTTATTATTATTACTCACAAAAAGAAAACAATGGAATTTGTTGATGTCTTGTATGGAATTACGATGCAAGAATCAGGGGTTAGTAAATTAGTTAGTGTTAAATTAGAGGAGTTAAAATGAAAAAAGTAGTTATCGTATTATTAATTTTATTGATGAGTGGCTGCACCAAAGAAGAAGTTACCATTAATAGTAAACAAACCAATGAAAAAAATAATAGTATTCATCAATTAGAGGTAATTACGGATAAGATTAATATTCGTAGTGAAGCTACCATTGATTCTAAAAAAATAGGGGAAGTTACGAAGGGTGAAGTCTATACGATCCATGAATTTGATTTTGATCAGCATTATACCTGGTATAAAATCAAAACATCTGATGGTTTAGAAGGGTATATCTCATCTAAATTAGAAAGTATGTGGGTTAAAATCCTAACTCCCGATACGAAAGAAAAAGAAAAAGTTGATCTTTCACTAAAGGGTGAAGAAATCGTCCTAGTGAAAAAGAATACCAAATATAAAGAAGCAGGTTATACGATTAATAATAAGCAATCAAAAGTTAAGATAAATGGCGATGTGGATACTTCAAAAGCTGGTATCTATGAACTAACTTATCAAGCACTTGATTATTATGGTAATTCGAAGTCACTTAAACGTAATGTTATTGTCTATTTAACTAAAGATATGAATGAACAAATCGATAACATAACCTTTACTTTATTAAGCAGTATTAAAAAAACCAACAATGAATACCAATTTGATTTTAGTTTAAATAATCAAACCAATCTTATTATTAAAGATATTGGTGTCATTAAGTATTATACTAATCAATATATTGATAGTAATTATAAAATTAATGACTTTGAATTACATGTCGATGAATCAAAGGATATCAGTGTTGTTATTAATGAACCTAATGACATTAAGTATTTTGTCTATTGTCTACCTAGTAAACAAACCCATACTTGTCCAGTTAATGGTATACCCATCGCAATCGAGGTGAATAATGAATAACGATATAAAAAATTTTATTAAACTTCAAGAAGTTTTAAATACTAAGCGAGATAAGTTAGAGTCAAGTCTGAGTAGTGGCTTTTATACTAAAGTTCAATATAATGATATATTACGTAAAATCGAAATAGAACAACAAAACCTATATAAAACTTCACTAAAAGCAGCTAAAGACCTAATTAAAGAACAACTAGATATTGATTTTTCTTCTTATATCCAAACTGATGGATATGATACTAAATTTAAAAAAATAACAACTTTAGAATTTAAAACCCCTGAAGATATAAAAAAAGATATTAAAGAAATTAAACTTATGTATAAAGAGTCCAATTTAAATAATGAAGAAGTTTTAGTTGCCATTAAAATACTCGAAGAGTATTATCTAAATAAGTAAGGAGGTAAATATGGAAATATTATTAATTATTATAGCCGTTATATTTATCTTAATCATCATTCTTTATAACCGACTTATTCAGTTAAAAATCAGATGTAATAATGCTTTAGCGGGGATTGATAATCAATTAAAAAGAAGAACTGATTTAATTCCTAACTTAGTTGAAGTTACGAAGGGTTATGCTAAACATGAAGCTGAAACCTTAGTCAATATTGTCAATCAAAGAAGTCATAGTTTAAGTGAAAAAGCTAAACAAAATGAAGAAATAAGTAAGAATGTTAAAAGCCTCTTAGCTTTAGCTGAAAGTTATCCTGATTTAAAGGCTGATAAAATATTCGCTAATCTGCAAATTGAATTAACAGGTACTGAAGATAAAATTGCTTATGCTAGACAATTTTATAATGATTCTGTTCAATACTTTAATACCGCAATCATGGTATTCCCAAATAATATCTTAGCTAAAATATTAAAGTTTGAAGAAAGAGAGTATTTTAAAGTAAGTGATGAAGATAAAGAGAATGTGAGTATTAAGTTATGATATTAAGAGATGTGAAAAAAAATAAACAAAAAACCTTTTTAATTGTTTCTTTGTTTTTCTTGTTTATTACTTTATTTATATACTTTTTATCAGTTTTAATCTTTGATAATGTTGCTTTTGCTGTTATTATTGGACTTACTGTTTCTATTCTTATTTCTTATAATACTTACTATTATTCTGATCAGATTGTCTTAAAACTGAATAAAGCAAGAGTTGCTACGAAAGAAGAATTTGCTCAATTAAACCATATTCTAGAAGGTTTATGTATTGCGGCTAATGTACCTGTTCCGAAATTATATGTCATGGATGATTCGGCTTTAAATGCTTTTGCGACTGGTCGAAATCCAGAAAACGCTGTTATTTGTATAACGACTGGTTTATTAGAACGATTAGATAAAAACGAGTTAGAAGGGGTTATCGCTCACGAGTTATCACATATTCGTAATTACGATATCTTACTTCAAACAATAGTTATCGTTATGGTAGGATTTGTGGTTATTATCTCAGATGCTGTTTCAAGAGGAATGTTTCGTGGTAGTCGTGATGACGACAACAAAGTTAGTGGTATTATCGCTATTATAGGGATTATCTTTCTTATCTTATCACCAATCTTTGCTGAATTAATGAAGCTAGCTATCTCTCGTAATCGTGAATACTTAGCTGATGCTAGTGCGATTGAATTAACGAGAAATAAAGATGGTTTAATCAATGCTTTAAAGAAACTAACCCATGATTCTGAAGAATTAGAACAAGCCAATAAATCATCGAGTTCTTTATTTATCGTCAATCCTTTAGTTAAAGAAAGAAAAAAGAAAAACTCCCTATGGAGTACGCATCCAACTTTAGATAATCGAATTGAAAGATTACAAAATATAAATTAAAAGATTATTAGGAAAAACCTAATAATCTTTTTTATTATGAAATAATCCAAATAGTATAAGTTCGACCTTGTAAAAAGGTATTATAACCACCTTTGACAGGGGAACTTTCATGAATAATACCTGGTGCAGCACCTGTATTTGAAGTTTTCTTTAAGTATGTAAAATTAACACCAGGAGCATTTGTTCTAAAGAAGTTTTGTAAATTAGCAATCGTTGCATCAGCCGTTGAACCAAATAAAGTATCTTGAATATAAACAGAAATTTCTTTAGCAGGACCACTACTTAAACCAATACTAATCGAAGTACCACCAACAACCGTAACACCACTATTAACATTTTGTTTAGTTGCAATATCTTTAGTAGTCGTACTATAACCAGTATAGTAGAATGTACACTTTAAACCTAAGTTATTACAAGTAGTGGTAATAGATGTTTTAGATTTACCAACAAAGTAGGGAACCGTAATTGGTGAACCTTTAGATATATATACTGTTACTGGAGCTTTAGGATCAATAGGAGTATCAACATCTTGAGAAAATTCAATAATATTACCAGCTTTAACTTTAGTATTAAAATCGTATTCTTCTTTATAAGTAACATTATAATTATTAGCCCAAGTTCTAAATTCATTTAAACTATTGAAAGCTGGTAGTTTTAATTGACCTTTAGAAGTAACAATCATTATCTTTGTTTCTTCCGCAATAATATCATCTTTCTTATAATTAACACTTATGATATCACCTAATGGAATCTGATAATCATATCTTTCAACAAATTCAATCTTTAAGTTATTTTGAATAACCCAACTAACAATCTCATCAACTTTCATACTCTTTAAATCTGGAGTCGTTATTTCTTTTCCTTTAGAAACAATTAAAGTTATGGTTTCACTCTTAGGATCAACTTCTAAACCTTCTTTAACACTTTGACTAATAACTAAACCTTTTTTTATGGTATTACTAAATTCATAGACTAGATCATATTTAACTCCATTACTCTTTAAATAATAAGTCGCATCAAATAAACTTTTATTTTTTAAATTAATCATCTTACTTGGTACTAATTCTGAACTACTACCAAGTGAAACTACAATCTTTACTTCATCATTTCTTTTAATTTGACCATTTCTACTTTGACTAATAATGATATTTCTTGAAATATCTTCATTAACTTTAAAATCAATTGTCACATTATTTAAATAATTATCTTTGATAACCTTTAAAGCATCATCAATATCCCATCCAACCATATTAGAAATAATAACTTCTTTATCATAATTAGGACCATTCGATACAGTGAATACTATTCTTTTAATACTTTTTAATAAAGTATTAGGTTTAATATCTTGAGCAATAATACTTCCTTCTTTAATATCATCACTACTAACATACAATCCTTCAATCTCAATTTTATTTTCTGTACCCCAGATTAAAGCTTCATTAAATGAAGTATTCGTAAAGTCTTGTAGGGAAGCTTGAAGCGGCAACTTTAATTTATCAGTACTTGTTGCAATATTAAAACCAATAAAAATGATAAAAAGCATTGCTGTAATCATTCCTAAAATTTCTTTTAAGACGTTCTTTTTAATAGTTAAAGCTAGTGCCATAAAGATGGTTATACCAGCTATCATACTACTGTTTATAATTAAATAGGCTTGATTTATTTTATCACTAGATGTTTTAATCGTATATATTAAATAAACAAGACTAACCACTACCGCTAACACTAAAAAAGTAATCTTTATTGGTTTAATAAAGACATTATCTTGATTATTATGTTTTTTTATGATCTTTTCTTTTTCTATTTTATTCATTTTACCACCACTTTAATTATATCTTATTTAACCCCAAAAGTGAACTGTTAGTATTTGGATAATGTAAAGGGAAGTAAAATATTAAAGGATATTTTATGTTAAATTATTTTATATAGAAAAAAAGAGATATATTTGATATAATTATAAAGATGGAGGAGTTCAAATGAAAATATTTATTAAACATTTATCAACCACATTAAATTATGGAACAATGATGATGGGAGAAAATTTGATTACTTATTTAAATAAGTCATTAAATAATATAGAGCCAGAGTATTATATCGACACTACTAAAGAAAACGATATTAAAAGGTTAAAAGAGGCTACTGGATATAATAAAATTTTTAAAGATGAAATTTTTAATTATAATTTAATAACTAAAAACATTAAATATGTAAGATATGTTGAAAAAAAGATGCTAGAAAATTCATTATACAAAAGAAGTGGTAAATTTTATGATGCTGTTATTTTTTTAGGTGGGGATCATTACTCAGAAATTTATTATCAAGTACCTCAAGATAATTTAATTATTAAAAATGTCCTGAAAGAATTAAAAAAATTTAATTTACACAATAAATTGTTTATGATTGGCCAAACAATCGGACCATACACAGGTGTTAGAAAAGAGTGGGCAAAAGAGACCTTCTCTAATATTTTTATTTATTCTAGAGATGATGAAAGTGTTAAATACATAGAATCAGAATTAGATAAAAAAGTTTTTAAATCTCGTGATTTAGCCTTTTTAGACTTAACGCTGCAAAAAGAATATAATGGTAATTATAAAAATATTTTAAAAAAATACCAACTTAAAGAAAATGAATATATTACGATCGTAGGAACTGGTTTAGTTAGTTTATATACTAAAAATGAAGAACAATTTATTAAATCCTTTGTTAAAATAATTAATAAATTAAAAAAACAATATCCAAAGAAAAAATTAGTATGGCTTTCTCATGTTGTGAATAAATATGAAACAAGTAATGATAATACTACTTTAAAAATGATTAATGAAAAGACTAATAATTTTATTGATCAGAACATGGTTGTTATTAGTGAAGAATTATTACCTGTTGAAGCTAGAATTATACTAGGTCATGGTTATTTCACTTTAACATGTAGAATGCATGCTGCTGTATCAACATTTCAAATGGGGAAACCGGCGATTTGCCTTTCATATAGTCCTAAATATAAAGGAGTTATTAGTAATGGTTTACAAATGGGTGAATTAGTCATCGAAGCCAAAGACGATAAATTATGGGAAGATAAAATCGTTGATAAGGTAAATTCTAAAGTAAAATATATAGAAAAAAATTATAAAAAATTAACTGATGAAATTAATAATAATGTCAACGATTGTCAAGAAAAAGTATTAACAATGATTGATATAATTGCTGACAACATCAAAAAATAATAAGGAGAAAAAATGCGAATAGAAAAAACTATGAAAAATATTGTTTACAACATTGCTAATACATTTATGGTAACAATATTAAAATTTATCAGCAGAACCATCTTTATTAAAACATTAGGTATTACTTATTTAGGAATTAATGGATTATTATTAAATGTTTTGTCTTTATTATCTATTGCTGAACTTGGTATAGGGGCGGCAATTAGTTTTAGTTTATATAAACCTTTAGCTGAAAAAAACAAAAAATTAATTGATGCCCTAATGAGTTTTTATAGAAAAGCATACATGTATATTGGATATATTATATTAATTGTTGGATTGATTTTAATGTTTTTCCTTGAATATATTATTAAAGATTCTGGCAATATCAGTAATTTAAAATTAATATACTTTATTTATTTAATGGCAACTGTTATTCCATATTATTTTTCATATAAGGAAACATTAATAATTGCTGATCAAAATGGTTATAAGCTAGTCCCTATAAACTTTATATTTACTATAGCAACAACTACTTTTCAAATCATTGTTTTGTTATTATACAAAAATTATATCCTTTATCTTTTAGTTCAATTAATCATAACGTTTATTCAAAGAATTTTTATTAATTATTATATTAATAAAAAATATGATGCTATAAACTTCAAAAGTAAAGAAAAAATCCCTACTGATGAGCTTAAAACAATCAAGAAAAACATTAAAGCTTTGATAATCCATAAAATAGCTGATTACAGTATTTATAGTACAGATAATATTATTATTTCTTCATTTATAAGCGTTACTGTAGTTGGAATGTATTCTAACTATGGTATGATTATTGGCATGGTAAACATGTTTGTTATATTGATATTTAATGGTGCGACTTCAAGTTTTGGTAATCTAATTGTTGAGGGAAATAAAACAAAACAAACTGATATTTTTAAAAAATTTGATTTTTTAGGTTTCTGGATTTATGGTTTTACTAGTATATGTTTATTATTGTTATTAAATGATTTCATAACATTATGGATAGGTAAAGAATATTTACTAGGTAGCTCTATTGTAATTGTGCTGTGTTTAAATAATTATTTAGTGGGTATGAGAACAACTTTTAATGTGGTTAAATCAGCAGCTGGTTTATATGATAAAGATAAACACATAACAATTATACATTCTATTGCAAATTTAATTATATCAATTATCTTAGTCCAGTATATTGGTTTACTTGGTGTATTTCTTGGAACAATATTAAGTGGATTGATATCACAAATCTTTAAACCATTTATTATATATAGAGAACTCTTTAATGAAAAAATAACAAGTTATTTTAAAAGACAATTTAAATATATCATTTCTTTAATTACAACTTTATATATAACATATATAGCTACAGAAAATATTGTTCTTGAAAACATTTATTTTAATTTCCTTTTGAAAACCTTAATTTGTATTATATTACCTAACATTATTTTATATATTATGCATCATAAAACAGATGAATTTAAATATTATAAAGAATTAAATAAAAGTATTATGAAGGGGGGTGTTCAACATCGAAAAACATGAAATACCATTAGTAAGCATTATTACCCCTTGTTATAATATGGCTAATTATATTAGTAGATACTTAAATAGTATTATAAAACAAACCTATAAGAACATAGAGATAATTATTGTAGATGATGGTTCTAATGATAATTTGATAGATATAATTAATAAATATGAAGATAAGTTAAATAAAGAAAACATAAAATTAAAATACTTTTACAAAGACAATGGGGGATTAGGAAGTGCTATAAATGTCGGATTGAAAAATATGGAAGGTGATTATTTTTGTTGGTGTGATGCAGATAATTTCTATGTTCCAACTTATGTTGAAGAAAACATAAAAATGTTTATCTCAAATCCTAATTACGGAATAATAAGATGCGATGGATACATTGTCAATGAAAATGATATTAATAAAATTGTTGCGAGAATGTCATATGGAAACAAAGATAAGTTTAATGAAAAATTATTTATGAATGCTATATTAGAAAAAAATTTTCATTTTGGATGCGCTATGGTAAAAACTAGCTTATTTGATAAATGTGTTAAAGATAGAAATATATACCCTTCTAGAGAGGGACAAAATTATCAAATATTATTACCCATGTTTTATTACTATAAATCCGGTTATATTGATCAACCATTGTTTTATTTTGTTCGTCGTTCAAACAGTATTTCAAATATTACAAATTATCAAAATATAAATTTGAAAATAAAACAAATTAATGAATATGAAAAAATTATAAAAGAAGTTTTGAAAACGTTACCAGTAGAGAAAAAAATTATCAAATTGGTTGAACAAAAATATAGCAGAAGAAAAATGTTGGTTGCATATCAAGAAAAAAATAAAAAAATATTGCAACAAGAATTTTCAAAACTAAAAAAACATAATTGTATAAATTATAAAGATTATATTTTATATTATAGAGGATCTTATCAAATGTTAGATATATTGTTAAAAATAATTTTATTACCTAAAAGAATAATATCGAGGTGATTTATGAGGAATATTAAGAATTTAAAAGGATGTACAGGTTGTACTGCTTGTGAAAGTAATTGTCCTACCAAATGCATAAAGATTAAACCAAATAATGAGGGATTTAATTATCCTATTGTTGATGAAAATAAATGTACAAGTTGTGGATTGTGTATAAAAGTATGTCCCATATTAAATGATTTGGGTAATAATAATTTTGAAATTCCTGTTACTTATGCTGCTTGGAATAAAGATGAATCTAAAAGAAAAACAGCTTCTTCAGGAGGTATATTTGAGGAAATTGCTATTAATATTATCAATCAAAATGGAATTGTAGTTGGGGCAGGATATGATGAACATTTTAATGTTGTTCATAAAATAATTAATAATATTAAAGACATTGAAAAATTAAAAACTTCAAAATATGTTCAAAGTGATCTAAATGATATTTTAGTAAAAATTAAAAAAGAGTTAAAAAATAAAAAAGTCCTTTTTGTAGGAACCCCGTGTCAAATAGCAGGTTTAAAATCATTTATAAAAAATGATTATAATAATTTATATATAGTTGATTTTGTTTGCCATGGTGTTCCATCACCCAAAGTATATAAAAAATATTTAGAATATTTAGAAAAAAAATACAAAAGTAAGATAACAAGTATCTCATTTAGGGATAAGACAGATGGTTGGAAAAATTTTGGAATGAAAATTTCTTTTGAAAATAAAGTGGAGTATTTACAATCTTTAAAAAAAGATGATTTTGTTCAAGGCTTTTTAAAAAATATTTACTTAAGGGATTCTTGTTATGATTGTAAGTTTTCTAAATTACCAAGAGATTCTGATATTACCTTGGGTGATTTTTGGAGAATAGAAAATAAACATCCTGAGCTTGATGACGATAAAGGAACATCTTTATTATTAGTCAATAGTGATAAGGGCAAATGGTTATTAGATGAATGTAAGGATAATTTATTTATCCAAGAATGTAACATAGAGGATGCTATTGCTGGAAATTCTTGTATTGTAAGTTCTGTTGATTATCACCCTAAAAGAGACCAATTTTTTAAAGATTTAGATCATATGAGTTTTGATAAATTATCAAAAAAATATATTACTAAAGGAAATGTCAGAAAAAAAATCATATTTAATATTAGACGAGTATTAGGAAAAATAAAAAGAACACTAAAATTGTAAAAGTGGTGATAAAATGAATGTTTTAGAAGTAAATAATATCGATTTATTAGGTAAAAGGTTTAATGGTTATGACATAATGGAAACCTTAAATCAAACAGATAAATTTAGTGTTAAACAAATGGTAGCTAATAAATTGTCTCATAATTCTAATGTTATAAATATATTCAATAATAATTATACTAGTTATATTGAATGGTTATTATTTTATGAACAAGATAAACGTTTAAAAGTTCATTCTCAATTATCTTTAACTTCTAACTTTTTAAAAAATAGCGATGAATTTCAAAATGCAGATATTGTTCATTATCATCACATTCATAATCTAAGGTTACCTTTGTATTCTCTTATTGAGTTAACCAATAAAAAATCGATTATTAGTTTACATGACCCTTGGTTATTAACTGGAGGTTGTGTCCATCCAATGAAATGTAAAAAATGGAAAGATGGATGTCATAATTGCGAAACAGTTAAAAGTGTTTTTACATATTCTACAATAAATTCTCATTCATTATGGAAATTAAAACAAAAAGTATTTAAAGATATTGATGTTGATTTGATAGTTTCTTCACAATATATGATGGATATGGTTAAAACAAGCCCTATTACTAAACACATAAAAAATATTCATTATATCCCTTTTGGTATTGATTTAACAAAGTTTAAGGAACAATCTAAAATGGAAGCACGTAAAAAGTTTGGAATTAATCAGAAGGATATTGTTTTGTTTTTTAGGGCTCAAAATGAATTTAAAGGAACAAATAAAATAGTTGAGGCATTATCTAATATTTATTTAAATCATTCAATTACGTTGTTAACTTGTGATCAAAAGAACTTGGTTTCTAAATTAAAAAATAAATATAATATTGTTGAACTTGGTAAGATTAAAGATGAAAATACCATGATTGAAGCCTATAATTCGTGTGATATATTTTTAATGCCATCTTCAGGAGAAAGTTTTGGACTAATGGCTATAGAAGCAATGGCATGTGCTAAACCCATTATAATTTTTGATAACTCAGCTTTACCTTCTGTTACTTTTGCGCCAGAATGCGGTTATTTAGTTGAAGATGATAATGCTAATGAATTAGGGAAAGCAATAAAATTTTTAATTGAGAATAAAGATGAGAGAATGAAAAGGGGAAATTTAGGCCGAAAATTAGCTGTTGAAAACTATGATATTAATACCTATAATAATAAAATAATTAAATTATATGAGGATATGTATAGACGTAAAAATAATAAGATAATCAATAACCATCCATTAAATATTGATTATGATAAAGAGGATATTCAGTATTTGATTAAAAAATTAAATATAATATCAAAAAAAATGGGTCTAAATATTTTTAAACACAAAGTAAAACCTATTTCTAATATGACAAATTATATTGATTATGCTGATTATCAAATTCAAGAAGTATTAAAACAATTTAATGCAGAAATTTATAAACATTGTATTGTAAATGAAAATAGAAAATTAAATAATGAAGAAATGATTAAAATAAAAAAAGGGTTGTATATGATTAATAACAATATAAAATATTTTTTACAAAAATGAGGAGGAGTTATGTATATGTTTAAAGATAAAGTACTATTAATTACAGGTGGAACTGGTTCATTTGGCAATAAAGTTTTAGAAATGTTCCTAGAAACAGATATTAAGGAGATTCGCATATTTTCAAGAGATGAAAAAAAACAAGACGATATGAGAAAAAAATATAACAATGAAAAAATAAAGTTTTTTATCGGAGATGTAAGAGATATATCTACAATTGATACTGCAATGAATGGAGTGGATTATGTCTTTCATGCTGCTGCTTTAAAACAAGTTCCATCTTGTGAATTTTTTCCTGTTGAGGCAGTAAAAACAAATATATTAGGTTCTAATAATGTACTAGAATCTGCTGTTAAAAATGGTGTTAAAAAGATTATATGTTTGAGCACAGATAAAGCAGCGTATCCTATTAATGCTATGGGAATGAGTAAGGCATTAATGGAAAAAACAATAATTGCTAAAGCGAGAATGTTAGGAAATGATTCCCCAACCACCATATGTTTAACTAGATATGGAAACGTTATGGGATCTCGTGGCTCAGTTATCCCACTATTTTATAAACAAATAATGGAAAATAAACCTTTAACTATAACTGATCCAAATATGACTAGATACATGATGACACTACAAGATGCTGTAGAACTTGTTATGTTTGCTTTTAAAAACGGAAAACAAGGAGATTTATTTGTTCAAAAATCTCCAGGAGCTACTATTGATACATTAGCTGAAGCAGTAAAAAAACATAAAAATTCTAATGCAGAAATAAAAATTATTGGAACACGTCATGGTGAAAAAGACCATGAAGTCTTAGTCACTAGAGAAGAAATGTCAAAAGCTGAAGATATGGGCAATTATTTTAGAATATCAATGGATAACCGTGATTTGAATTATGATAATTTTTATAAAAAGGGTACTGGAGAAATTATTAAATATGAGTCATATACTTCAAACAATACTAACCAATTGGATGTTGATGGAATGATAGGACTATTAGAAAAAATGGGTGAGATTGAATGAAAATATTAATTTTAGGATCAACTGGGATGCTAGGGCATGTTGTTAAATTACATTTTGAAAAACAAGGATATGAAGTTTTTACAACTACAAGAGATAAAAATAATGAACTATATTTTGACCCAATGGATAATATTAGTGATTTCTCATCTATTTGTAATAAAATTAACCCACAAGTGGTTATAAATTGCATCGGTATTCTTAATAAAGATGCTGAAGAAAACAAAGCTAAAGCTGTATTAATTAACAGTTATTTACCTCATTATTTAGACGAATTAACTGATAAATTAAACTTTAAATTAATTCATGTAAGTACTGATTGTGTATTTAATGGTGAAAAAGGTAAATATAGTGAAGATAGTCAAAGAGATGCAGATAATTTTTATGGTCAATCTAAAGCGTTAGGTGAAATAAATAACAATAAGAACTTAACACTTAGAACATCTATTATTGGTCCTGATAATAATCCTAACGGAATTGGATTGTTCCAATGGTTTATTAATCAACAAAATCAAGTAGGTGGTTATTCTAAAGTTATGTGGACAGGTGTAACAACTATCCAATTGGCCAAAAGTATGGAAGAAGCAATTAAAAACAATTTGGTTGGATTATATCATGTAGTAAACAACTCTGAAATTTCTAAATTAGATTTGCTCAAATTATTTAAAAAATATTTTAATAAGGATATTAAAATACTGGAAAACGAGAATGTTATTAGTAATAAAACGCTTATTGTAACGAGACAAGATTATAAATTTAATGTTCCTACTTATGATGAAATGATAGAAGATATGCAAAAATGGGTAATAGAATATTCTGATTTGTATCCGAACATTACAAACAAATGTAAAGTTTTAGAAAGAGGAAAACAATAATGAAAGTAATGACAATCGTAGGAACCCGTCCTGAAATCATAAAATTATCTTGTGTAATAAAAGAGTTGGATAAATATACAGATCATATTTTAGTTCATACTGGCCAAAATTATGATTATGAATTAAATGAAATATTTTTTAAAGAAATGGGAATAAGGAATCCTGATATATATATGAATGCTGCTGGTGAAACCGCAGCTGAAACGATAGGTAATGTGATAAGTCTTTCTGACAAGTTAATAAAAGATCATCAACCAGATGCTATCTTGTTATATGGAGATACTAATTCATGCCTCTCTGTTATATCTGCTAAAAGAAATAAGATTCCTGTATTTCATATGGAAGCTGGTAATCGATGTTTTGATGAAAGAGTCCCAGAAGAAATAAACAGAAAAATAGTTGACCACTTAAGCGACATTAATATGACTATAACTGAACATGCTAGAAGGTATTTAATTGCGGAAGGGATCAAACCAGAAACAATAATTAAAATTGGTTCAAGTATGAAGGAAGTTTTGAAAGATAATAAAAAATCAATTGATAATAGTAATGTATTAGATAAATTAAATTTAACTCCAAAAAAATATTTTTTATTGAGTTTGCATAGGGAAGAAAATGTAGATAATCCGATAAATTTTGAAAACTTAATTAATTCAATTAATGCTATTGCTGAAAAATATAAATATCCAATAATTTTTAGTGCTCACCCTAGAACACGAAAGAAAATTGAAAATGGTAATTATAAATTTAATAAATTAGTAAATTATATGAAACCACTAGGATTTGCTGATTATAATAAATTACAAGAGAATGCTTATTGTGTTGTTTCTGATAGTGGGACGATTACAGAGGAATCTTCATTATTGGGTTTTCCAGCAATCACAATTAGACAAGCTCATGAAAGACCTGAAGGAATGGACGAAGGCACCTTAATAATGTCAGGATTAACAAAAGAGGAAGTTCTTGATTCGATTAAAATTATTACATCTCAAAAAGTAAAAACACATATTGTTAATGATTACGATGTTGAACATTTATCAACTAAAGTAGTACGAATTATTATGAGTTATACAGGATATATCAATCGAACGGTTTGGAAAAAATATTAAAATAAAGATATAGGAAAGTGAAAAAATGTCAAACTTTAACCCTAAAATAAGTATTATAATACCAGTTTATAATGGTTCTAATTATATGAAAGAAGCAATCGATAGTGCTTTAAATCAAACATACAAAAATGTTGAAGTTATTGTAATTAATGATGGAAGTATTGATAATACTGAAGAAATTGCACTATCATATGGTAAAAAAATAAAATATTTTTCTAAACCAAATGGGGGAGTTTCAACTGCCTTAAATTTAGGAATCGAAAAAATGACAGGAGAATATTTTTCATGGTTAAGTCACGATGATGTATATTTACCAAATAAAATAGAAAAACAGGTATCATTTTTATCTGAAATGGAAAATAAAAATGTGATTTTATTTTCTGATTATGAATTTATTGATATTAATTCTAATAAATATGGTCAACCTAAAATTCATGACCATGAATTATTAATAGAAAAACCATTATTATCAATTTTAAGAGGAGATATAAATGGTATTACTTTATTAATACCTAAAAAAGCTTTTGAGGAATGTGGAATTTTTGACATAAATCTAAAATGTACACAAGATTATGATTTATGGTATAGAATGATTAAAAAGCATTCTTTTATTCATATGGATCAAATCTTAGCTAAATCTAGAATTCATCCGAAACAAACCACTTATACAAATACAAATCAGATGAAAGAAGGTTCAGAATTATATATCAATTTTTTTAATGATATTGATATCAAAACCAAAGAAGGTTTAGATGGTAGCGAATATTTATTTTATAAAAATATGTTACCTATTTTAGAAAGATATTTTTATGATGATGCCATTAATTATTGTGTTGATAAATGTAATAAAATAAAACAAAATATTTTAAAAACATTAAATGATTATTTAGTTACAATTGTTTTCTTAGTTGAAAAATATGATAAAAAGATAGATGAAAAAATAGCTACTATGTTAAATCAAACACATAAAAACATGGAAATTATTTTATTAGTTAATGATATTAATTATAATAATGTTGATATTGAAAAAAACAAAAATGTTAGAGTTATAGAAAAGAAAAATAATGATCCAATTAAAACAGGATTTGAACATGCTAAAGGAAAATATGTTTTATTTGTTGATAATTATACCTCTTTTTCAAATAATCGAATAGAACATCAATTACTTTATTCTTTGCTTTATAATGCTAATATTACTTATGTATCATTCTTTGATCATAAAAACAAGAAAAGAAATTTAGGTGTATTAAAGGAAGATATCAACAATATTTATAATTATTATCCTATTCCCCTATCTGTTTTTATGTTTAGTAAGAATATAAATATTGAAGATAGTCATGATCCTTTGTATAAGTATTCTTTATTTTTAAAAAAGGATTGTCATAATATAAATGAATATTATATTAATTATAGAAAAAAACTTTTAATAAATGAAAATGAATTAATGAAATTAAGAGAGTATATTTCAAAGCATGTTTCATCAAATAAACAAAAAAATAATAATATTAGTGCCTCCAAAAATATAAAAGAAATTTTTAATTTAATTAAAAAAAGAGGATTAATTAACATTTTTTCTTTATATTTAAAAAAGAAAAAATACATAAAAATTAATAAAAGTATTTAGAAAAATTTATATAATTGATTTAGTATGAGGATGATGAAAATCTTCCTTTTATATTGCCTTTAAACATGATATAATATTATTATAATCTTTAAAATACTATATTAAGAGGAAGTTTTAATAATGAAAAAATTTATTGATAAATTAAAAAAAACAGACATATTTAATCAAAACGATTATAAAACTTTTATATTAACAATTATATTATTATTATTTTTGAGTTGTACAATTGTTTTTGGAACTTTCTGTTTTTCAACCTCATCAATTAATATAAAATATATTGCATTATCTTTCTTAAATCCTATTATATTGATTTTAAATTTATTTCCTATTTTTTTAGTACTATGTACATTTTATTTGCTTACCAATCGATTATGGTTAAGTTATATAATAACAACTGTTAGTTTTTTAATTCCTTCAATTATTAATAAATTTAAATTAATGTATCGTGATTTTCCTTTTGTTTTTGAAGACGTAACATTAGTTTCTGAAGCTATGAACATGACTAAAACTTATGAAATAAACATTGATTTAATTATGATAGTAATATTTATAATTTATATATTAATTACCATAATACTTAGATTTATAAAAACTAACAAGTTAAAACCAAGACTAAAAATATTTTTATTAGCAATCATTTTATTTACCTCACTCTTATCATATAATAATATCTATTTAAATGATGAGTTATACGATAAACTTGGCGATTCATTAATCGTTAACCAAATGAGTCAAATACAGTCTTTTTCAAATAAAGGTTTTGTTTATCAATTTATATATAGTGGTAAAAAAAATATTTATCCTGCACCATTAGATTATAATGAGCAAGAAGTTATCAATTATTTAAATTCTTTTAATTATTATAATATTGATGAAAACAAAAAGGTAAACATTATTGCCATTATGTTAGAATCATTTAATGATTTTTCGAGTAATGGTATGATTGAATTTAATCAAAACATATATGAAAATTATCACAAAATCATCAATGAATCATATCATGGTTCTTTAATTACGAATGTCTTTGGTGGTGGAACCATTGATACTGAAAGAACTTTTTTAACTGGTAATTTAGGTCTTGGTAATTATTTAAAACAAAGTAATTCTTTTGTATGGTATTTAAAAGAGCAAGGTTATTATGCAGAAGCAATGCACCCAATATATGGTTGGTTTTATAATCGAAAAATTGTAAATAAAAACTTAGGTTTTGATAATTTTGATTATCTAGAAAACAAATATGCAGCTAACAACGATGGTTATATGAAAGATGATAAGTTTTTTCAATATATAATTAAAGGTTATGAAGAAAATATTGTTAGAAATCAACCGTATTTTAATTTTTCAGTTACTTATCAAAATCATGGACCTTATGATGAAAATGAAACAGGAATTGAATACGTTACTCGAAAATCTGAATACGATGAAGGAACATATAATCTAATAAATAATTATTTTGCCGGAATATACAATACAAATTTAGCTTTAATGAATATAGTTGATTATTTTAGATTAGTAGATGATCCAGTCGTAA
>JAQUFI010000085.1 GCA_028684735.1 Bacilli bacterium | reverse complement strand
ACTGCAATCTTCGTATCCGTAGCTTTTTGAAGTAAGTTGGATAATTAATAATAAAATAATAAGAAATGTAAATAATAGATACTTCTTCATACACAACTCCTATTTTAGTATGGCTTATTTTTAAAAAGTATATTAAAAAAGTGAGTTTTCTCACTTTATATAATTGGTATTTTTAATTGCTGGCCTATATTTAATAGATTGTTATTTAAATTATTAAGTTTTCTTATTTCAACAACTGTTGTCCCAAAACGACTCGCAATATTCCATAATGTATCACCAGATGTTACTGTATACACATTTAAATTATCCAAACCATCTGGGATTATTAAACTTTGGCCGATTGATAAACTATTATTGCTTAAATTATTAACATTTTTTATTTTATTAACTGTTGTATTATATTTTTGAGCTAAAGACCATAGTGTATCGCCTTGTTTTACTGTATAAATTATGTTTTCTGCTGGTAAAGATGGTATTATGCTTTCTTTAGAAATTAAAAGTTCTTGACCAATTGACAAGTTACTACTTGTTAGATTATTTGCTTTTTTTATAGTGTCAACTGTAACGTCAAAATTATTAGCAATTGACCATAATGTATCGCCTACTTTAACAATGTAAATAATTGGCAATTCTGGTGTCACAGAACTATTTGTTTCAGTTATTACCAAGTTTTGACCGATTGATAAAATATCACTACTTAAATTATTTAATCTTCTTAATTCTGATACTGTTGTATTATATCTGCGGGCAATTGAATATAAAGTATCGCCTGCTACTACTGTGTGGATTGAAGTAGGTGTGGGTTCTGGTTCTGGAGTTTGACTTCCAGAGATAATCAGTTTTTGACCGATCGATAAATTATTGCTGCTTAAATTGTTTAACCTTTTAATGTTTTCAACAGTTGTTCCAAATTTTTTAGCTATTGCCCACAGTGAATCACCAGCTACAACAGTATAAACCAATCCATTTAAGTCTTCTTGTGTATATGGATAACCCATGTACTCAGCAACCGCCTTAACTGTTGCCTCAGCATAACTTTCCCAGTTGTTTTGGAGTCTTGTTAAATCATTTATATTATCTAAAAATGCATATTCAACAATTAATGTTTGCAGTCTATCTGTATCTCTCATAATGTAATAATAATCACTAGTTGGATCATTAGGAAGTGTTTTTTGATAATATGTACGCGTTTTTTGACCTGCATTGCCAATTTCAGTAAGGATGTTTCTAGAAAGTGTTTCATTGCTTCGAATCGGATAAATTATTTCTGCGCCTTCTCCACCGCCTGCATTTATATGATTAGAAATAACTATAGCATTACTTACATCTCCAAATGGTCTTTTAATTCTAGCAACTCTTTCTGTATTGGTTAGGGTTTCATCACTATCGCGAGTCAGTGAATAAGGAATTCCTAATTCTGAAAAACGCTCTGCCATATACTGAGAAATCATTAAATTATAATTTTTTTCACTTACACCTTGGCTTACTGCACCGGGATCTTCGCCACCATGTCCAGCATCAATTACTACGCCAATATAGCGATCACTATCATCTGGCAAGCATATTGCAAGTGGTGAATATAAATTAACAAGGGCACTCCAAGTGTTTCTTCCAACTATTCCATCAACTAATAAATTATTGGTATTTTGAAAAGATCTTACTGCCCTATTAGTTTCACTACCAAATTGACTATCTATCGTTCCATCAAAATAAGTGAGTTCTTTTAAATAACGTTGTAAATCTGCAACATCATTTCCTGAATCTCCTAGTCTTATAGTCGGTCTCGATAATACTTTTTTTTGGCGGTCTAAATTATTGTTTTTTTGGTAATTTATTTCTGATCTGTTATTTTCTTCTAGTTTTTCAGCAATAGACTCCCAAGTCTTCTGGTTAACAATGCCGGTTGATAACAAACCGTTATCTGATTGAAAACGTTGTACTGAATTTCCCGTTGGGATATCAAAACTTCCGGTAATGTTTCCTTCATAATAGCCTAGACTACTTAGGTTTTTTTGTAATGTTTCAACATTTTCTCCACTTGTTCCCTCTAACATTGGTTCTATAATAACTGGTACTGGACTATCAAGTTCTGAATATTTATGATTAATTATTCTCCAAGTATCTGGACCAACTATCCCATCAACCATTAAATTATTAGCTCTTTGAAACTCTCTTACCGCTCTTTCCGTTGACGAACCAAAAACACTATCAGGTTCTTCTTTTAAATATCCCAGTGCATTTAACTTCATTTGCAGGCTAGTTACAAATAAATTACTATCCCCTTCTTTGATTGTTGGTTCATTAACAGGTATTTCTTCGTTTTGAGTTTTCTCTAAGTATGTCCAGGTTATTGGACCAACTATCCCGTCCATTACTTGATTAGAATCTTTTTGAAAATTTAAAACTGCTTTTTCAGTACTTTTACCAAAATAACCGTCTGGTTTACCTTTTAAGTAATTTAGTGAAACAAGAATTTTTTGTAGTTCTTCCACTTCTACTCCATTCATTCCAAATTTAAGGATTACCTCTGATAAATTACGAGATTGATATGTATCTTTAACTAATTTTCTATATCGACTAATTCGTTTAGTATATGGATAAAACGTTGGATTAAAATTATTGTTTCTAGGGTAATTATTCATTTTATTCCTCCTTCTATTTTCTAATATAGTATATTAAACCTATTAATAAAGGATACAAAAACTCATTATTTAGCATATATTACTTTATAAATATAAATGAAAGGTGTTGATTAAACTTGAGTACTGGTAATTTAATTATCGAAGTTTACGAAGAAGATGAAACCACGCTGATTTCTGGTGTTTTATTGCAAATATTCGGAGAAAACACTAATTTAAATGTCACAACTGATACCAGCGGTAAAACAGAGACGTTATCTTTAGAAGCCCCAAATATTGAATATTCGTTAGAACCCCAAGAAAACGTAAGACCATATTCTGTTTATAGTATAAAAGCTCAGAAAGAGGGATACGAGACAGCTATAGTCGAAGGTGTTGAAGTTTTTCCGAATGAAACTTCAATTCAAAAAATTTTTCTTACAAAAGGAGTGACCGGGGTGACATATGAAGAGCTTCCCCCTCATGTTTTATGGGGAGATTATCCGCCAAAGATAGATGATGAAATAGATATTACTGAATCAGTAAATAATAGAGTTTATCCTAAAGTTTCGATTCCTGAATATATTATTGTTCACAACGGGACCCCTAGTAGCTCAGCTACAAATTATGTTGTAAGCTTTCCTGATTATATTAAAAATGTTGCTTCATCAGAAATTTATAGTACTTGGCCCAAAGAAACAATAAAAGCAAATGTTTTGGCAATTATCTCCTTTACTTTAAATAGAATATTTACCGAATGGTATCCATCAAGGGGCTATAACTTTACTATTACCTCATCAACTGCATATGATCAAAAGTATACCCATGGCCGAACTATCTTTCAATCAATTTCTGAAGTTGTTGATGAAATATTTAATAATTATATTAAACTTCCTAATGTCCCACAACCGTTTTTCGCTCAATATAATGACGGTATTAAGACCAACAATGCCGGATGGTTATCACAATGGGGGTCTAAAACATTGGGAGATAGTGGTTATGATGCTATGCAAATTATTAGATACTACTATAGTCCAAATATGATGATTATGGAAGCAGATAACACTATCGGTCTTCCCTATTCATTTCCAGGTTATAATTTAAGTGTCGGTAGCTGTGGAGAAGAAGTGCGAATTTTACAAAATCAGTTAAATAAAATAAGCGGGAACTATCCGGCAATTCCTAAAACACTTCCAGCCAATGGTATTTTTGGTGAAGATACAAGAGCATCTGTTAGGAAATTTCAAGAAGTATTTGGTTTACCAATAACAGGTATAGTAAATTACGCTACTTGGTATAAAATTTCCTATATATTTGTTGCAGTCTCAAAAATGATTCAAGGTATATATGGATAATTATCTTAACTTTTTAAATATATCAAGTTGATAAGAAACATATTTTGATTCTCTTAAGATATGATCACTTAAAAGAGGAATAGCTGCAGCATAATATTTATTATATAACATATTTTGAATAAGCTTGGTATTAAAAGCAATGAAACTATTATTGATCTTTCTTGTATCATCATTTATTGTAGCCATAATTACTGGGGAGATATTATCATCGAACTCGTCACTCATTTTTTGGAATTCTTCTATATAGTTGTGAGCATCAAAACAATTGTTAATATTAAGTGGAAACATCATGTTTTTTAAATATTCGGCATGTTCTTTTAAAAATAAATTAAATTCATATTTACATTTATAAATATAAGTTGGAGTAAAAGTTATTTTTTTATTTAGAAATTCTAAAGTATAAATATATTG
>JAQUFI010000084.1 GCA_028684735.1 Bacilli bacterium | reverse complement strand
CTCTACCATGATGATTTATAAATGGCAGTTGTAAAATCATCTGTTATTTCACATCCTGTACCAATAAACATAGTTAAATCATTATTATTCACATTTTCTGATAGAATTACCACTTTTTTGTTTTTAGAAATGGCATATCCAATCTCAAAAAGTGTCCCCGCATCCATACCAGAAAATACAGCTAAAACTACATCGCATTTATCAAGTCCAGCCAGATCTTTTTCTGAAATATCTTTTGATTCTGTGTAAATATCACTAGGGTCAATGATCCCCACATCATGTAAAGGTGAAAAAACCTTGTTCCCAAAATCAATTAATGAATTCCTTAATTCATTAATTAGCCATCGCTCAGATAAAGTGTAAAAAGGTCCGGCTAAATAAACATGTTTTACAGACTTCTTTATCTCTATTGGTTTTAAAGCCACCAATGGTTCAACAATTGGCAAAATGTTAGATTGGCAAAAACAAGCGGTTTGTAATGATGAATAAAATGCGGATTCAAATGGATTTTTTTTTTCAATAATCCATTTCCAAGAAAAAATAGCAGAAAATACATCACCTGATCCAATAGGCCAAACTTTATCAGTTCTAAAAACAGGAATTTCTTGAATATCACCTCCATGGAAAACTAAAGCTCCTCTTGATCCATTTTTTATAACAACAACTTCTGCATTTTCAGATTCAAGTAGTTTATTGCCAACTATTCTTAAATCTTTACTTTTGGTTTTAGTTAAAAGATGAGCTTCATTTTTGTTTAAAATTATTGCCAGATGTTTTGCTGTAGATCCTGTATCTTTAAAACTCCTATGGTTTTGAGGATCATATACAACATAATTTCCATTGAATTTTGCATTAGCTTCTAACATTCCGTAATACAAGAAATCACTTTCATTATCTATAATAATCTCATTAATTGGTTCATTCTTATCGTAATTGATAATGAGTGGCTTTGATAGAGGGTGATAATAATCAAATTCGATTGTTTCAGGTACTAATAAGTAATTATAATTGTATCCAAACAATTTACTTGAATATTTTGCAGTAGATAAGTGTTTTTCTGAAACGCAACTATAAAATAATATATCAATTCCTTTATTTGAAAGTGCTGCGGCACCCCTTATACCTGAACCAAAGAAATCTCTTCTATTTGGTTCTTTGCAGTTCTCAAAATAGCTTCCTCCAATAATATTAAACATTATGTTTAATTATTTAGAGGAGTAATACTTACTCTACAACTAATATCAGTAATTGATATAATTTTAGCAATAAAGGATTTTCCTTTATTAAGACATTTAGATATTTGTGCCTGTTGAGCTGCTGGTATATATCCACATAGTCCATGTTCACCAGTAACATTTATTAAATCTTCATTAAATTTAACTTCTAAAATATCATTTATCTTATAATCTTTTAAGCTTGGTTGTAGTTGTTGTAAATCAACAATTAGCTTTAAGCTATCACAATAATCTTCTTTAGACGGTAAATCTCTAGTATAATTTGTAGAATATCCTCCTCCTCCAATCATAGTGTTATAATTTAATTAAATTGTCTTTATATTTTTTATCAGTTTTTTTACCCAATTTTTGCCTTCTTTGTTTTTCCATCTTCCAAATCCGTATTCACTGTTTGATTCCATATATATCAATACTGCACCATCACATTCAAATCGTTTAATGAACTCTTTAAGTACTTGTTCATCAGTTAGATTGTTTATTGGGAATTTTATTGTATTCATGTTTAACTGTATTATATATTAATATTAAATTCCACTGTAAATCTTTCGCAAATTACGATTTAAATCATAATAAAAAAATATTTTGATGAATTCTTTGAAATCGCTAATGATTATTTCATCTTTGTAAAAGATATCTTGATACAATCTATAAATGTTGATTAATCTTTAAGTTCCACATATCTCTTATATTAAGCAATATGAAAATACTAAGATTTCTCTTTTAATGATAATAATATATAAGTTATTATCATTTTACCATTATTGAATTCCGTAACTCCTTTCTCAAGTGTAATATTACATTCAACATTGGAATAATCTCTATTATATTGAGCTATTTCTTCTTCAGATAATTCATCTGAGATAAAACCATGAATCGTATTTCCTTCGTTATCTAATAGCTCAAATTTACCAGATTCAATAAAAGCACCCTTAAATATACCATTCAACATAATAATTTCTTCATTAAATATTGTTGATGAAACCCTATCATATCCAATTTTTATTTCATCACGAGAAAACTCCTTATATGTGCTTCCTGATTCTATTTTAAGAATCGAATTCTCACTATTTACTTCTTTAAGGAAATTTTTCAAGTAAGATAAAGTTTTATTAGGATATTCATCCATTACTTTTAGAAATTTCTCCTCATCTCTAACAGTAATTTCAATTAGTTCAATAACGTCATAAATAGACTCAGAGACATCTTGTTCTTCAAATAAATCTACATTATTTAACAAACTTAATTCATATCCAAAAGAACCTGTTGGAAGTGAAGTTAAATACATTTCTGAAATTTCTCCTTTTTTTATCTTGCCTCTTTTCCCAAATTCTTTACCGAATTTTGTTATTGTTGTCTGAATTTTAATTAATTCTTGAATAGGGTTGATTGTCTTACATACAAATGAGGATTTAATACCTAATGATCCAAATACTGCGTCTCCGCTAAATAACAACTTAATTTTTGGTTCTTTTAAATCTTTGGGTAATTCTTCTAATTGCCTTTTCAAATTTCTTAGACGCTCTTTTAAAGGCATGTAAACAAATGGGTTGTCATCTGATATTGACAACAGTCTTTCAATCTCGAGTATTTGATACTCTATGTTTTGTTTTATGTTATAAATGCCCATATTATAAACTATTTAAATATGACAAAGCCTTTTCATCTTCCTCTAAAGTTGAATAAAGCGGAAGTTTAATCATTCCTTTCCAAACTCCATTTCTATTATGACTAAATAATTGACACCAATACCTTGTACATTCTACAGTAAATTCGGGATTAAGATCATAAGGTACAGGGTAATGATCAACTTTGTACTTATCTTTAGATATCGAAGGACTAATAAACTCTGGAAAATTTATTTCAAAAATAGAAAATAAGTCTTTTGTTAATCCTCTACTAAATGTTACTACGTCAATATCATTAGGTGTTCGACCTTCTGATTCCTCTATATTCTCAGAAAAACTCCCATCTATCCATTGATAACCTTTTACAACTCCATTCTGAATCATCTGTATTCTAAAGTTGACAAAACCTTTGAGAATTTCTATTCTTTCAGGATTAGTTGCAAAATGTTCGCAAAACTCAACTATACTACATTCATACGGCGAAACCTCTTGAGGTTGAGTAGGATTACCTAAATGAGGTGGAATAACATTGTTATGGTTAAATTCTGGTATCATTTTTAATAAAAAAAATTATTCCATGCAAATATAGCAATTCTTTACGTAAAGCAAAGAATTATTGAAGATTAATGTTATATTACCAATATTCTACATAAAAATTTTGTTACCCTAAATGAAATAACAAACTCAATTTATATTATTATAATAATATAAACAAACTAAAATATTTTAATCATAATTATTTAATTGATATAATTTTAATTTAATAAACTTAATTTTTATATTTGTAGAAGAATAAAATTTCCATGAAATAAAAGATTATTATTCATGTCAACTAAGTTTTTTACAAATCAAGAAGGTAACAGTTTACTTAAGAAATTTGAGGGTGTATACAATAATATTGATAATATTTATTGTTTCGATGCGCTAGTCGGTTATTTAAGGGCTTCTGGCTATTTTAAAGTTCGCGAATTTTTGGATAAAATTCCAAAAATAAGAATTCTTGTCGGCATCAACGTCGATAAACTTGTTAAAAAGTATCATGATAGAGGACTGTTATATCTAGAGAATCCTGAAGAGACCAAAAATGATTTCATAAAAGACACGATAAACAATATTCAAAAAGCAAATTATGACGAGAATACAGAAAAGGGAATTATGAAATTTATACAGGATTTAAGTAGCGGTAAAATTGAATTAAGAGCTCATCCTAATAAAAAAATACATGCAAAAGTATATATTTTCAGACCTAAGAATTTTAATGAATATACTCCTTGCGAAGTAATTACTGGATCATCCAATTTGACAGATGCAGGATTTGGAGTTAATCCTGATTCAAATTATGAATTCAATGTTTGTTTGCGTGATTATGAAGATGTGAAATTTGCCACTGATGAATTTGAAAATTTGTGGTCCGTATCTGAACCTATTTTAAAAGAAGAGGCAGATAGAATTAAAAGTGGAACATATTTACGAGATGATTTTACTCCATTTGAGTTATATATAAAAATGCTAATAGAGTATTTTGGAAATAGAGTAGATTATGATCCGTATAATATAGATTTATTGCTGCCACCCAAATATTT
>JAQUFI010000020.1 GCA_028684735.1 Bacilli bacterium | reverse complement strand
GGTATCTATCATAGTGAGAAAGTATTATTCTTTTGTTATCTGCTAGCAGAGTTAGAGAATTTAGATGACATTGATAAACAGATTATTATTGATGCAGCTATCTATCATGATATGGGTAGACAAAATGATTGTGAAGAAGCTTTACATGGATATGCGAGTGCAATTAGAATAGAAAAGGTAGCTAAAAATCCTATTTATAAAGATGAAACCAATTTAAAAATTTTAAAAGCTATCGTTGAAGGTCATTCTATGCCTGAAGATAGGAAATATTCCTCGTGTTTTTATTACGAATTAGAAGATGAAATCAATCCTTTAATTCAAGCAAGATATGAAAAGTTATACGATGTTTTAAAAGATGCAGATGCTTTAGACCGATTGCGTTTTCATTGTCGCAGTTCAGCTACCCTTGATGACCGTTTTTTAAGGTTAGAAAATTCAAAAAAGATGATTGGGTGCTCTCAAGAACTCAATAATTTATACTACCAGATTATCAAGTTTAATCAAACTGATGTTGTGATTGAAGAAGATGAACATAAACAATGTTTTCATGGGATTGGCTTTGATTTTTTCAAAATTAATTCAATCTTAAAGAATGGTGTTTTATGTAAAGATGAAATGAATAATCGGAAACTTGGTGTTCCAACTAATTTTGATGGTGGTAATGCTGACCGTTGGATATCAGTGGTCGATGCTAGTATGGTCGATCAAAGATTAAGTGCTTATTGTAATTTTATTATGCATGGGATTAGTTTTGAATGTGATGTTCCTAAGATGCATGAAGCGCTCCCTCTTTCACAACGAGCTTATGCTTTATTAAAGGGATTGCCTTATGATAAGAGTGACCATAAAGATGAAAAATATGTTTATAAAGAAATACCTGCTTCAAAAATAACTAAAATTAATATCCCTAAAGACTATGTTAATATGGAGATAAAGGATTTATCATACCTTTTTAATACATTGTGTTTTGAGTCGTTATGTGATCACATTAACTACTATATCAAGAGAGTTGAAACTAATGGTACAATGATTGATGGGGTCGAATTAGAAGAGAGTTTAGTTGAGTATAAAAGAATTTTAGATGAGTATAACCATTTTGACCTTAAACAAAAAGAAGCTATTAAAGATCAAATGCCACTCATTTTAGAAAAAGAAAGACTTAAAATCAATAGTGTTATTCAAAAGTGGATGGATGAATACTATAGGCGGGAATTAAATCAAGAAAAAGTAACCGTAGCTGATGTTGTGCGCCATGAACTTAAAGTCGCTAATTATGATTATGATATTAGTGATGGACAAGATCACCTTTGTTTTAACATTGAAAAGAATAAAATCTTGGATGAGAAGGAATATCGTTCTTCGAGATTGAAATAATGAGCTGTAATAGTTCATTTTTTATATTATGTTTTAGCACTCGCTATTGACGAGTGCTAAAAGTTGTGTTATAATTATTTAGATAAAAGGAGGGGTAAAATGAATGAACAAAATCCATATCAAGAAAATCTAGAGAATGTTTTAGAAAAATATGGACGTGATATTGTCCAAAGCGTCAAAGATGGAAAAATAGATCCCGTTATTGGTAGGGATGAAGAAATTCGTAGTATTACTCGTATTATCTCAAGGAAAACCAAAAATAATCCGGTTTTAATTGGTGAACCGGGGGTTGGTAAAACAGCAATTGTGGAAGGGCTTGCTCTTCGTATCGTAAAAGGGGATGTTCCTACTAGCTTAAAGAAAAAAACAATTTGGGAATTAGATTTAGGATCATTAATTGCAGGCGCTAAGTATCGTGGTGAGTTTGAGGAAAGATTAAAAGCCGTTTTAAAAGAAATAAAAGATTCAAATGGAGAGATTATTTTATTTATTGATGAAATTCATATGATTGTAGGAGCTGGTGCCGAAGGCGCTATGGATGCTAGTAATATGTTAAAACCAATGCTAGCAAGAGGTGAAATTCATTGTATTGGTGCTACGACTTTAAATGAATATCGTAAATATATTGAAAAAGATGGGGCTTTAGAAAGAAGATTTCAAAAGGTTTTTGTCTCTGAGCCAACTGTAATTGATACGATTACTATTTTAAGAGGATTAAAACAAAAATATGAAGTTTTTCATGGTGTTAATATTAAGGATAGTGCTTTAATTGCAGCTGCTACTTTGTCTAATCGTTATATTACGAATCGTTTTTTACCGGATAAAGCTATTGATTTATTAGATGAAGCCTGTGCAATTGTCAAAGTTCAAATGGATTCAATACCGGTTCCTTTAGATAAGTTAACGCGTGATATTATGCGTTTAGAAATTGAAAAAGAAGCTTTAAAAAAAGATACGGATGATATCAGTAAGAAAAGAACGATAGAAATTAATGAGAAAATCGATGATTTAAAACAACGTGAAAAGGAACTTCGTTTAGCTTGGGAAGAAGAAAAGAAAATAAACGAAGAGATAAGTAAGAAAAAAGAGGAAATTGAAGATTCTAAGTTTCAATTAGAACAAGCTGAAAATAGATATGATTTAGAAACAGCGGCTAGATTAAGACATGGAATTATTCCTAAATTAACGCGTGAACTAGAAGAATTAAAAGAAAGCGATGAGTCTAAGATATTAAGTGATACCATTGATGAAGAAGCAATTGCTAATATTGTAGCTAAATGGACAAATATTCCGATTACGAAGTTAGTTGGTAGTGAAAAAGATAAATTATTAAATCTTGAAAATAATATGAAGATTCGAGTTAAAGGTCAAGATGAGGCCTTAAAGTTAGTTAGTAATGCTATTTTAAGGGCCCGTGCTGGCATTAAAAATCCTAATCAACCAATTGGGTCATTTATCTTTTTAGGTCCAACTGGGGTAGGTAAAACGGAAGTGGCTAGAACGTTAGCGTATGAGTTGTTTGACGATGAAAAACATATGATTAGAATCGATATGAGTGAATATATGGAAAGTCATTCAGTTGCTAAGTTAATTGGTGCACCTCCAGGATATGTTGGATATGATGAAGGTGGACAATTAACGGAAGCTGTTCGTCGTAATCCATATAGTATTGTTTTGTTTGATGAAATAGAAAAAGCTCATCAAGATATCTTTAACGTGTTACTACAAATCCTAGATGATGGCCGTATAACTGATAGTCAAGGAAGAACAGTTGATTTTAAAAATACAATCATTATTATGACTTCTAATTTAGGCGGCGAATATATCTTAGAAAACCATCATAATCGTGATGAATTAATAAAACAAGAATTAAAAAATACGTTTAAACCTGAATTTATTAATCGCATTGATGAAATAATTATTTTCAATTTTTTATCAAAAGATGTAATTTACGATATAATAGATAAAATAATTAAAGAAATTGAAAATCGTCTTCATGATAAAAAAATCACTTTATCATTAACGGAAGAAGCTAAAAAATATATTGTTGAAAATGCTTATGATGAAAAGTTTGGGGCTCGTCCAATTAAAAGATATATTAGTCATCATATTGAAACCTTAATTGCTAATGAAATTATTAATGATAAAATAAAATATCATTCGAAGATTGTCATTGATATTCAGGATAATCAAATTGTTATCAAATAAAAACACACAATGCTGTGTTTTTATTGTTTTTAAATTTAATCTATAGTAAAATAATAATATTAGGATGTGATTTATGATAAATATTCAAAGTGATTCAAGAAAAATTAAACCAGGGGATATTTTTGTGGCTCTTCGTGGAATTAGTAGTGATGGGCACGATTATATTGATCGTGCGATTGGTAATGGAGCTAAAAAAATTGTTGCTGAAGAAGGTAGTTATGAAGTTGAAACGGAAATTGTGCCTAATACGAGAGAATATTTAAATCAATATTTATATGACAATTATAACCAATATTTAGAAGAAATGACGATTGTTGGAATAACTGGTACGAATGGTAAAACAACTAGTGCTTATCTTATTTATGATTCTTTAAATAAACTAGGTATTAAATGTGCTTATATTGGAACCGTTGGTTTTTATATGGATGGTAAAGTAGCTAATTTAAACAATACGAGTCCAGATGTTTGTGATCTATATGACTTGTTAATAGAAGCATATGAAAATGGTTATAAACATGTGGCGTTAGAAGCTAGTAGTCAAGGTTTAGATGGTGGTAGATTAGTAGGAATTCCTTTTGATTATGCAATATTCACTAATCTTACCCAAGATCATTTAGATCACCATAAGACGATGGAAAATTATGCTTTAGCTAAACAACTATTGTTTAAACAACTAAAACCAAATGGCATCAGTATTGTCAATTATGATGATGGTTATAAAGACTATTTTAAAACTGATAAGACAATTTACTATGGACAAACCGGTGGCAACTTTAAAATAACGGAGATGGAACTAACCAATCAAAACAGTAAGTTTAAATACTTATATAATGGAGAAGAACATGAAATCATATCACCATTATTAGGCGACTATAATGTCTATAATATGTTAGTTAATATTATTGTGTTAACTCATTTAGGAATTAGTGATGAAGATATAAAGAGGGTTATTTCAAAAGTAAAAGCACCAGCTGGTCGCATGGATACCGTTATGTATAAAAATAATAGTATTATTATTGATTATGCTCATACTCCTGATGCGATTGAAAAAATAATTCATGCTGTAACTAAAGTAACACCTGGTAATATTTATACAGTCTTTGGCTGTACAGGTGACCGCGATCGAACTAAACGCCCAATTATGACTAAAATGGTAACGGATTTATGTAAATATGCGATTATTACTAATGACGATCCTCATTATGAAGATACGGCTCAAATCGTCAGTGATATGGTTACTAATCTAGATAATACCAATTATGAAGTTTGTTTAGACCGTAAGGAAGCCATCATTAAAGGTATTAAGTTATTAGAAGAACATGATATTTTGTTGATTTTAGGTAAAGGCCATGAGGAAGTAATGTTAGTTAGAGACCAAAAAATTCCGATGAATGATAAACAGATTGTTTTAGAATATCTTAATAAGTAGTTAAAGAAACACTTTAATATATTTGAATAATATATATTGAGGTGTTTTTATATGAATATTCAAGTTGATTCTAGAAAAGTAAAACCAGGTGATACTTTTGTGGCTTTAAGGGGTAATCACGATGCTCATCAATATATTGAAGATGCGATTGAACATGGTGCCAGCTTAATTGTTTGTGAAGAAGGATTATACAGTGTTGATACCCTAGTAGTTGAAGATACGAGAACTTATTTGATTAATTATCTTAAAAATAATTATTAACCCCAAATTAAACATTTAAAATTAATCGGGATAACGGGTACGAATGGGAAAACAACTAGTGCTTTTTTAATTTACCAAGCATTAAATAAATTGAATCGTAAATGTGCTTATATTGGAACTATTGGTTTTTATATGGATAGTAAAATTCGTGATTTAGATAATACCACCCCTGACATTTTAGAAATATACGAACTACTCTTGGAGTGCGCTAATAAAGAAGTAGAGCATGTCGTTATGGAAGTAAGCAGTCATGCTTTAGATATGCGAAGGGTAGAAGGTTTAGAATATGATTATGCCGTCTTTACCAATCTAACCCAAGATCATTTAGACTACCATAAAACCTTCGATAACTATCTTGAGGCTAAGCAAAAACTATTTAAGATGTTAAGAAAAGGTGGTAAATCAATTGTCAATATAGATGATAAGTATAGTTCTTTCTTTATTGATGACAATACACTTACTTACGGTTTTGATTCGGGCACTTATCAAATAACAAACTATCACATCAAGAACCACATAACCCATTTTAGTGTTAATAATGATGAATATAATATCAAGTTACTTGGTAAACATAATGTCTATAATATGTTAAATGTAATAATAGTTTTAAAAGAAGAAGGTTTAGAGTTAGAGATGATGAAAAAGGTGATTGAAGAATTAGTTTCTCCTCCTGGAAGAATGGATATAATTCATCATCAAGATAAGTTGGCTATTGTTGATTATGCCCATACTCCTGATGCCGTTTTAAAAATCATTAATGCGGTTAGAGAATTTGCTCAAGATAAGATTATAACGATTATTGGATGCGGAGGAAATCGTGATAAAACGAAAAGACCACTTATGGCTCAAGTAGCTACTGAGTTATCTGATTATGTTATTTTGACTAGTGACAATCCACGATTTGAAGATGCTGATGAAATTATTTGTGATATGGTTAATGGACTTGACAATAATAACTATGAAATAGAGTCAAATCGTGAAAAAGCCATCAAAAAAGGTATACAAAAAATAAATAATAATGATATACTATTAGTACTTGGGAAGGGTCATGAGACCTACCAAATTATTAAAGATAAAAAAATAGATTTTGATGATAAAAAAATTATACTAGACAACTTATAGGAGATGATCGCATGTTAATTCTGGCAAAAGCAATTTTAGCAATGATGTTAGGTTTTATTATATCTTTTATATTTGGGGCTATTTTAATTCCAATTTTAAAGAGAACAAAAATTACCCAAAAAGTAAGTGTTTTTCTTGAAAAAAAGCATAAAAAGAAAGATGGTACACCAACCATGGGTGGTTTAATTTTTATTATACCAACCTTAGTTGTTGTGGCCTTTTTGCTTTTAACGGATAGAATGGATTTTTCAGAAAATTTATTTCTCGTCTTATTTGTCTTTATAACCTATGCGTTATTAGGATTTCTTGATGATTATTTAATTATTAAAAGAAAAAGTAATGACGGATTGACTGAAATTCAAAAATTATTTTGGCAACTAGTAATTGCTTTAATCTTCTTTTATATTTTTATGAGAAGCGGGAATGAACCAGTTTTAAATATTTATACGCTTGGTATCAATGTTGATATGGGATGGTTTTATGGTATTTTCTTATTATTTGTCCTAGTGGCTAGTAGTAATGCAGTTAATATTACTGATGGTTTAGATGGTTTAGCCGGTGGACTTTCAGCAATTGCTTTCTTAGCTTTTGGTTTAATTTGTTGGAATGCAAAATGGGTTGTGGGATATCAAGATATTGCTATTTTCTGTTTTATTTTAGTGGGAACTTTATTAGGTTTTTTAGTTTTTAATACCCATCCAGCGAGAATCTTTATGGGTGATACTGGTTCTTTGACCTTAGGGGCAACTCTTGCTTCCATTGCTTTGATTACAAGCCATGAAGTCACTTTTATTGTGGTAGCAGGTGTCTTTATCGTTGAAACCTTAGTATCGATTATTCAAATGTTAGGGATTATGGCCTTCAAGCGGAAAATATTTCTGATGGCACCACTCCACCATCATTTCGAGAAAAAGGGGTATCATGAGAATGATATCGTTAAAGGTTTTTGGATTGTTGGTTTGATGTTAGCTATGGCAGCGATTGCTTTTGGTGTTTGGATTTAAGTGAAATTAATTTCTCATCGTGGTAATAACAACCACCATTACTTAGAGAATACCAAAGATGCAATTATCAATAGTCTTAGTAAACATTATATTGATGGTGTTGAAATTGATGTTAGAATAACAAAAGATAGTGAAATTGTTGTCTTTCATGACTCATTTGTCGACTTGATAAGTGATGGAATGGGTGAAATTAAAGATTTAACTTTAGTTGAACTTAAGAAATTAACTTTAGGGAAGAAAGAAAGAATCGCTACCTTGGATGAAATCTTAGGAGCGATTAAAACTAATAAAAAAATCATTATTGAAATAAAAGAAGGGACAAATAAATATAAAAAATTAGTCGATGAGGTTTATCTTATTATAAAAAAGTATCCCTATTTAAATATTGAGATATGTAGTTTTAATTATAAGCTAGTTAAATACTTTAAAAGAAAATATAAAAAAGTTAGAGTCGGATTGATTATTGGCGTTAGAGCTAACCGATTAAGAATCTATAATCACTTTGATTTTAATTCTATCTATAAAGCACATATGTCTTATGCTAAAAGGAATGATTATCTTTGGACAATCAATGATATTGATGAATTAGAAAATATTAATGATGATGTTGCAATTATTACAGATAAGGCATATCTATTAAAAGACTACCTTAAAAAAGATAAAATAAAAAACGCTTAAGCGTTTTTTTATTTGTGGTAACCACCATAAAGAGTAAAAGTATTTTCAGAAACAATCATGGCTTCTTTATCTTTCTCTTTAATGATTTCAACGACGTGACGACGTTTTTTTCGAACGACAACTACCATTAAAACATTTCTTTCTTTATCCATACCTTTAGCATCTAAAACAGTTACAGCAAAACCATTGTTTCGAATTTCAGTAGCGATTATTTCACCATAACTTTGATCGACAATTGCCATTAACATATTGCTACCTAAAGCAATTTTTTGTTCAAGGACACTACCTAAATATGAACCAACTGCTGAACCTAAAGCAAAAGCTATGACTTTGATAGGGTCTTCAGTTACACCGACGACAACTACGCTAGTTACAATAATCCAAACTAATCCTATTAATCCTTGGAGAATAGCTCCAAGGGTCTTTTTCCCATTTGCAACAACTATTAATCTTAATGTGCCTAAGGCATTTTCAAATACCTTAGAAGCAAAAATAACAATATATAATAAAATGTTCATCCCATCACCTATTTTAATTATACCAAAGAAATAAGGGTTTTTAACACTTAAATGAGAAAAAAAGAAAATTAGCAATCATATCTTGACATTGCTAAAATATAATAGTATAATGAAATGGCAATCAAAGTTCAAGAGTGCTAAGGCGGGTGAATTATGTTAAACCAAAGACAAACTGAAATCTTAAAAGAAATTGTTGAAGATTATATTGAAACAGCTAGACCGATAAGTTCTAATTCGTTATGTAAAAAAATGAAATGTTCTAGTGCAACGATTCGTAATGAAATGGGTTTTCTAGAAGAAAATGGATTGATTGAGAAGACTCATATTTCATCAGGTCGAATACCTAGTGAACAGGGATATCGTTATTATGTTGACAATATTATGAAACCAAAAGAAATAACTGGTGACGATATGTTGAAACTACAGACAATATTCTACAATAATTCATTAATGTTAGATGATACAATCATTAAGAGTATGGAAATAATTTCTGAAATTACTAATTATACAGCCGTTGTATTAGGTAGTGCATCTAGTGAAAATAAAGTAAATAAAGTAGAAGTTGTTCCGCTTAGTGAAAACCGTTTAATTGCGATTGTTATAACTGATAAAGGTCATGTCGAACATCGCAATATGTTGTTAGAAGGGCGTGTATCAAGTGACGAAATAAAACAAACGGTTGAATTAATTAATAAATTGATTGTTGGAACACCTATTAATGAAGTTAGTAGTAAATTAGAATTTGAAGTCAAGCCAATCATCTCCAAATATGTTAAACAACATGAAGTCCTATATAATGCTTTTTATAATGCTTTTAATGATTTTGCTAATAACTCTAATGTTGTTATGAAGGGGACTAGTCATATTTTAAAACAACCTGAATTTAATGATATTGATAAAATCAGAGATATCGTTAGTAAGTTTGAAGGCAACGAAATGGTTAATAGTATTAAAGAGGAAGAAAATGGTATTAATATATATATTGGTAGTGAAAATGAGTTTGATGACAATGTAACCATTATTAAAACGAAATATGAAATTAATGGTAATGAGGGTACACTTGCTTTAATTGGTCCAAAACGAATGGAATATGATCGAGTTATTTCATTATTAGATTACATTAAGAAAAATATTGAGAGGTGACAAATGGAAAAAATAGAAAAAGATAATCAATCAGAAACATGTGAATGTCAACACCATGAAGTAAACGATAAAAATAATTGTGTTTGTGAAGAACATGAATGTGATTGTGAAAATTCAAAAGAAACAAAAACAAAAAAGCGAAAAGATAAACATTCAGATAAATTAAATGAGGCTTATAATAAAGTAAGTTATTTAGAGGATTCCTTACTTCGAAGCAAAGCTGAGTTTATTAATTATCGTAAACGTTTAGAAGAAGAACAAAGCCGTATTTTAAAATACTGTAATGAGGATTTGGTAAAAGAACTTCTACCAATCTTAGATAATTTTGAAAGAGCAGTTGATATGGATGATGATAATCTCGATGATGAAGTTTCAAAGTTTTTGGCAGGTTTTAAATTAATATATAGTGAGTTTGTAAAAATCTTAAACAATTATGAAGTATCAGAAATCAATGGTTTAGATGAAGAATTTGATCCTACTTACCAACAAGCTGTAATGACAGAGAAGAAAGATGGGGTAGAACCTGGTGTTGTCATTGAAATATTGCAAAAAGGATATAAATTAAAAGAGAAAGTTATTAGACCAGCTATGGTCAAAGTAAGTAATTAAGGAAAGGTGATAAAATGAGTAAAATAATAGGTATTGACTTAGGAACAACAAATAGTTGTGTTTCAATTTTTGATGGAGGAGAAGCGAAAGTAATAACAAATCCAGAAGGAGATCGAACAACTCCTTCCGTTGTTGCTTTTAAAAATGGAGAAATTATTGTTGGGGGAGCAGCTAAAAGACAAGTTGTGACAAACCCTGATACCATTAGTTCTGTTAAACGATTAATGGGAACTAATAAAAAGATTAAAGCGAATAAAAAGGAATATACACCAGAAGAAATTAGTGCCATGGTCTTAGGTGATTTAAAGAAAACTGCGGAAGCTTATTTAGGGGAACCAGTTACGAGAGCGGTTATTACGGTTCCAGCATACTTTAATGATGCTGAGAGACAAGCAACTAAAAATGCTGGTAAAATAGCTGGTTTAGAAGTCGAAAGAATTATTAATGAACCAACAGCTGCTGCATTAGCTTATGGTTTAGATGAACAAGAAAAACAACAAACCATTTTGGTATATGACTTAGGAGGAGGTACTTTTGACGTATCAATTCTAGAATTAGGAGATGGTGTCTTTGAAGTTAAATCAACAAGTGGTAATAATCGTTTAGGTGGAGATGACTTTGACCAACGTATTATTGATTATTTAGTTGAACAATTCAAAAAGGAAAATGGTGTTGATCTTTCAAAAGATAAGATGGCAATGCAACGTTTAAAAGATGCAGCTGAAAAAGCTAAGAAAGATTTAAGTGGAGTTGTAACTACTCAAATTTCATTACCATTCTTATCTCAAGGTGAAGATGGCCCGTTACATTTAGAGTTATCATTAACGAGAGCTAAGTTTGAAGAATTAGCACATGATTTATTTGAAGAAACATTAGAACCAGTGAGAAAATCTTTAAAAGATGCTAAATTAACGAAAAAAGATATCGATAAAGTTATTTTAGTTGGTGGTTCAACAAGAATTCCTAAGATTCAAGAATTAGTTCAAAAAGAATTAGGTAAAGAACCAAGTAAGGGAGTTAACCCAGATGAAGTTGTAGCAATGGGTGCTGCTATTCAAGGTGGTGTTTTAACAGGAGATGTCAATGATATCGTTTTATTAGACGTTACCCCATTATCACTTGGATTAGAAACACTTGGTGGGGTTATGACAGTTTTAATTCCACGAAATACAACCATCCCAACTAGTAAGTCACAAGTCTTTAGTACGGCTGCTGATAATCAACCAGCAGTTGATATTCACATCTTACAAGGTGAAAGACCAATGGCTAATGATAACCAAACTTTAGGAAATTTCCAATTAAGTAATATTCCGCCAGCACCAAGAGGGGTTCCTCAAATTGAAGTAACCTTTGATATTGATGCTAATGGGATTGTTAATGTTAAAGCTAAGGATTTAGGTACTAATAAGGAACAATCAATTACAATTACAGCTAATAATAATTTATCAGATGAGGAAATCGATAAGATGGTTAAAGATGCTGAAGCTAATAAGGAAGCTGATGCAAAGAAAAAAGAAGAAGCTGAAATTAGAAATGAAGCTGACCAAACAATCTTTGCTACTGAAAAAGCTATAAAGGATTTAGGCGATAAAGTTGATGCTAAAGATTCAGAAAAAGCAGAAAAAGAAATAAAAGAACTTAAAGAAGCTTTAGAAACTGATGATTTTGATGATATTAAAACTAAAACAAAAACATTAAATGAAACAGCTATGGCTTTAGCAACTAAAGTTTATGAAGAAATGGCTAAGAAAGCTGAAACTGAAAAAGGTGAAGAAACAGAAACTGAAGAAGACAAAAAAGATGATGTAATTGACGCTGAATATGAAGAAAAGTAAAAGAAGGAAGTTCTAGTCATCTAGAACTTCTTATAAGGAGCAACAATGGCTATATTAGAGAAAAGTCGTGACCAAATTGACAATAAGTATAAGTGGGATTTATCTTTAATCTATCAATATAATGAAGAATGGGAAGAGGATTTTAAACAAATTACTAATTCAATAACCCAATTTAAGAATTATAAACAACAAAAAAAGAAGTTACTAGATGATCCTAAGCAGTTATATGAATTAATCCATTTATATTTTGAAGTAGGCCGTAAAATTGAAAAGGTATATATGTATGCGCATTTAAATTATGATGCAGATACCAATAACAATGTTTATCAAACATTAATGGGAAGATTAAGTAATTTATATAAGGAATATGATGAAGAGACAATCTTCATCGTTCCTTTATTAAATAAAACTAATTACCAAAAAATAAAAGATTATTATCAAGAAGTAGAATCTTTAAAAGAATATGATAACTATTTTAAAGAAGTATTTCGTTATAAAAAACATACCTTAAGTGCATCTGAGGAAAAAATCTTGTCGAGTTTAAATAATGTTTTAGAAGTTCCTTCTAAAACTTATAGTTTACTTACAGATACTGATTTAACTTTTGATCCAATTAAAGATGAAAATGGTAATGAGGTTCCTTTAACCAATAGTAATTATCGCACATATATTGTATCTAAAGATCGAAGTGTTCGAGAGAGAACTTTTAATTCGCTCTATAAATCTTTTAATGGTGTTATTAATACAATGGCCTCAACTTTATATGGTTTTGTTGATAGTAATGTCACGATGGCTAAGATGAGAAAACATCCTAGTGCAATTGATATGGCTTTATATGGAGACAATGTCAATAAATCAGTATATAATAATTTAGTGATAACAGTATCCAATAATTTGGATAAACTATTTAAATATTATCGTTTAAGAAAAGATGTTTTAGGTCTAGATGAACTTCATTTATATGATATCTATGTTGATTTGATTGAAACCAAAACAAAAGAATATTCTTTTGAAGAAGGAAAAAAATTAGTTATGAAGGCTCTAAGTCTTTTGGGTGACGACTATAGTTCTAATTTAAAACGAGCATTTGATGAAAAATGGATTGATATTTATAGTAATAAAGGAAAAAGAAGCGGTGCTTATTCTAGTGGAGGATATGACACTAAACCATATATTTTATTAAATTATCAAAATCAACTAGATGATGCTTCAACGCTTGCTCATGAACTAGGTCATTCTTTACATAGTTACTACAGTATTAATAATAATAATTTTTCTAATTATCAATACAGTATCTTTGTAGCTGAAGTGGCTTCAACGGTTAATGAGTTATTACTATGTAAATATATGTTAAAAGAATCACAGGATAAAGATGAAAAATTAGCTATCTTAAATAAATTGTTAGAATTATTTAAAGGAACCATCTTTCGCCAGACGATGTTTGCCGAATATGAAAAAGAAATATATGAAAGATGTGAAAAAGGGGATATCCTAACAGAGGAATTATTAAGTGATCTTTATTTTGAACTTAATCAAAAGTATTTTGGTAGTGATGTTGTCGTAGATGAACAAATTAGATATGAATGGGCTCGAATTCCGCACTTTTATTATAACTTCTATGTTTATAAATATGCTACAGGATTATCAGCAGCTTGTTATATAGTTAATAATCTTTTAAGTGGTAGTAAAGATTATAAAGAAAAATATTTAAACTTTTTGAAGTCGGGTTCTAGAGATTATCCAATTGAATTATTAAAAATGGTCGATGTGGATATGAATGACCCAAAGGTTGTTGAGTCAGCGATTAATATGTTTGATGAAACAATCGATGAATTTATAAAATTATACAATAGTTAGGTGGAGCAGTATGAGTAAAAGAGATTATTATGAAATTTTAGGGGTTGATAAATCAGCTAGTCAAGATGAAATTAAAAGTTCTTTTCGAAAATTAGCTAAAAAATATCATCCGGATGTTTCGAAAGAAGATAATGCAGCCGAGAAATTTAAAGAAGCACAAGAAGCTTATGCTGTTTTATCAGATGAACAAAAACGAAAACAATATGATCAATTTGGTCATTCCGCATTCGATAATAATGGTGCTGGTGGTTTTGATTTTTCAGGCATGGATTTTTCAGATATTTTTTCAGATATCTTTGGTAGTGGTTTTGGTTTTAATTTTGGAGGAGGTTCGGGTTCTTCTAATCGTCCAAAAAAGGGAATGGATATAGCAATTAAAATGAATTTAACCTTTGAAGAAGCCATTAATGGTGTTAAGAAAACCATCCAAGTTAATGTTAATGAAAGATGTTCTGAGTGTTCTGGTAAAGGGGGACATGGAGAAAAAAATTGTCCTACTTGTCATGGTAGTGGCCAAGTTACTTCTGAACAGCGAACCCTTTTTGGTGCTTTTATGACGAGAACAACTTGTCCTACTTGTAGTGGAAAAGGAGTAACTTATTCTGATACTTGTAAAAAATGTCATGGTTCAGGAAAAGTTAATAAAAATAAAGAAATTGAAATTAAAATCCCTGCTGGAATTGATACTGGAAATCAACTTCGTGTATCTGGAAAAGGGGAAGCAGGAAGTAATGGTGGACCAAATGGAGACATCTATATCGAATTTTATGTTCAAAAACATCCTTTATTTATAAGAGATGAAAATGATATCTATGTTGAATTACCGATTACCGTTAGTGAAGCTGCTCTCGGATGTAAGAAAGATGTTCCTACTTTAAATGGTAGTATCAAATTAACGATTCCTAGTGGTAGTATGACCAATGATAAACATCGTTTAAAAGGTAAAGGTATTCAAGATGTTGATGGTTATGGTAGAGGCGATATGTACGTTATAATTAAAGTGATAACGCCAACTAAATTAACGAAAGAACAAAAAAAATTATTTGAGCAATTAGCTAACACTGATTTAGAAGATGCTGATGAATTCAAAAAAATTAAAAAATACTTATAATAAAAAACCAATCATATGATTGGTTTTTCATTTAATCCTTTTTTAATAGTATTTAGAATAAATAGTTGTTCATCTTCAGTACTATTATTCCAAAGTAGTTCAAAAAATACTCCTAATCCTGGTAATGTAACCTCTTCTTTTTCTTCAATGCTTGCTTTGATGGATGTGCTTATTTCATCAATATCACTATCTGTAAAATTATTAATAATATTTTTTCTAATATCTATTTTCATAGTTCACCTCTAATTGTTAGGTTGTCAAAAAAAAGTTAATATATACAAAAAAGGTATCTTTTTGGTGTAAAATGTTATATAATAGATATATAATAAAGGAGGAAAAAATGGATGGACTTATAACTTTCTTAATTGTTATTGGAGTAATTGTTGTTTTAGTTGTGTTGTTTGTTATTACTCAATATAATAAATTAATAAAATTAAGAAATATGGTTAAAGATCAATGGGCACAAATCGATGTTTTACTTAAAAGAAGGGCTGACTTAATACCTAATTTAGTTGAAACAGTTAAAGGATATGCATCTCATGAGAAAGATACTTTAGATGCGGTTATTACAGCTAGAAACAAGACCGTTTCTGCTAATAATCCTCATGATGAGATGGCAGCTAATGGTGAATTAACTCAAGCTTTATCAAGATTATTTGCTTTATCTGAAGCTTATCCTGATTTAAAAGCTAATACTAACTTTATGGATTTACAAGGTAATTTGTCAGAAACAGAAGATAAAATTTCATATGCAAGACAATTTTATAATGATGCGGTATTAAAATATAAAAACGCATTGGAAATGTTTCCATCTAATATTGTGGCATCAATGTTCAAGTTTCAGCCAGAAGAATTCTTTGATGTTGCAGAAAAAGATAAAGAAGTTCCAAAAGTTGAATTTTAGACTTACGCATGTAAGTCTTTTTTAGAGGTGAAAGAATGAAAAAAATATTGTTTTTTTTAACTTTGTTGTGTTTACCTTTTAGTATATCAGCTAAAAGTGAAATAACTAATAATTATATCGATTATACTATTTTAAAAAATGGGGATGTAGTTGTTAAGGAATTATTGGTGATTGATGCTAATTATGATACTTTTAGTTATTTTTTGAGTTATCCGAATAAAAGTAATAAGCAATTTAATGGTAGTATTGATTCTTATATGAATAGTGATCTTTATAATTATGACGATGTTATCTTGAAGACAATTAAAGTGGTTGAGGTAGACGAACAACTTAATTTTAATGATATTAATAAAGAAGGATATTGTATTGATCTTGTTGATAGTTCAGAAGTATCAAAAGGCGATAGTAATAAATATGTTATAAATAAAATGAAAGATGGTTTAGAGGTAACAATATATTATCCCAGTAAAGATAAAACTGGCTTTTATATAGAATACCTAATCTCCAATTTAGCCGTTCTCCACAACGATACTGGAGAATTAAAATTAGATATTTTTAAAGAAGGTCATCCAATTATTAAAAATTTAGAAATTAGAATTAATATTCCTAATCATGTTGGAACTTTAAAGAGTTGGGTTCATAGTTCTCACAGGGGTAATATTGTGATCATGGATAATGAAGAAGTTATCATTCCTGTTAAAAATTTTAATAAAAAAGATACCATTTCGGTTAGACTCTTGTTTGAACCAGAAGTTATTAGTGAATCTAAAAAACTATCTCATGTGGATTCAATTATACAAATTAATGAAGTAGAGTCTAGATTAGTTGAAGCTGAAGAGGAACAAATTAGAATTGAAAACTTAAAACTTCAAATTGGTAAATTAGTATTAGAAGTGTTAGGAACGATTTGGTTACTTGGAATAATTTATTTCTTTTTACGAGTTTATTTTAAACATGATCGTGAACACCAAGGTAAGTATAAAGATAAATATTATCAAAATATCCCTGATAATTATTCGCCCGCAATAGTTGGTTATCTAATGTCTAAAACAATTGGTGATAATGATTTGGCTGCTACTGTTTGTAATCTAATTGACCGAAAGGTTATTGAAGTAAAACAAGTAGATGATGAGGATTATCTATTATCTTGGAAAAAAACTGATGATATAAAAGAAACAGATAGAAAAGTTATCGATATGATTTTTGGGGTTGAACAAGATGTCACCTTAACTAATCTTAAAACAAATGCCATAACTAATAAAGATAAATTCTTGCACAAATATGATAATTGGTTTGTTCATTCAATGATTGAAATTGAAGCACAAAAATTATATGAAAGTACTCCGAAAGTTAAATTAAAAATGGTTCTTTATTCATTAATTGGATTATTAATTATCTTGCTTTCATATTTCTTTCCGATTGAACCATTTATCTTTAAAGTCATTCTAATCACTTCTTTAATTGGTATTGGATATTTTGCCACCTTTAGGAAAAAGACTGTTAAAGGGGCTAATAAATATTCTAAATGGAAAGCTTTTAGGAATCATCTTAAGGATTTTGATAAGATTGAGAATAAAGACTTACCAGATATTAACAGTTGGGATAAGTTTTTGATTTATGCTATAACATTTGGTTTTAATGATGAATTATATGAAACTATGAAGGATAAATTAAATTCATCTCAAACAAAGAAAAATAAAAAAGTATTAGATACTTTAAATCTTTATCAAGAAGTAACAAAAGAAATAAGAAGTGCGATTAAAGCCGCACATTCTAATTAAAAAAAGAAATGGGATAACCATTTCTTTTAGACCATATAGTAATTAGAATCATTGTAATTTGGTGGAATTGTTGCACTATTTCCTGATTCTAACCTAGCAACACGGTTTTCTAGATTGTTTAATCGACTATTTAAAGTGTTAAGTTGTTGGTCAAAACCACTTGGACTTTGACCAGTCATAGGCATTTGAGCTCCAGTCATGGGCATTTGTGCTCCAGTCATAGGAATTTGAGGACCCATAAAAGGGCCTGTATTAACAACGCCCGGCATAGTTGGGAAAGCTCCAGGCATTGGCATCATTCCTTGATATGCAGGGAATTGATTAAAACCACAATTGCGATCTTTTTTCAATATGTTCACACTCCTTTAATTTGTTCTAATTAATTATATGCTTTTATTTATATTTGGTGATTGATATGGTAAAATATAATAGGTGATTAAATGAGATTAAAAAAAGTTAAGGGTGCTGGCGATAGAATCAATAATTCTCCCTATGTAATTAAAGAACCTATTCTTTTTAAAGGTAAATATCAAGAATTATTTAATAATTCTAACCCTCTTAAAATAGAAATTGGGATGGGTAAAGGGGACTTTATCATCGAAAGTGCTAAGCAATATCCTCATATTAATTTTATTGGGATTGAAAAGTTTGATAGTGTGATGGTTCGAGCAATTGAAAAATTAGAATATCTGGAACTTGATAATTTAAAACTGATTAAGATGGATGGATTATCAATTGATGCTGTTTTTGATCATGAAATAGATACAATTTATTTGAATTTTTCTGACCCTTGGCCTAAAAAAAGACATCAAAATAGACGTCTAACAAGCAGTATCTTTTTAGAAAAATATGAGCAGGTCTTTAAGAAGACAAAAAGAATTGTGATGAAAACAGATAATCGAAAGTTATTTGAATATTCAATTATTTCGTTTAATCAACATAATTATAAGATAAAAGATATCTCTTTAGATTTATATGATGATGAT
>JAQUFI010000019.1 GCA_028684735.1 Bacilli bacterium | reverse complement strand
AATATTACTGTGGTTGATATTAAATTCTGGATCATTAATAAAGATTTGACCATTTTTAATTTCTTCTGTTAAATTAACCATAATTTGATAAAGAGGGAAATCCTCAATCGGAATTTCAAACACTTGATTGTCATGATTATCTTGATTTCTGAAATTTACAAGGCTCCAATATAGATCTCCATTAGAACCAAGATACCATTTTAAGATTTGTTTTTTCTCAGTATTAATAAAAGTATAAATGTTAGTATTTGTAAATTCATCAAGTTTTGTTTTAATTTCAATCATATTCTCACCCCTTTCGATTAGACTAATATATCACAAAACCATTAAAATATCAAATTAAATCATTCTTTTTTGATATTTTTTTTAAATCCAAATATAAATACCAATTTCTTTAAATTTTTGATATAATTAATAATAGTAATAGACGAGGTGGAATATGCTGTATTTATTTTATGGCCAAGAGGAATTTTTAATAAATAAAGAAATAAAAAAAATCTTAAATTCTAATAAGATTGATGAAATAAATGTTAATAGCTATGATTTAGAAGAATCCTTTTTAAAAGATGTGATCGATGATGCAGTAACTATCTCTTTATTTAGTGATAAGAAAGTGATCATTTGTCATAATAGTCATATGTTTACTGGTTCAAAAAAGACCATCATCGATGATAGTCTTGACTCGTTAGAAGAATATTTTGACCATCTAAACCCCGATACAATTTTAATATTTACGGTTAATGCTGAAAAAGTTGATGATCGTAAGAAAATTGTTAAAAAATTTAAAAAAGTAGGTACAGTTAAAGACTTTAATCATTCTAACCGTATTGATAATATCGTTAAAGAAATGTTTGAAGATTATCAAATTGATTTTAAGACAATTAAGCTACTTACTGATAGGGTAGGTACTGATTTAAATTTATTAGAAAAAGAAAGCGAGAAACTAAAGATATATAAATTATATGAAAAAGTTATTACGGATGACGATGTCATTGCTTTAACTAATAAGAATATTGATACGGATATTTTTAAATTAATTGATAATATCGTTTTAAAAAACAAAGAACAAGCTTTAGAAACTTATTATGAGTTACTTAAATATAATGAAGACCCCTTAAATATTTTAATTAGAGTAGCTAATCAATTTAGAGTTATGTATCAATCAAAAGAGTTATATCATAAGGGTTATACTCAAAAAAACATTTCTGAATTATTAGAAGCTCATCCTTATTATATTCAAAAAGTTTTAGAAAAAGGTACTAACTATGATAACCAAACCATCTTAAAATATATTAATGATTTAGCTGATTTAGATTTTAAGATTAAGAGTAGTGGGATTGATAAAGAATTAGCTATGGAATTGTTTATTATTAATATCTAAAAAAGATTCAATTATGAATCTTTTATTTTTAAAATATATAATTTTTTACTGTCCTTGAAATCTCATTAAACATCGCAATCAATATTGGTAAATTATCGATTGAATTTATTAATACTTGTAGCACTATAAATTCCTCCTCAAACAATCATGATTATATACTATTTGCAAACAATTGTCAAATTCACTTATTTAGTTTTTCATATACTGATTTTAATGATTCTTCGTACTTACTTGTACTTTTAGGTTGATAATATTTCTTATCTTTTATATTATCTGGTAAGTATTGTTGCTTGACATATCCATTAGGGTAATTATGAGGGTATAAATAGGTAGTAGAGCTTGTTTTAATATGACTAGGAACATTACCAGTATTACCTTTTCGAACATCATTTAAAGCCATATCTAGAGCTATATAAGCGCTATTTGATTTAGGAGATAGAGCCATTTCAATAACCGTAACTGATAGGGGAATTTTAGCTTCTGGTAAGCCAACTCTTTCACAAGCATTAATACAAGCATCTACTTTCGGTCCGATACTTGGGTTAGCTAGTCCAATATCTTCATAAGCAATAACACTCATGCGGCGATAAATACTATCTAGATCCTCAGCTTCAATTAAACGAGCTAGGTAATGAAGACTAGCATTGACATCACTACCACGAATCGATTTTTGAAAAGCACTTAAAACATCATAGTGGCCATCCTCGTTTTTATCATGGAAGAAAGCAGGCTTACTATTAATTTTTTTAACGATATCTAAATCAATTTGATGATTAGTAGTCGAGTAATAAGCAACCTCTAATAAGTTATAAGCAAATCTAAGATCCCCAGAAGCTAGTCTAGCAATATATTTAATTGTTTTACTATCGATGACAACATCATTCAAATATTTAGCAGCTCGTTTAAGTCCTTTAACGATATCTTCTTCTTCTAATTCGTGTAATTCAAAGATTTGACAACGACTTCGAATTGCTGGATTGATTTTATGATAAGGGTTTGACGATGTCAACCCAATTAAAGTAATTAAACCATTCTCTAAATAAGGCAATAAGAGATCTTGTTTGTCTTTATTCATGCGATGAATCTCATCCATAATAACGACTAAACCTTTAAACATCTTAGCTTCTTCAATTACAATATCAAAATCTTTTTTATTATTGATAACAGCATTCAGCATCCTATGTTTCAAATTAAGTTCACTGATAATCGCATAAGCAATACTTGTTTTCCCAATTCCTGGTTTCCCATATAAAATCATCGAGAATAGTTTCTCATTCTTAACTAAATTAGTAATTATTTTATCTTTACCAATGAGATGGCTTTGTCCAATAATCTCACTGGTTTTAGTAGGTCTCAGTTTAAGGGCTAATGGTTCATTCATAATATCACCTATACATATTTTACCAAAAAGCATAGGCAATTGATAGTATTTTTGGTATAATTAAAGTGGTGATATGATGGATAAGTTAATTAAAGAATTTAAAAATTATCTTTTAATTGATAAAAAGTATTCTAATAATACTATCATGTCATATGAAACTGACTTAAAGAAATATGCAACGTTTTTTAAAGATAAACCACTTATGGAGATTAAGAATACAGATATTAAAGATTATTTAAAGTATTTAAACAGTTTAAAATTAAGTGATAAAACAATTGCTAGAAACATTTCGTCAATAAAATCCTTTTATAAGTTTTTATTAATAGAAAGATATGTTACTGATAACCCCTTAGAACTTATCGACTTACCAAAGATAAGAAAATCACTACCTAGTGTTTTATCAATTGAAGAAGTACTTCTACTATTAGATATTGAGCTAACAGATAGCTTTAGTTATCGAAACAAAGCGATGCTAGAACTAATGTATGCAACAGGAATGCGCGTAAGTGAACTAGTTAATTTAAAAGTTCATAATATTGATTTAAATATGGCGGTTGTTAGAGTTCTAGGTAAAGGTAATAAAGAAAGAATTATTCCGATTGGAGACTATGCATTAGAATCATTAAAGGTATATCTCGATGAATACCGTGATAAGATGTTAAAAAGAAAATATACCGATTATTTATTTTTAAATAATCACGGTGAGAAATTAACTCGACAAGGATTCTTTAAAATTATAAAAAAACAATCCCAAATAAAAGGGATTAAGACATCGTTCTCGCCTCATACCCTAAGGCATTCATTTGCAACCCATCTACTGAATTATGGTGCTGATTTAAGGACTATTCAAGAATTATTAGGTCATTCTAGTATTTCAACTACACAAATTTATACGCATGTATCTCAAGAAAAACTAAAACAAGATTATCAGGATTTTCATCCACATGGAAAGTAGTATAGGAGGGTAATTATGGACGAATTAAATTATACAAGAGAAGATTTAAATAAACTTAAAATATTCAATAAGGGTGGTTTTGAAGGAAGAATTTTAATCTATAATGATCATTTATTGATTAAAGCTTTTGAACCATATTTACGAGGAATTATTGATTTTGATAATAAAAAATTAAAATTAATTAGATTAAATCAAAAACAAATTAATGGAAAGATTTTAATTCATCCTCATCAATTAGTAAATGTTGATGGTCAATTTGAAGGTTATACAATGACTAAAATCGATGGTGGGATAACCATTGATAATTTTACTGATTTTCGGGTTTTAGTTAATTTATATCAAAAACTATTTCAAAAAATCGAAATACTTCATCAAAATAATATTATTATTGGTGATGTTAAGCATGCTAATATTGTCGTTGAAGATAATAATCCTGTTTTTATTGATGTCGATAGTATGGCAGTTGATGAATTTCCTATGGAGCATCGAGATTTCTGTTCTAATACAACGAAATCAATTCCTAATATCAGCGATAAAATCAAAAGAAATGATGAAACGGAAATCGATAAATTAAAACTATTAGCTTGTTTTATTACTTCGATTAATAAAAATAAAGGTAATATAATGGATAAATTAATGACCTCTGACTTATCGGACCCATTTAAAAAAGAGATTGCTTCTGTTTTAAAACAAGATAAATCAAATATAAGTCATAATATTCATGATTTATTTGATGAAGAAACAAAAAAAACGAGTAGGAGATAATAAAATGAGGTTTAAACGAATAATATTAATTATCTTAGATTCACTAGGAGTAGGGGAAGCTAAAGATGCTAACTTATATAATGATATTGGTGCTAATACTCTAGGTTCAATTTATAAACATACTAATTTAACTTTTCCTAATATCGAAAAAATGGGCTTAAAAAACATTATAAATAACCAAGATAATGTTACTTCAGCTTACTATACTTATGCTAAACCAATTAGTATAGGTAAAGATACTTTAACCGGTCATTTAGAGATAATGGGTTTAGAAACAACTAAACCCTTTAAAACATTTACGGATAATGGATTTCCTAAAAGTTTAGTATCTGCTTTAGAAGAATCAACAGGACATAAGTTTATAGGCAATTGTAGTGCTAGTGGCACTCAAATCATTGAAGATTTAGGTCCTCGTCATATTGAAACCAAAGAATTAATCTTATATACTTCAGCTGATTCAGTGATGCAGATTGCTGCTCATGAAGAAGTCATCCCTTTAGAAGAGTTATATCGTGTTTGTGAAATAGCAAGAAAATTAACTTTAAAAGATGAATGGAAAGTAGGGCGGATTATTGCTCGCCCTTTTATTGGTGAAGTAGGTAATTTTGTAAGAACTTCTAATCGTCATGACTATGCCTTAGACCCTTTTGATAAAACTGTTTTAGATTACTTAAAAGAGAGTTACTATGATGTTATTTCGATTGGTAAAATCAGTGATATCTTTAATCGTAATGGAATTACTAAAACAATTAAAACAAAAGATAATAATGATGGTATAAATACAATTATTGATGTCTTAGAGCAAGATTTCAATGGTTTATGTTTTGCTAATTTAAATGATTTTGATTCTAAATATGGTCACCGACGAGATATTATCGGGTATGGTAATTGTCTATTAGAATTTGATAATCAACTACCTCATATAATTAATAAACTACAAGCTGATGACCTATTGATTATAATGGCTGATCACGGTAATGATCCAGGATATCGTGATACTGATCATACCAGAGAAAATGTACCAGTTTTAATCTATTCTAATCAATTTAAGGAATCAAAACAACTTCCACCATTTGAAACATTTGGCGATATAGGTGCTACCATTGCTTATAATTTTAATGTAAGCAAACCAAAGATTGGTATTAATTTTTTAGATAAATTAAAATAAAAGGAGGATTGTAATGAGTAGGGAAGTAATATTAGCTTTTATTATTACTTCATTAGCTGGTTTTTCGACATTACTTGGAACCTTCTTTATTTTTATAAAAAAAAGGCAAGAAATTATTATTTCTGCAGCCCTTAGTTTAACAATTGGCGTTATGCTTACAACTTCTTTAATCGATTTATTGCCTAGTTCGATTCAAACTTTACGATTAGAATTTAAATTAATACCTAGTATTCTTTTATCTTTAATCTTTTTATCACTAGGCGTGACAATATCATTAATGATTGATAAATTATTACCCAAAACGAATGACAATCAATTATATCGAGTAGGATTAATATCAATGATTGCAATTATTCTTCATAACATACCAGAAGGAATGGCTACTTTCATGGTTAGTAATGTCAATATTAAGTTAGGAATATCATTAGCGATAGCAATTGCTCTACATAATATTCCTGAAGGAATAAGCATTGCCATTCCTATTGATTATTCAACAAATAGTACTAAAAAAGCTTTTTTATATACTTTTATCTCAGGAATGTCAGAATTATTAGGTGCGATTATAACCTATCTTTTCTTAGATAATTATATTGATAATAACATTATTGGATACTTATTTGCCATCATTGCAGGTATTATGATTCATATATCATTATATGAACTACTACCAACAATCAAAAGATATAAAAATAGTAGGCAATCATTTCTTTATTTTTTTATAGGAGTAATGATTGTCTTAATAAATCATACCTTTTTTTAAAAGTAGGGGAGTAATCAAAAAAAAGAGGCCATTAAAGCCTCTTTTATTGTGGGTAATACTTTGCAATCTTAATAGTCTCTCAAATGAAATGAGTTTTCATTGTTTTCATCTAATTCAAAAGATCCATCACTAGCAGGTTCAAATCCAACATTATTAGAATTATTAGTAACATTATTATTATTGTTTCTTGCCTTATTGTTATTATAACTATTAGTTTTATTACTATTAGTTACATTATTATTGCTATTATTAGCTTTGTTGTTATTGTTTTTGGCATTATTGTTACTATTATTGGTAACGTTGTTGTTTTTTGAACTAGCCATTTTGGAGTTATTAGATTGCTTATTATTATTCTTTCTCATTATAATCACCCATTAATAATATGTGTAGGAATATAATTATTATACAAAGAGAGTAGTTAGTAGTTTTATAGATTAAAACAGATTACTTTTTTAAGATTTTTTTTAACTTATTATTTATTAACAATAACAATATAACTATTAATAAATAAAATGCTGATTGTATTATAGGCATTAGCGCCTCTAATATTATAATAATTCTAAATGAAGTAACATTATAAGAACTCATCATAATTATACTTCCTTTCTATTATTGATTTAATATTGATTCTAACAGAAGTTAACATAATATACAGTGTTTTATTTTAAACTTTTTAAAAATAGGGTAGTGAAATATGAAAAAATATAAATCAAAAGTAATGATAATATCAATTATTCAATTAAATGATAATAATTATGAAATTACTTATGCTATAAATAATAATTATTATAACCAAAATTATAAAGGTTTATTACTGATAAAATATAAATGTGATAATGTATCGATTTTTAATGATTTTAATGATTTTGGAAAGTGGTTATATGGTGGTTTTAATGATAAAGGGAATATATTATGTTTATCTAAGTGAAGCTAATAAAGTGATTAAAAAGTTTTTAAGCTATGATAATGGATTATCTGAAAATGATTATAATAATTATGGTCATAAAGTTATTTTAAAAGTTAATGTTTATGATAATCAAACTTTAAGTGATAAAGAAGATAGACAATTATCTTATCAAAGATATTATGGTCGTAAAAAGAGTAGGTGGTATGAAAAATGGAAAAGGTAAAACGAAGTTATTACGCGATTTTACCCGCCAATGTCCGTTATGACAAAGATATTACTCCCAATGCTAAACTCTTGTATGCTGAAATAACCGCTTTATGTAATGAAAAAGGTTATTGTTGGGCAACTAATGAATATTTTGCGGACTTATATAGTGTTTCTGACAGAACAATTACAAGGTTAATTCGTCAATTGATTGATAAAAAATACATAGTTATTGAATTAACTGATAATACCAAACGAAAAATATACCTACACACTGATCTAAAAAAGAATTTTGAAGTCAGTGATCATAACTTAATTGATTATGACTGGTTAAATAATCCAGATGGTTAATTATTATACCCTAGACAATTTTGTCTAGGGGGGGTGGACATTTTTGTCCAGGGGGGTAGACAATTTTGTCTACCATAATAATAAATATAATAATAAAACTAATAAAAAAAAGAGAGTGTATTATGTGAGTTTTCTTTGTTATCAACTAAGAACATTAAAAAAGCAATCTTGTAAAGGGCGACTTTGTCGTGCTATTTACCCTTTATAAGATTGTTTTTTTATGTATAATTAACAATTAAAAGAAAACATTATCTACAAATAATTAACTAACTATGTTTTTTCATTCGCCTTGCGAAAAAACATAGTTATAACCGATAAAAAATCGCTATACTTGATAATATTACGCACAAGTGTGGGAATTGTTGATTTACAAGGGTTTTGAGAGGGGCATATTCTAGGTGCTATTTACTTGATAGTAGTCTCATATCTCGGACAAATAATAATTCTTATAATATAAAAATTGATATAAAAAAATTATGTGTTATAATGTGTTTGTAGCGACAAAACTCTTATTTAAGGTACAAGGACATTAAAAACTCTTTAAAACTTCTAAAAAGGGCATTTATTCTCTATTAAAAGGGATATTTAATTATCAAAGTATAAGTTAACATAATATACATTATACCGAGTTAAATTAGTAATCTTTTAAATAAAAACCATCCTATAATTAGATGGTTTATCTTGATTATTAATTAGTAATCTTTCGAGATTGTATCTCAGCAATCTTTTCGAAGACCTCAGAAGCATTTTTTTCAGTTATTTCAGTGTAATTAAGTTCTTTAAGCGCTTGAATTTTAATTGTATTTAGCTCTAATGTTCGACTCATTTTTTCTTCTTTACGATGTTCTATCTGAGTGACAAAGCGTTTATGAGATTCAGCTAATTTCGATTTAGATGCTCCCCCATTATTATATAAAGTTAGGGCAGTAAATAAGATACTTTCAAAAACAAATTGATCTTCTTCATCATAAGCAAATTCTAGTGGTTTAACAAATCCTGTTGCTTTAGCAATATATGCTAAAATGTATTTTAACTCTTTAGAATTATCCATTGATTGTAAGAAGTGATATAGATACTGATATGTTGCATAAGCTTTAGTATCTTTTTCATCTTCTAATTGTTCTTTAATAAGATCAACGATATTATATAATAGTTCTTTTTCTTTTTTACCTAAGCCTGTAAACATAGATGAGGAATCAGCAACATCATTTTTGCTAGAGGTGGCGAATAAATTATTTATTCTTGTTTCTACATCTAAAATATAGTCAGTGTCTACCTTAATAGTATCTAATTCATCAGCTGATTTTATACCTAACAAATTTAATAATAAGACCTTTTTATCTTTAGGCCATTTATTTAAATCATTAAGTTCTAAATAATTATAAATCATCTGTCTTGATACTCCAAGAAATTTAGCTAATTTAACTTTTGAAATACCTAACTCACGTAAAATTTCATTTAATCTTTCCATAACTTTCAAACCTCCTATTAACATTTTATCACACTGGTGTCAATTGTCAAGTGTAAAGTAATAGTATAGTAAAAAACAGGTGAGTTACCTCACCTATTAATTATCAAGATATTTTTCTGCATCAACATATAATTGAAGCATTTTGACATATGTATCGTAGTTAATGGTTTTAAAACCGTCATCTGTTTCGTCATCGATGTATGTATCTTCAAACCAATGTCCAATGTTTTCATATAACTCTTCTCTAGCTACTAATGGAGTTTGTTTTAGTTTATCTAACATTGCTTGAAGTGTAGCTAGGGCAACAATATTAGGATCAGTATTAGAATTATGAGGTTGATTGACAAATGCTGTTTGAGAATCATCTAATCCTACTGGTTTATAACTGCCGGTTGGTACAGGTTCTTTATCTGGACCGTTAGTAAAAATGTATTTAGAATCACTGTACATATTTTGATTCAAAGATGGAGTTGTATTTGTTTGTACAGACTGCTCATTTAAATTTAAATTTTCTTTTTCATTATTAGTATTATCCATGGATATTATACCTCCTATTATTTATTTTATCACAATTTAAGTGATTGTCAATTATTTATAAATACCATAACTTCATACTATTCTTATAGACTTCTTTTATAATTCCTCCACCAAGACATTCTTCATCAAGATAGAAGACACAAGCTTGACCAGGTGTTACTGCTTTTATTTGATCAGGGTATCTTACTAAGACATGCTCTTCATTAATATATTCTATAATTACATCGTTATCATTTTGACGATAACGGAATTTGGCACTACATTTCTCTGGTTTAATATCACTAATCCAGTTAACATTCTCTATTAAAGCAGCATCACTATATAGATATTCGTTATTAGAACCATGAGCTATATATAAGACATTGTTGTTTAGGTCTTTTCCAACCACGAATATTCGATCTTTGTTACCACCGATATTTAAACCTTTTCTCTGCCCAATTGTATAATGCATGAGACCAATATGTCTCCCAATAACTTCATCATTTTCAATATTAACGATATTGCCTTCTTGATTAGGTAAATAGTTAGATAAGAATTGTGAGAAGTTTCGCTCACCAATAAAACAAATACCAGTTGAATCCTTCTTATGAGCTGTGATTAAATCATGTTTCTCAGCAATTTCTCTAACTTCATCTTTAACCATTTCGCCAATTGGAAACATCACATTTTCTAATTGTTCTTTGGTTATTTGTGATAAAAAATAAGTTTGGTCTTTATTTTTATCAATTCCTCTTAGTAGTTTATGATCTTTTACTCTAGCATAATGACCAGTCGCAATATAATCAGCTCCTAGTTTCTTAGCTTCTTCTCGAAAGGCATCAAATTTAATATATTTATTACACATCACATCAGGATTAGGTGTTCTTCCTTTTTTTAATTCATCTAGGAAATAAGTAAAGACATAATCCCAATATTCCTTTACAAAATCAATTCGATGAAGGGGAATACCAATTTTCTCACACACTTTTAAAGCGTCGTTGTAGTCTTGTTCTTGTGGACAGATTTGATTATTTAAATCAGGATTACCTAGAATGTCGTTATTAACAGAACTATCCCAGTTGCGCATAAAAAGACCAACGACATCATATCCTTGTTCTTTTAAGATAATAGCTGCAACACTACTATCGACTCCCCCACTCATTCCAATAATAACCTTTTTCATAATTTTCACCAACTAAATTATATCATAAAACTATCTATTTAAAAATAGTAAATAATGATTTAATAAGATTGGGTAATAATAAGGATTCATATAATGATGTGATTAATATAACAATCAAACAAAGTAGATAAATAATAAAATATTTATTGATTATTTTTTTAAAATCTAAGACTTTTTTAAAAACAATCGAATTTATTAATCTTAATGACAAATTTATAGCATAAGCGACGAGAATAGTATAAATACCTATATTGATGATTTGATGCGGGAAAAAGGATATAAATGAGAATAATAGACCTTTAAATTTATAATTAAGGATCATTCCACCTAATGAAAAACCAAGAATAAAGGTATTCATAAAATATAAAAGCATAATAATTGGTAAACCAATAACTGATATACCTAATAACCAAATAAGTGATATGAAAATTAAATCTGAACTAAAAATTCTTGAAAAAGATTTAAAATTACTTAACTTATTAATTTGTATATTTGTTAAATATTTTTCTAGGTGTTCACTAACTATTGCTTGGTCTGCTTTATCAAGAATGACAACAAATAATGATCCTGCGATAAGTGCTACAAGCGTAATTATAATTAAAAAACAAGTCATTTTCTTATAGATTTTAAGGTTGTCCCATAATTTTTTCATTTTATCACCTAATTAATCATATTAAAATTACTAATTCTTATTCCAAAAAAATGAATTATATATTATAATAGATATACGAGGTGTAATAATGAATAATAAAAAAAAGACAAAGAAAAACAAGAAACCACAAGAGGTTATTCAAAAAATAGTTATATATGTCATGTTATTAGCGATGCTATCATCACTAATTCTATCAATGATTTATATATAGAAAAAAACTAGATTTTTATCTAGTTTTTTTGTTAGACTGAACGTCCTTTGGTATTTTCTATATTAGTAGAAGCTAATAATGCTTGTTTATATTGAGTTAATAATTCAATTTCAGTCGAATTATCCTTAGCAAAATAACGATTAACATCTAAACCCCTACTTGAAGTTTGATTATCTAAAATAACTTCATTACCATCTTTATCTCTTAAAACACCTTTTTCGTCATAATAGAAACCTGGCATTAATTCAAAACCATTATTGGTATTATTATTATCAGGTTGAACATAGGTTTCTTCTTCAGGTATTTCAATTGTTGTACTATAAGTTACTTCATTTGATCTAGAACTTTTATTATAATCTTGTTCTAAAATAACTTCATTACCATCTTTATCTCTTAAAACACCTTTTTTGTCATAATAGAAGCCTGGTAATAATTCGAATTCATCATTATTAGGTTTAGTATTTGTATTAGTATTCGTCTTGTTATCAGTTGTAGTAGTAGAACTTGATTTATTTTTATTATAATCTTGTTCTAAGATAACTTCATTACCATCTTTATCTCTTAAAACACCTTTTTTGTCATAGTAGAATCCTGGAAGTAATTGAACTTCTTCATCACCATTAAAGATATCATCTAAAACCTCAGAACCACTAAATCCTGATGGTGCTGGATTCTTATCAGCTGCTGCTCCACCATCTAAAATAACTTCATTACCATCTTTATCTCTTAAAACACCTTTTTTGTCATAATAGAAACCTGGTAACATTTCAGTAGTAGTAGTTTTTCCGGGATTTTCAATCACTGGATTTTGTGGTTTTTCATGAATAATATAAGTACCTGGATTATTAGGATCCTCAATTAAATTCTTTCTATCTGCATCGGTCATTGGTGGAATATAATTAGGGTTCTTAGAACCATCAGGCATTGTCGGTTCATCAGCATAAGCTTTCCCACCATTATGGAATTCTTCAACTCTTTTTTCATTGATTTCATCAACAATGTTTCGAACATTTGGTTGTAATCCATCAATTTCTTTAAGAATATTGTCAACCATTTCTTCTCTTAACTCATTACTTTCTTTATCGATGTTATCTGCACCTCTAATTTTACTTTCTAATGTTTCCATTAAATCAGTAAATTGAAGAGCATATACAGAAGTACCCACAACTTTAATTTCATCGCCAGAACAATCAACATAACCATCACCAAATAGTAATTTTTCACTTGATTCATTAAGAATTGTAATATTATCATTATTAATATGTCTAATATAAGTTCCTTGAATCATTTTTAAAATTAATAAATTGACAGCAGGTTCATATTCTTTCGATTTAGCATTATTAGTTAAAAAGAAAGTACGATCGATTTCGGCTCTTAGTTGATCAGCATAGTTTACCTTATCTTTACCTGTTGCATCATTTAATTTAGCAATAAGAGTTTGAAAATTTTTAATAGCTTCAGCGCTCGATTTGTCTTCAACTAAATCAGAATAATCAGTAATATCACTAGTTTTAGAAACTGCCATATGTTCTTTGACATAGTTACCAAATCTTTCAAAATTTCTTAATAATGAATCCTCAGTAATTTTATCTACACCATATTGATGTAATTCCTTTTTACCAATATCTTCCGTATTAAAGACAACATAAGCTGTATCTAACATCATTTCAACATCATCTTCAAAGTCATAATCAGTTGCTTCATCTTTTGAATTAACATAAAACATATATCCTTCTTTAGTTGCATCTTCCATTGTATCAGCAATCGCAGATACATAAGATGATGGTGTACCACGATCAAGACTATATGATTTTTCAATATCACTAGTTTTAGCACAGCCAGTTAGGCCACCAACTAGAATTACTAGAGTTAATGTCCCAACTGCTGCTCTTTTTGCTAATCCTGGGTGTTCTTGACTGAATTGTTGAACTTTTTTAGATACAAGTTCCTTAAATTTGTTAGCATTAGTTTTAATTTTACCACTAATAACATAACCATCTTCAGAAACAATGGTTCTTTGTTTAGCATCAATTTTTTCTAATTCTTTAGTAAATAACATTATTCTCACACCCCTTTATTATTATTTTTTTCTTCTTTCACCAGTATAAGTATAACCTGAATTAATTAATGTACGATTATTTGAACTATCGCTCCATTTATATATTTTATAACCAGCGTTATAAGTTCTAGTTCTTGTTTTATAATAAGTTGTTGTTTTTGGTACTTGAACATAACCATATACTGGTTCTTGAGTAGTTACTGTCTTATAACCAACTAATGTTTTAACAGTACCGTAAACTGGAGTAGAAACTGTCTTATATGAAGAACATACTTTCTTTTCAGTTGTAACTTGGTAAGTATTATAAACTAATTTTTCATAATAAGCAGCTGTACCACCAACACATGTACCACAACTATAGTCAGTTGATGAAATATAAACAAATTTTACAGTAGCAGTATCTTTTGGAGTTATGAAATATAATGCTTTTCCTTCACTCTTCCATTCACCTTTATATTCTCCGGTATAAACAATTTCTGTTTTATAAGCTTCACATTCTTTAGTTGTTGTTGTTCCAATTTGTACCTTCGTATATGCATAAACTGGTTGGTTTTTATCTTGTGTTGTAACATTTTTATAACCAATTACTTTACTTTCATTTACATAAGTTGTAGCAGTTTGAGTTTCTACATCTCTTAAATTTGTTTCTGTACTCTTTGTTGTTGTCCAATTTGACCAATTTGACCAACTTGAATATCCACCATCAACTTCTTTAACATATTTATATTCGTAAGAAACTGGTGTTGGGGTTGGTTTAACTGGTTCTTCTGGTTTTTTTGGTTCCTCAGGTTTTGTAGGTTTCGTAGGTGTTGTCGGTTTAACTGGATTATTGTTAACTGGTTTTGATACTGGCTTTTTTTCACTTTCACAAACATCAGCATCACAATAATCATAACATCCTAAATAAACAATAATATGTGCATCATTATCACTACATTTTAAGTTAACTGTCATACGGTATTCATCTTCGTATTTAGTAATCTCAACATATGATTTATCTAAATCACACGCTTTACCATTCGCATCTTCAAATGGAATAATAAGATTATAATTAATCATTTCCCCTAAAGTCATTGATTTAGTATCTTTAACTTTTTTAGGTAATCTTGGAGTAGTATAATATCCAATAGCTGCATCTTTCATTGTTTGAACATTTTCATGGAAGATTCGATTAGTTAAAACATCATAATCTCCACCACCAATACCACTTAAGCTGTTTTTTAAATCACTCTTAGTTGGAAAAAGCCATATTAAAATAAACACAAATAGTACTAAAAATAATAATTGTACAATTACGTCTCGAATTGAGAAACCTTCTCTTCTTTCATTATACATAAATATCCCCCCTCTTTGAAATGTCTAATATACTAACACAAAGCTTTCAGTTTGTCAAGTTCTTATCAAATCCATTTACTTTTAAGTTATTTTCCTTGTTTTTCAACACCTAATCCTTTGCCTCAATATATAAAAAGTATACCATAAAATTGGCTTTTTGTCAAAATGATGACAACCGACATCCTAAAAGTCTTCCATGAACCATAATTTAGCTTGATAGCTGATTTGTTCTTGGGTTTTTATGGTTATTATCTTATATATACCGATATAATAAGCAGTTATTTCTTTTTCATCACTTTCATAATTATCTGTTTTCATAACCATGATGAGGTTTTTATCTTCTTTAAGATTATTAAAATTGATGTAGCCAATAACGGTATTGATCAAAACCATGATAATAATTAAATAAATTAAAACATTACATACTATTCTAAATACTTTCATTTTATACTCCTATCTAATATTACTAAAATTATAACAATAATTAATCTTTTTTACAATCAAAAAGAGACTTAACGTCTCTTAATTTTCAGCTTCTTCTAACATATTAGTAATTAAAATGCCATATCCTTTAGTTGGATTGTCTACTACGACATGGGTTACAGCTCCAACAATATAGTCACCTTGAATAATGGGTGAACCACTCATCCCTTGAACAATTCCCCCTGTTTTTTTCAGTAAAACGGGATCAAGGATTTCAAATGAAATATTTTTATATTTTTGATTATTCGTAATTTTTGTTATTTCAATTTGATATTCATTAACCTTATTCCCATTTAATACAGTAAAAATATTTGCTTTTCCTTTTTTAACTTTATCAAAAGTTGCAACTCTATAAAGTTTTTTTTGCGGTATTTCACTTGTAAATTTTCCAAATATACCCTGTTTAGTGTTTTCAAAGATATTACCATGGACTGAATTAACATTATACCTAGCACTTTTCTCGCCAGGTATACCATTCGTACTACGTTCAATTCCTACAACTTCCGAATCAAAAATCGTACCACTTTTTACATCGACAATTTGTCCGGAATTTTTTTCGATTATTTCATGTCCTAAAGCTCCAAACAATCCAGTCTTAGGATCAATAAAAGTTAAAGTCCCAATTCCTGTTATAGAGTCTTTGACATATAATCCAGTCTTATATAAATCATCAACCTTATATAATTTTAGATTTGTATAATTAGTTAAATTGTTTCGTATGTATCCTAATTTAATATTATCATCTAAACTACGATTGATTTTAGATACCATTTCCTGGATATTCGTAATTTTTTGTCCATCGATACTTTGGATAATATCTCCTACTTTGACACCAGAACTGCTAACGGTATCAGTGTTATTGATCTTATAGGTACCAACAATAACAACTCCATTAGTTTTAATTTCAATCCCAATGTTTTCTCCACCCGCATAGATATATTCAGAATAGGCATATACATTACTAGGAATAAGAAGAAATGCTAGAAGAAGAACGATACATGTTTTTTTAAACACGATATCATCTCCTTTTATATAGACTACAATATTATTGTGTTCTTAAATAAAAAAAATACCCTGGTATTTTTTTGTATAAAATAGATTTTTTTTGAAATTATTAATAGTATTAACTTTTTTAAAAAAATTATTTATTAAAAATTATTTTTCTAATTCAAAATTTTCTAAAGTTCCATCAACCGTTACTATTTTACTAACTTTTTCTTCAATGTTTTTTAGTTCATCATCACATTCTTTAATTAATTTCATAGCTTCTGTATATTTTTCGATTGATGAGTCCAAATTAATATCATCATTTTCTAGTTCTTTAATCGTTTTTTCTAAAATTTTAATTTTGTCTTCAAACTTTAATTTCTTATCCATTATTTACCTCCTTAACCACAACATCGATATCACCTTTAAATAATTTAATTTTTAATAAATCATTTTGTTTAATTAGTGATGTCTTAGTTATTACTTGATCATCTTTATATATAATACTATAACCACGTTTTAAAACACTAAGAGGATTTAATAATTCTAATTTTTCGATGATTCGTTCTAAATTATTTCTTGATTTATCAAGCTTATTATTTATTAAATTATTTAATCGTTCATTAATTAAATCTAAATTTTGTTTTTTATTATCATACATAATCATTGGATTTTTTAAAATAAAAGAATTTTTAAAAGTATCTAATAATAATTTATTATAATTGATTTTACGATACATATATTCGTTAAAGCGGATTTTTAAATTATCAAGATATTGGATTAGATCAACAATATTAGGAACGGCCATTTCAGCAGCACCTGTAGGTGTCGGAGCTCTTAGATCAGATACAAAGTCAGCTATTGTATAATCAACTTCATGACCAACGGCACTAATGATTGGAATCTTTGAGTTAAAGATTGCTCGAGCTACAATTTCTTCGTTAAATGGCCACAAATCTTCAATTGAACCACCACCACGACCAACAATTAATAAATCCAAATCATAATTATCAGCTAGTTTAATGTTTTTAACAAGATCATCTTTCGCACCATCACCTTGGACTAAACTAGGAAATAAGATAACTTCACAAACAGGAAATCGTCTTTTTATGGTTGATAAGATATCTTTAATAGCTGCTCCTGTTGGAGCTGTAATTACCCCTACCCTTTTTGGAATTTTAGGAATAGGTTTTTTATATTTATCGTCAAATAAGCCTTCTTTACTTAATTGTTCTTTTAATTTTTCAAAAGCTAAATATAGATTACCAACACCATCTTCAATCATTTCATCAACATAGATTTGGTAATTACCTGTTGCTTCATAAATGCTTATGCGACCTACGACTAAGACTTTGGCACCGTCACTTGGATTAAAAGTCAAATTTCTAGCACTACTACTAAACATAATTGCATTAATCTTACTTGTTTCATCTTTGATTGAAAAGTATAAATGACCGCTTGAATGCGATTTATAATTAGATATCTCACCTTTAAGAAAAACAGTTCTTAAATGCTCATCACTATCAAATTTACTTTTTAAGTATTGAGTTATTGCACTAACCGTTAAATATTTATTATTATTCATAAATCACCTACTTAGCATGATAGACTTTATCTAGAACTCCATTAATCATTTTTCTGACATCATCATCACTATACATCTTAGCTAATTCAATAGCTTCATTAATAGCTACGACTTCTGGTGTCTCAGTATAGATTAATTCATAAATACCCATTCTTAAAATTGCTTGATCAGTGTTGCCTAAACGGTCAAGCGTCCAATTATTTAGGTATTTATTAGCGATTTGATCGATATCTTTTTTATAAGTTATGACCCCGTAGACAATTTCTTTAACAAATTCATTATCTATTTCTAAGACACTTCCTATTATTTCATCTATGTTATAACCGATTTTGTTTTTGTCATAGACATTAACTTGATATAAAATAGTCATTATTATTTTTCTTAATTCACTACGATTTAATTGTTCCATTATGTCTCACCTTCTTTATTTTAACATATATATCATAAAAATTAAAGAAGAAAATAACAAGTATATGATACTTATAAATGGAAATATTAAGTGTCCGCACATTTCATTACCTTAAATGTAAGTTTTTATATGTTTAATAATAACACATTTGAACTCTTATATG
>JAQUFI010000018.1 GCA_028684735.1 Bacilli bacterium | reverse complement strand
TAATTAAATCAGTAATAATTGGCATTGATATTACAGCAATAACAGCTAATATAATAATAACAGCCAATAATTCGATTAGAGTAAATCCTTTTTTTATCATGTAATCACTCCTATATATATCTTTCCTTATTTTAAATACATTATTCACACAAAAAACCCTAATTATAGGGTTTATTCTGTCAGACTGATTGACATATCAAAATTACGGAGTTCCTTAATATTAAAACCTACACTCGCATGAATATCTTTAGAACAAGTAAAAATAATATTAGTTAATCTTTGTTTAGGTTTAAAAATAACAACCATCGATGGATATGTAGCTTCCCCTGGACTACCATTTGTTTTTAATAACGAGGTAGGATTAGGAAAAGTATTATCTGAAAATGGACTTTCAATAATATAATTAGAAGCTATAACTAATGGTTCAATATAATTATGAATAATAGCATTTTCAACACTAAAAATAGCTCCATCACTAAATTTTAATTTTAGATTTGAAATTGTGACATTAGTTGTATTTATTAGATAAAAATCAATGAGATACCAGTTGGTGAAATTAGTTGGGTTATGATCAATTAAATATTCTCTTTCTCCACTATATACTCTTTTATTATTGGTTGAAGTTGCTTCATAATTAGTTAGTATCCTAATATCATTTCGATTAAAAGGTTTTAAACAATATCCATAATCATAATTATTATTACCACTAGTATTACCAGAAGTACACCATCCTTTGATATCTTTAGTTGGATCATTTGATGTATAAATATGATCATATTTAAAACTTAAGGTTGTTCCATAATTAGGTTTAATTGTTTTTAATTTATCAATAATGACAACTGATTCTTGAAAAGTTTTATTTAAATTGAATTGATTATCATAACTTACTAAAATTGCATCACTATGACCTTTATTGAAATTTTTTAAATCAATATCATTAGAATAAGTTGTTCCTGCAACAATATAGCGATTATCTTTAGTTTTAACAATCTCATTAAACATATCAAGATTACTACCCCCAAATATCTTTTTATCAATAATACTTCCATCAATCGTATTGTATTTAACGATAATTGATTTATTATATCCATCTGTATCAGTGACTAAGCCTTGCATATCAAAATCAGAAGAACTACTATATCCAACTGCAATAACTTGATTATTACCTCCGAATTCTAATGAATTAAAAACATCTTCATAAGTTCCCCCAAAACTCTTTTTCCAAACGAGATTTAAGTTCAGGTCATACTTAATAATAATGGCATCTTCTAATTGATTATTTGCTTTGTTTAAACCTTGCATATCACCACCAGATGAACTACTAAATCCAGCCACAATATACCCATCCGGATATATTTCTATATCTTTGAAGGTTACCTTACTATAATCACCACCTGAAAATTGATTTTGTTTAGTTATATTTAAATTTTTATCTAAGATATAAATGGTACCAATCGTACTACTACCAGAATTGTTAGATATCATGACATAACCATTATCTATTTCTTTAAAATCAGTTAAAGAAGAGTAACCAAATCCAGGGTATAGTTTCTTAGTTATAATATTTAAATTATTATCCATTTTTAGAATAATTAATTGTAATGGCCCATTTTCATATGTAGCACCTACATGATCACCATCTAAAACTCTTAGATTAACTGCTCCCGTTATAAAATAATATTCTCCATCATATAAAACATTTAAAAACTGTTCACCACCATTACTACCACTGCCACCGTAACTTCGTTTATTAGTTACATCCCCATTTTTATTATATTTAACAATCAAACCATCACTTTGTCCACCTTTATAGTCTGTAATGTCTTTATCACTACTAGTCGTGTAGCCAACTGCAATATAACCATCAGGTGCCTCTTCAATTCCATAAAAATAATCGTTTTTAGAACCTCCAAAATTACGGCTCCACTCGACATTACCATTACTTCCAAATTTAACAATAATGGCATCATAATCCCCATTATTTCCGATTCCATACTTTGTAATTATCTCTGAATTACTTCTACCAACTGCAATAAAACCACCATCATCCGTTTCTTTAACACTTAAAAATTCATCTAAATATTTACCACCATAACTAACATAATAACTAGCAAACATACTTGCATCAGTTAGACAATCAACATAAGCATTATATTCATAATCATTTTTTATTTTTTCTATTTCAACATAACCAACACATCTATTTTCTAACTCTAAAGGCAATCGAAGTTCATCGGTCAAACCTTGATTCATTAAAGTATCTAATTCAACTGTAATTTTATCACCTATAGTAGTAGGTAGATTTAAGTCTAGTTGTTTGCTTGCTGTAATCATTTCTCTTTGATACCAATTAAAAAAAGGTTCATCATATAATTGAAGGGCATAATTTATTTTACGTCCACTTCGATAAAGTAATACTTTAGTGTCATCATTAATACTAGTACTATTTAAAGTATTAATAACATTATTTTTTAAAAATTTCTTTTCTTTCAAAGTTCCAATTGTGACATAACTAATATCATCTTCCCAGACAACTTCATCGGCATTTTTCGCAAAATATAATTCAGCTGCTCGTTCAATATTTTTTTTAGTCACTCCAAAAGCACCTAATCTAGACTTAGTAATTAAATCAGTAATAATTGGTATTGTTATTAAAGCAATAACCACTATAATAATAATGACAGCTAATAATTCTATTAAAGTAAATCCCTTTCTTTTCATTTTATCACCCTATTTATCATTTTTTAACATGAAAAAGGAGCTTTCGCTCCCATCTATATAAAACACTAATATTAGTGTACACATTAATAACAAGTATAAACTTCAATCTCAGGGTTTAAAACTATTCTTACACTCCCGTTTACACTTGTTTTATAGATAGATGACACTTTTTGATTTAATCTATCTATAACCTTCGGATGTGGATGATTGAAACGATTATTTAATCCTACTGATATTAGTGCTAAAGATTGTTCAATTATATCTAAAAATTTTTTACTTGAACTAGTAACAGATCCATGATGACCTACTTTTAGTATATCCATTCTTTCTAAGTTATATGTACGCATTATCTCTTCTTCACTACTAATTCCTGCGTCACCCATTAATAAGATATTCATCTTATTAATTTTAGTATAGATAATTAAACTATCTTCATTCTCATTTTTATTCTTTTTATTTAAAAACGAAATAAATATTCATCTGCTTTTAAAAGATGGCGATTAAAAAACATATATTTAATCCTTTTTTTATCTAATAATCTAATCAATTCTAATTATAAATCATTATTATGGCCACTATTCATAATAACAGTTTTAACGGAAAAATTATTGACTAGATTAATTGCTTCACCCATATGATCATAGTTTCCATGCAGTGATATATGTTTATGCACACAGTTGTAAAGCCTTTCTTTTTTTAAAAAAAGAATTATCAAATTGATAATTCCCATAACTAATTATATCTTTACTTCATATAGTTCTAGTTTAGAATTTCTGTGCACTATCGCTGCTTGTTTATGACTGATTATTCTTTTAAACTGGATATTTTTACTATCGACCATTATATTTATTTTACTAACATCATATTTTTTGAATTCTTTTAGTAATTCATTAAATACTTCTTTTCCAAAATGATTTCCTCTATATTCATCAATAATATATATGTACAACATATCATTGGAATTAATTGAAATGGCAGCATATCCAACACAAACATCATCATTAAATATATTATAATAAAAATCATATTTTGAGGCAATTTTATTTTTTTCTTCATTAATAACATTACTTTGTTTTATAACTATCATTATGCTTTTCCTCCTTTTTTTCTAAATTAATAATATCAATAAAATATGTTTGGCAAAAACATTTAAAACTTTCATATTTTTGAATTATATTAGCAATATTTTGTAATGTTTTTAAATCTTTTTTATTAGAATTAATAATTATATTTCTTGTATATTCAATTAATTCATCATCTGTTAACAAAATTTTTTCATCATTAAAAGTAATTAACTTACTTCTTCCAGTTTTGTCATAATTATCATCATACTCATTTTCTAATCCCTTAACGCTATTTAAGTAATTATGCATTTCTGTTTCTGTTATATACTTGCTTTCATATTGATTCCAACCAACTATTTCATTTAACATATAATATTTTTCATTATTTTGGTCAATAAACCTCTCAATAGAATGATAGTATTTATCCATACAACTTACAGGTTGAAATAAGTCAATCAAATATTTGCAATATGTTTTCAATAAATCTACTTTTATTTTTTTTACTGGTATGGTATATTGTAGTTTTAGTTTATTAAATTCTTCTTGAGTTTTACATTTTGTTTTTGCATGCAAATATAGTAATCGTAAAACCAAAAATCTATGCATGCCATTTGTCATTATAAGATTTTTTTTATTATCTGCTTCAATTAAGCTTATGGGTTCTTCTTTAAAACTATGTGTTAAACCTGTTATAACATTAGTGTCATCATACTTTAGCATACCAATTGCTCTAGTGTGATAACCATCACCTAAGTCACAAAAAAAATAATCAAGAATTTCAGGAAATCTATAGCATTCATCAATATTTGAGTGCATACCATATATATGCTCCAAAGATACTTCATCATTAATTGTTTCACCTTGAACTTCATACTTTGCAACAATTTCATTAATGTCGGATTCTGTATATATTTTGGAATTGATTTTTGAAAAATCGACACCTAAACGTTCAATAAAATTGATATTACATTTATTCATTATTACCACCAATTATATTATATCATATAATTAGTATTTACTAATAATTACCACTTTTTTAGGCACACATGTTTCTATTATATATTTATCTTTTTTTAATTTCATTTCGATACTTCCATCTTTATCTATTCTATATATTTTTGAATTTGATAAAATTTCTAATACTACTTCTTTTGGATGATCATATCTATTATTCTTACCAACACTTATTAAAAAATAATTAGGATTTATACTATTAATTAATTCAACGGTAGATGATGTATTTAATCCATGATGACCTACTTTTAAGAAATTAATATTACCCAAATAATTGTAATCTCCGCAATTAAAAATGACATTCTCAACTTTAAAGTTCTCTACTAAGTGAATTGCTTATCCTATATGATCTGCATCTCCATGTGGTGATATGTTGTTAGTCATACGAATAAATAATCTTTAATTTTAAATAAAAAAGAAATACTTTTTTTATATTTCTTTTCACTTAATTATTATTAATTATAAAAGATATAGTTTTATCTAAAGCTATATTCATATGTTCTTCATTATGAAAACCATGATCCCCACCATTTATTAAAACTAATTTAGCATTTTTACATTTTTTAGAAGTATTTACTGATGATTTATAGGTAACGTATGGATCAAATGTTCCGTGGACAAATAATAATGGAACACTTAATTTAGATAATGTTTTATAAGAACGATATTTTCTTTCATCAACAAAATATTCATAACTTAGTTTCCATCCATTGTTTATTGGATAATAGCCATTTTTCTTTGCTTGTTTTTCTTTCTTACTAGGAATATTTAGTAATCCTCTACCATAATCAATTGCTCCATACCATAATATTATTTTATTTATATTAAATTTATTGGTATCAACTAATGATACTATTCTTCCACCCATGCTACATCCAATAAGAATAAAGTTTTCAAAATTATATTTTTCTTTTAGCAATGCTAAAGTATCATTTAAATTCGTTAACATATTTGTAATTGTATATTCATTATAATCACCATCAGATTCACCACAAGAAATAAAATCAAATCTAAAATTATTTATCTTATTTTCTGTAAGCCTATTAGCAAGTTTAGTTGTCGGCCTAGAGTCTTTGCTACTTGTTCTTGCATGACATATAACAACGATTTCATTATCACCATTAACCTTATTTAAAACGCCACATAACTTATAATTATTATAAGTTGAATAAAATGTTTTTTCTTCCATAGTTTCACATCCTATAACCATTATATCACGCTAATTCATATTCTCTTGCTATAATTTTATTATCACTGCAATATTCAATAACGTATTTATTATCTTTTTTGCAAATAATTATACCTATTGTTTTATCCTGATTATTTTTTTTAGATTAGTATCAATATAGTTCATATATACTTGTATTTGACCTATATGTTCTTTCTTTAATTCAGTTACTTTTAATTCTATAACTACAAAACAATTATATTCATAATTATTATTCTTAATCAAAATAGGTTTTTTTACAAAATCAACTATGTTTGATTTTTCTTTGATAATTAATTTATATCTTGCTCCTTTCTATGAACTACATGTTTTAATTTTATATCCATTTTCATTTAATTTTATCTCTATACTGCCATCTTGATCTGTTCTATATATTTTAGAATTAAATAAAGTATCTAATACTGATTCTTTTGGATGCCCATATCTATTATTTTTACCTACTGATATCAAACTATATTTAGGATTAACACTATTAATAAATTCTTCACTGCTACTTGTATTTGATCCATGATGACCCACTTTTAAGAAATCTATATCAGTTAAATTACATTTTTCTAAAATATCTTTTTCTTTATCTACTCCAGCATCACCCATAAATAAGAATTTATAATTATTATAATGAAAATAAATTACATTAGAGTTGTTATTTTCATTATAATATTCTTTTGTTTTTAAAAACTGTAATTTATACTTATCTATATTTAATTCTTTAATACATGAATAATATTTAATATTCTTTTTATCTAATACTTCTATTAAAGACTGTTCTAGTTCATTAAATTCATTACAATTGAATATAACATTTTCTGTTTTAAAGTTTTCTACTAAATTAATTGCTTCACCCATATGATCATAATCCCCATGCGTTAAGACTAAATAATCAATTTTTTTAATACCGCTTGACTTTAAATAAGGAATCGTCGTTGCGGTTGCGATACTATAATTATTAGTTCCATAAAAATTTTGAATTCCTCCTGTATCAATCATAATATTGCCTTTATTATGAGATAGGGTGATTAATAAACTATCTCCTTGACCAACATCAATCATCGTTAAGGTTGGATTAAAGTTTAAATAGTTAAGATTCGTATGAATAAAAATTACTATGACTACTAATAATATAGCTCTAAATTTTTGTTTATTCATTTGGTATAAAACATAGGTAATCAATAAGTAATATAAGAAATAAATATACATGGGTACATCTTTTAAAATAATGTTTAAGTAAGTTACTTTAGAACACATCAAAGATAGACTTTCTAAAATAGTAATCGATAGATTAAATAGTGGCAATAAAAAAGGAAAGATAAAGGTTATTAAAGACAAAGGGAAAATGATAACTGATACTAAAGGAACAAAAAATATATTAAAAATGGGTGTTAATAAGCTAATATAAAAAAAATTATTTATCATTAGTGGAATACTTGCTAAAAAAGCAACCAAAGAAACCATAAATAATTGAATAAAATAATTCTTGTAATTAGCGATAAACTTTTGAAAAAGAATTAGATAAAAACTAATAATAAAACTAAATTTAAAGCCTAAGTGATAAACATAATAAGGATTGATTAGTAATAGTAAAAATCCAATTAGTATTAAGATATCTAACGTACTGATATTAACTTTAAATTGTTTTTTAAAGGTTAATAAACTAAACATTAATACTGACCTGGTAACAGGTGGTGAGAATGATGTCAAAAAAAGATAAAATGATAAAACAATTGTTACTAATAGATAATTAATTGTTTCTTTTTTACTTATTAAATTAAATAATTTTAATAGAATAAAGGATAATAAGGTTATATGAGTACCCGAGACTGAAAAAATATGAATGGTTCCATTTAATTGGTAACTTGTAATAACTTCATCGTCAATCTCATTGATATCGCCAAGGATAAAAGTTTTTATATATGGATTACCAAGACTATCAATTTTATTAATAACTTTGTTTTTTAATTGATAAAAAAAAGATGTATTATTTTTTAATTTTGTTATTTTAGGTTCTTTAATAATCCAATAGATTCTTTGACTTAATAAATAATGACGATAATTAAACAAAGAAAAGACACTATTTGCGGAGGGTTTTGTAAATATTCCTTCAACTTCAATATAATCCCCACTTTCTAATGAAATAGGTTCATAATAATTGATTAAAATTTTTTCTTTGTTTTTTAATATAATAGTTGTTTTATTATCACTTTTTTTAATATTATCGATATAACCTGTTACTTTCTTACTATCAACACGATAATCAGTATGATAAATATTATTTTTAACTATATACCAAGTATATCCACTCACCAAGACACTAAAGAGTAAGATAATCTTTGAACTTTTCATAAGTAGCTTTACCTATACCTTTAATATTCATGATCTCCTCAATGTTTTTAAAACCACCAATTTCTTCCCGATATTTAATAATATCATTAGCTTTAGTATTACCAATCCCTGGTAAAGTCAATAATTCTTCAAATGTTGCCGTGTTTAGAGCTATTTTTCCTGTTTCATTTATAATACTTTCTTCATTCGTTAGATACTCGTTAAAGCATCCATCGTTTTCTAAGATTGGGCAAACACATTCTTTTTCGATATATTTAATGCTAGTATTTCCACTAACCATTTCCTTTATTTCTTCTTGATTATAAATAATAATAACCATTTCATCTTCTAACTTTTTACTAAGATTAATAATACTAATATTAGCCTCTTTAGTTAGACCACCACTGATATCGATTAAATCTTGAACCCGACTATTCTCTTTTAATTGATATACTCCTGGTCTCTTAACAGAACCTTTTATTTCTACTTTAATTGTGTTATCAATCGTTGGAACTTCCTTTTCTTTAATTAAAAAAGTACTTAAAATTACAATAAAAATAAAAAAGATACTAATAATGATTTTTTTCATAACATCACCTCATTATTAATATATCTTTTCTAATTATTAAAACCCTTTTATACTTTTACTTTTATTTTTTTATTTTTATTTTCTATACTAACTCGTTCGACAATAGCAATTGAACATAATAATGATATCGTAAAGGTTCCACCATAACTAAAGAATGGTAATGGTACTCCAGTAAATGGGATAACCGCTAAGACACCACCTAAGTTAATAAATACATGAATAAAAAGATAAGTAGCTACCCCTATACAAATATATCTTCCACGAAGGGTATTAGATTTAGAAGCTATTTTTAAAATACGATATAAGATAATTATATAACCTATAAAAATTAAACTACTTTTTAACAAACCTAACTCTTCTCCAATAATAGCAAAGACTGAATCAGTATGAGGATCAGGAATATACGAATATTTTTGTTTACTATCACCTATTCCTAAACCCATTAAACCCCCATCATTCAAAGCAATAAACCCATTGCATATTTGATAGCCACCTGATTCATAGTTTTGACAAGGTTGATGAAATTCATTTAAACGCTCTAATTGTTCATGACTAAAGATTTTGCCAGTATTGAGGTAAATAACCCCAATTCCCAAAACGCCAATAATAAACATCGTAATCATTGATCTAACTTTATCCGTAATACTAATAGGGCTAGAAATATACATTATTCCAAAAATAAACATTATAATAACCATGGTTCCAAAGTCTTTTTGAAGAGAAATGAAAATGGCCATAGCTAAAGCAATTCCCCATATAACGCCAAAGATTATCCCATATTTCTTTTTAAGATCAGTACTTTTAAAAACTTTATTAAACATTTCAAAGAAAATGGCTATAGAGACAAGCAAGATTGGTTTTGCAAACTCACTCGGTTGAAATTGAAAACCAAATATTTTAATCCAATTACGACTACCTCTAATTATTTCACCCCAAAAAGCTGTATAAAAAAGTAACGCTAAAATAATAAATAGCCCAAAGGGTGCGAGTAATCGATAATATTTGGTAGGAAAATTAATAATAATCAGGCTTCCGATTAACGAAATTGAAAGCATAATTCCGTGTTGTTTAAAATAAAAGTAAATACTATTATCATATTTAACAACTGATTCACGACTAGAAGCCGTTAAAATATTAAATAAACCATATAAAACCATTATAATAACGGTCACTAACAATATCTTATCCATATCTTTAAGATTGTCTTTAAATTTGCGAATTAGTTGTTTCATATTTTATCACCTTACATATTATATAATAACATATTATATATAAAAATTAAAGATTAAAAACTAGAATATGGGTTATTTATATTAACAAAACCTTATTTTTATAATAATATATTATGACTAGATAGGAGGGAAAATTATGTACTATTATGGAGGTTATGGAGCATACAATAATCCTTGCTGCAATCCTTGTGGTCAAAACGTTGGTTATGGCGGAGGTTATGGTGGAGGTTATAGTGCTGCAATTGTCTTAGTATTATTTATATTACTGGTAATTATTATTGGAGCTCGTAGTTGGGTTCAATAAAAGGAAGATATCTTCCTTTTTTTCATTATTTATGTTAAAATGGTAGAGGTGGTTATATGTTTAAAGAATTAGAAATATTAGATGAATCAAACAAAATATTAAGACAAAAAAGTGTTGATATAACTGAACCTTTAACTAAGGAAGAAAAAAAATTAGTTCAAAGAATGATCGATCAATTAACTTATAGTCAAATTGAAGAATATGAGAAAAAGTATAATTTAAGACCCGGAATGGGACTAGCTTTCCCTCAACTAAAAATTCTCAAACGATTGATTGTGATTGTTCATGAATATGAAGAAGGAAAATTTCATAATTATGTTATGATTAATCCTCAAATTATAAGTCATTCTGAAGAAATGATTGCTGCGGATGCTGGTGAGGGTTGCTTAAGTGTTAATCGTGATGTTGATGGACATATCCCAAGATATGCTAGAATAACAGTTGAAGGTTTAGATGAAAATATGAAAAAATATCAAGTCCGTGCTCGTGAAGAATTATCAATTGCTTTCCAACACGAAATCGATCATTTAGATGGCATTTTATTTTATGATCGCATTGATAAAAAACATCCCTTCTTTTTAGAAGATGAAATCAGATTGATATAGGAGGAATTATGAAAACAAAATATAAATTAATAGTTTTAATTGTTGTGGCTTGTCTCTTATCAATTGTTATTTATAAAAATATTGATAAAGTAGTTCTAATTGAAAAAAAGAAAGATATTTTTGAAACACAATTAGCTTTAGAAAAAGAATTCTTAAAAGATACTTCGTATTCTGTATTAGAACCTAAAATAATTGTTAATCCCTACCAAATATCACCTTTATCAGCCCTAGTTATTTTTGAAACCAATGACTTTACTAATCCTATGGTAACTATTAAAGGTAAAGATGAACATACAACTTATACTAATACATTTAAGACAACCAATATTCATGTCTTACCAATATATGGTTTATATCCAGATACAAACAATGAAGTCATTATTACTGTTAATGAAGTTGATTACCCTATTTATATAAAAACAGAACCATTACCTGATGATTTTATACTACCTGAGAATGTCAAAGCCAAGAAAAATAAACTAAATAATGAATTATATTTTGTTACTCCATCTTCAAGTGGTTATACAGCTGCTTATGATGTCAATGGTGATGTTAGATGGTATACGACTAATAATTATGCCTGGGACATAAAGCGTTTAAATAATGGGCATATCATGTTAAGTAGTGACCGTTTAATCAATCCTCCTTATTATACAGTTGGTTTAATTGAAATGGATCTATTAGGTAAAGTTTATTTTGAATATACCCTACCTGGTGGTTATCACCATGATGTCTATGAAATGAAAGATGGTAATCTCTTAGTCGCTTCAAATAATTTTATCGATCATACTGTTGAAGATTATATTGTAGAAATTGATCGTAAAACGGGTAAAATCGTTAAAGAAATTGATTTAAAAGATATCTTACCAACGGATGAAGGATTAAGTCCTTATGCAACTAAATACGATTGGTTTCACAACAATTCTGTTTGGTATGATGAAATAACCAATTCAATAACCCTATCAGGAAGACATAAAGATGCCGTTATTAATATCAATTATGATACCTTAAAATTAAATTGGATTATTGGTGATAAGACAACTTGGAGTGAAGAGATGCATAAGTACTTCTTCACACCTACTAATAATTTAGAATGGCAATGGGCTCAACACGCAGCCATGATTCTACCAAATGGTAATGTCTTTATCTTTGATAATGGTAATAATCGTTCTAAAATAGAAGAAAAATTTATTAGTGCTGATGACAATTATAGTCGAGGGGTTATTTATAAAATTAATACTAATAATATGACCATATCTCAAGAATGGGAATACGGTAAAAATAGAGGTTCAAAATATTATTCACCTTATATCTCAGATGTCGATTATCTTAAAGCGAATCATTATTTAATTCATTCTGGTGGTCATGGTGAAATCGACGGACATACTTCTAATACTCCTGCTGCTTTTAGTGAAGGTAGTCGTTTAAATAGTATCACTGTTGAAGTTTTAAATAATGAAGTTATCTATGAACTTAATTTACCTGGTCATTATTACCGAACTGAAAAGTTAAACTTATATGCGAATGACGAATATACACCAGGTATTGGTAAACGATTAGGTAGTTTAGGAATAACACCAACGAATGACAATAAGTTATTATTTTTGAAAAAAGAAGCTAATGGAATTAAAGATAAATATAACTTAAATGTCTTTAAAGAATCTGATCGCTTAGTCGTTAATGGAATCTTTAAACAAACAGATGAGGTTCAAATCATCTTAGATAACCTCTTTGATAAAAAAACCTATAATGTTATTATTGCTAAAAGACCATATACGGCGATGTGTATTGATATCTTTAATGAAGAAGAAATTAAAAATGGTCTTAATATTACTAAATATATTAATGATGAAGGTCTTAGTGGAAAATATTATATTTATATTAAAATAAATGGGACAATATATACTTTTAATAAATATGTTATTTTTTAAAGATAAAAGGAATGGATAATCCATTCCTTTTTGTTTTATTTAATTAAGCTAATACCTAGTTCATCTAATTGTTCTTTAGAAACAATATTTGGAGCTTCTGTCATTAAACAAGAGGCACTAGCTGTTTTAGGAAAAGCAACTACATCTTTGATATTATCAGTATTACATAATAACATAACTAATCTTTCTAATCCTAAAGCAATTCCCCCATGAGGTGGCGTTCCATATTTAAAAGCATTTAATAAGAATCCAAATTTTAATTGAGCTTCTTCTTCTGTAAAACCTAAAGCTTTAAACATTTTAGCTTGAATATCACTTTTATGAATTCGAATACTTCCTCCACCTACTTCATATCCATTTAAAACAATGTCATAGGCTTTGGCATAACAATTACCTGGATTACTAATTAATTTGTCAATATCATTATCCTTTGGAGATGTAAATGGATGATGACAAGCATAATAGCGATTATCCTCTTCACTGTATTCAAATAGAGGAAAATCAATTACCCATAGAAAATTATATTTACTTTCGTCGATTAAATTAAGATCATGACCTAATTTTAATCTTAAATTACCTAAACTATTTTTTACTATTTTAGTTTTATCAGCAACAATCAAAATCAAATCATTTTCTCTAATATCTAATCGGTTTTTAAAGATATTTAATTCTTCATCGCTTAGATACTTAATAATACTTCCTGTAAAATCTTGATTGTATTTAAGCCATAAAAGGTTGTTGGCTTGATATTTTTTAACATATTCAGTTAAAACATCGATATCTTTTCTTGAATATTTATCAGCACCATCTTTTACTACTAGACAGTTAATAATTCCACTACTATCGATTACTTGCTTAAATAAACTAAAATCAGAATTACTAAAGATATCAGTAATATCTTGAATTTTCATATCAAAACGAGTATCTGGTTTATCACTACCATAGATATTCATCGCATCGTCATAGGTCATTCGTTCAAATGGAACCTTAAGTTCTATTTTTTTAATATCCTTAAAAACTTTAACCATCATTCCTTCAACAATATTTTGAATATCAATTTCATCTATAAAACTCATCTCCATATCGATTTGAGTAAATTCTGGTTGACGGTCTGCCCTCAAATCCTCATCTCTAAAACATCTGGCGATTTGATAATAACGTTCAAAACCTGAAACCATCAACAATTGTTTAAATATTTGAGGAGATTGAGGTAATGCATAAAAACGACCATTTGAGACTCTTGATGGAACTAGATAATCTCTCGCTCCTTCCGGAGTTGACTTACATAAAATAGGTGTTTCAATTTCAATAAAATCACAACTATTTAAATATTCTCTTACTGAGGATGTAATTTTATGCCTTTGGATAATATTATTTTTTAGATTACTTCTTCTTAAATCTAAATAACGATATTTAAGTTTCGTATCTTCTAAAGCATTACTATCATCTGTAATTTCAAATGGTGTTTCTGAAGAAGTATTTAAGACAACTAATTTTCCAACTGCAATCTCAATCTCACCAGTAACTAGATGTTTATTTTTACTTTCTCTTTCAGTAACCATTCCATCAATCTCAATAACATATTCATTTTTTAAGGTTTGAGCTAATTCATAATATTCATTTTCAGGTTTAATAACTAATTGAATAATCCCACTACGATCTCTTAAATCAATAAAAATTAATCCACCTAGATTTCTTGTTTTAGCTACCCAACCTTTTAAATTAACTAATTCACCAACATGATTAAGATTTAAGTTAGTATTAAATATTTGTTTCATAAATCCTCCTAAAAATCACAATTCCCATAAGTTCTAGCAAATGGGATTACATCTCTAATATTATCCATACCGGTTAAAAAGATTAATAGCCTTTCAAAGCCTAAACCAAATCCTGAATGAATACATCCTCCATATTTTCGAAGATTAAGATACCACTCCATCCCCTCTTCTTTAATATCTAATTCTTCCATTCTTTGAACTAATTTGTGATAATCTTCTTCTCTTTGACTACCACCCATTAGTTCTCCTGCTTTAGCAACAATTAAATCAACAGCAGCCACTGTTTCATTATTGTCATCTAACTTCATATAAAAAGCTTTGATTTCTTTCGGCCAATTAGTTATAAAAACAGGTGTTTTAAAATAAGTTTCTGTTAAATACTTCTCATGTTCTTTGGCAATATCTTCACCATATTCTGGTTTGAATTCAAATTCAAGATTAGCTTTCTTTAATATTTCGATTGCCTCTTTATAAGTTACTTGATTAAATTTATCTTTCACAATTGTCTTTAGACGTTCTATTAAACCTTTTTCAACAAACTTGTCTAAAAATTCCATTTCTTTTGGAGCATTTACTAAAACATAATCGATGACATACTTTAAAAATTCTTCTTGAATTTTTAGTAAGTCATTCAAATCACAAAAAGCAATTTCTGGTTCAATCATCCAAAACTCTGCTGCGTGAATTTTCGTATTTGATTTTTCAGCTCTAAAAGTAGGACCAAAAGTATATACTTTTCGATAAGCTAAGGCAAAAGCCTCAGCTTGTAACTGACCAGTAACTGTTAATCCAACCTTCTTTGAAAAGAAATCTTCCTGATAATCAATCTCTTTCTTATCTGTTAAAGGAATTTTATTTAAATCAAGAGTTGTTACTCTAAACATTTCCCCTGCTCCTTCACCATCATTTGAAGTAATTAATGGTGTATGAGTATAAATATATCCTTCATTTTGAAAATAAGAATGAATGGCCATGGTTGTGATATTTCTAATTCTAAAGATAGCTTGAAATAATTTAGTTCGTGGTCGAAGATAAGCTTGTTCCCTTAGATATTCCCTTGGATATCGTTGCGGTTGAATCGGATAATCTTCTGGGCAATCTCCTAATAAGGTAATCTCGGTTGCTTCTACTTCATAATCTTGTTCAGAACCAAATGATTTAATTAATTTTCCTGTAACTTTAATTGAAGACCCAATATGAATTTTATTTAACTCTTCAAAATTAGGATGAGTTTCATTATATACTATTTGAACACTATCAAAAATACTACCATCATAAAAATCAATAAAAGCAATATTTTTTTGTTTACGATGATTTCTTACCCAACCTGCTAAAGTAACTTCTTGTTCAAGATATTCTTTATAATTATTTAAAACTGTTTTTAACTCTAATATTTTTGGCATGTTATTCTCCTAACATTTTATCCATAAAATCGATAATTTCATCAAGTTTAACTTTATATTCTTCTTTTGTTTCATTGTTTTTAATCGTTAAAATACCTGTTTCTACTTCTTCATTTCCAATAATAACAACAAACTTACTATTTAAACGATCAGCTTGTTTAAAATTATTTTTTAAATTACGACTCATATAGTCAATTTCAGCACTAAAACCATTTAGACGTAAAAATTGTGTTACGGTAATAGCTTTTAATTTTTCACTTTCACTCATTGGGATAACATATAAATCAATTCCCTTATCGTAATCCAATTCAATTTTTTCAAATTCTAAAGCAGTTAAAAGTCTTTCCAACCCCATCGCAAATCCAACTCCAGGTGTTGATGGTCCATCCATTGTTTCAACTAAATTATTATATCTTCCACCACCACATAAAACATTTTGACTACCAAATCCTTCAACATTAGCTTCAACTTCAAAAACAGTATGAGTATAATAATCCAATCCTCTTACAATCGAAGGATTGATAACAAATTCAATTTGCAGTTCCTTTAAATATGCTTGAACTGCTTCAAAATGTGCTTTACTATCTTCATTTAAATAATCAATTGTTTTAGGAATGTTTTTTAAAATATCTGTATCTTTATCCACTTTACAATCTAGAATTCTTAATGGGTTCTTAGTATAACGATCTTTACAATCTTCACATAACTCATCGATATATGGTTCTAGATATTCAACTAAAGCTTGACGATAAGTTTCTCTTGATTCATTATCTCCTAATGAATTAATATTAACTTTTATTCCCTTTAAGCCAAGTAATTTATAAAAATTAACGGCAATACTAATAATTTCCGCATCGGTCATTGGATCATTAGTTCCAAAGACTTCAATTCCAAATTGGTAAAACTCTCTAAAGCGACCCGATTGTGGTCTTTCATAGCGATACATAGGTCCATAATACCAAGTTTTAAGAGGCATAACTCCACCATATAATTTATTCTCAATATAACTTCTAACGACACCAGCTGTACCCTCTGGTCTTAAAGTCATCATCCGATCGCCACGATCTTTAAAGTCATAGGTTTCTTTTGAAACAATATCTGTTGTTTCCCCGACTCCACGGTGAAATAATTCACTCGCTTCAAAAATAGGTGTTCTAAAGTATTCGTAATTATATTTTTGCATTAATGTTACTAATAAGTTTTCAATATAAAGAAGTTTTTTTGCTTTTTCTCCTCCATATATATCATAAGTTCCTTTTGGTTTTTGTATCATTCTTTCTCCTCCTTCTTTTTTATCTAATATTAAATTCGATGCCGTTTCATTCTCCAATTATTCATCTTTATACCTCCTAGATATGAAAAAAAGTCTAATATAAGGGCGAATATATTCGCGGTACCACCTTATTTTATAGACTAGCTATACACTCAAATTCTTAACGCGAATCACGATTATTATAATTAAGTGTCTTCTTTATATTCTTCATAATGTTTTCACCAACCACATTTTCTCTATCAATCCCAATATAAATACTCCTCAAAATCAATAATAAATATATATAAAGTATATATTTTATTTTGATAATAGTCAAGTTATTTATAAAAATAAGTAAAAGGTTTGCCTTTTACTTATTCATAAACTCAATCATCTGTTGATAATCAGTTTCAACAATCTTTTCACCATCAATAACATAATAAGCCTTCTTTAAATCGTGATCAATCTTAACGATGATGGAAACACAATCTAGTTGATATTGATCCATAAATTCCTTTAGTTTTTCATTTCTTAAAATATATGACATTTTATCACCTCGAAAACATCATATAATAATTATTGTTATTTGACAAATGACAAAAATTTTCTTTTTGTCATAACATATGACATAATTTAATAGTTAAATGTCTACTTTACTAAAATTTGACAACTTAAACTCTTCAAATAAATAAAATCATATCTTTTTAAATTATTTATTCTTTTATTTCTTCAATCTTTTGTTTAATATCATCTTTATAAAAATCAAGGGTGTTAATAATTAGAATAGCAACTGGTAAAGATATAATAATTCCAACAATACCAAATAAAATACCACCCGCAAAAACTGAAAGAATCACAATAATTGGATGAATCTTATTACTCTTACCATATACTAATGGATTAATCACATAACTATCTAAAGCACTTAAAATTAAGAAGGTAATGATTGTTCTTATTAATAAATCTGGGCTTATAACAGAAGCTGTAATTGTAGCAATAATACTAGTAAACATTCCTCCAAAGTATGGGATTAGTGATGCTACTGCTGCTAGAAAACCTAATAATAAAGCATTAGGATGCCCGATAATTAAATAAGCCAATGTATATTCAATTAAAGAAATAAAGACAATCTTTAAAAAACCAGTCAAATAGTTTTTCATTGCATGATCTAATTCTCTAACAAAATAAAATGTTTTGGTTGATTTCTTTTTTAAATATGTTTTAATATATAATCTGATTTTATCTAAATCAATTAAGAAATAAATCGAAGCAGAGAAAGAAATAATGAATGTTGATATATAACTAAGTGAAACACCAATTAGGTTAACTGCACCATTCGAAACATACTTACCTAAATTTAAAATAATATCATTAAAACTCTTAGATAGTGAGTCTTGTAGAGGTCCAAAATTAATATCATACTTATTAGATAGTTCAATGATAAAAGTAATAATACCATTAAATAGACTAGTTAGTTGTTCAACTAAAAGAGGAACTACTAAAAACATGGTTATAATAAATAACCCAAGGACCAAAGCTAGAACAATGGTAATGGCTAAAGATTTAGGAATTTTTCGGTTCGTTAATGACTTAACCATTGGATGTATAGCATAAGCTACCACAAAGGCAAAAACAAATGGAATAAAAATTGTATTAACAAGATTAAAAGCCCCAATCCAAAAATGACGGGCTTGATAGATTAGAAAAACAATAAAAGAAATGATAGCAAGATTTAATAGTTTATAATCTAATTT
>JAQUFI010000083.1 GCA_028684735.1 Bacilli bacterium | reverse complement strand
CAATAGACAGACAATATATGCTAAATGGAATCCAAAATTAAGGAGATGTTTCCTGAATGGTGTAATGATGATAATAAAGATTATGAGTTAATGATCAGCGATGATCTTGATAGTTTAATATCTTGTGCATTACTTAATAACATAAAAGGTTATAAAATAAATTATTTTTATGACTTTGAAAGTATTTACGAATTGAATAAATCTACTACTCCGGCAATTGCAATAGATTGTGATTTAATAAAAGGAAGATGTTGGAGTAATCATGTTACAAAATTATCAAAAGATGATGTAGTCAATAAACAGAGTGCTAACTTAAACAATATACTTAATATATCAAGGAATAATTACTACAAAAAGTTTTGTGGCTCAACTGCATTACAAATATGGTCTTATTATGATATTCCCCTTCCCCAATCAGAAAAAGGTAAAATGGCACTCTTAGCAATTGATGGTGGATATTTAGGACATTATGATAATCGTTTTATTGAGGTACACTCGAGATACCTTAATATGATGGGATTTGATGAACTAATAGAGGTTTTAAAAAGACATACAAAATATGAGTTTTACGATATTGAACAAAAGTACAAAATGAAAAGAAAAATAAAATTGAATAAGGATAATAAACTTGAAACAAATTTAGACCTTGCAGGATTGCAGGGTCTTTTTTATTTGGATTTATCTTTACCTGGTGGAGAGTTTTATATAAGAAAAGAATTATCAAGAGATTGGCCTACTAATTTAATAGCAAATAAAACATACACAAAAGATGATTTTACAGATATATTTTCAATTGCTTTAATTTATCGAAACAAAGTGGCATTTACCAAAAAATAGATAGGAAGGAATTAGGAACGGTGATTGAGAGTTACCGTTCCTTTTTCTATGCCCAAAAACAAATGTATGGAAGAAGGTAACAAATGAAAAAGATAATTGACAAATTTTATGACTTATACGTTTTAAACACTAACAAATACTTAATACAAAAACAAGGTGGAGAATATTCCACCATAACATATAGAAAAAAAAATACAGTTGGTGCTAGACCATTATTACCATATATAATTCAACAACACTTAGATCAAACAAAAACAGTAGGAATATTCGCAGGAAGTTACTATACAAAATTTATATGTTTTGATGTGGATTTTAAAGATAAAGAAACGGCTAAATGGATAACTTATAAAATTACCAATACTCTAAGGGAATTAGGATTAAAAATAGGTGATTACCATATATCTAATTCAGGCGGAAAAGGGTATCACATTGAAATTTTCATTGAGGACTTAATACCAGTACCTACCGCTAAAAGATTTTTTAATTTAGTAATCAATAAAGCAGAAGTATTTGGTTTTGATGGTGAAGTTGAGTTTAGACCAACGAATACACAAGGCGTAAAACTACCATTAGGATTAAACCAAAAACACTATAAAAAAAAAGATAGTTATTGTGGGTTTTGTGATGAATTTCATGGACTATGTAACGATAAATCCGAAGAAGAGAATTTTGAGTATTTTTTAAATATAAAGAAGATCCAAAGAAAAGTAATTAATTTAATTGTAAACAATAACAAAGAAAATATAAAACTGGATAATATGGAGAAAAAGGTTAAAGAACAAAAACCATCTACAACTTTAAAAAAAGAAATACAGGATACCGAAGAAGCAATTACTCAACACAAAGAATTGCCTATTTATAATCCTACTGAAATATTCACTGTGGAGCAGATCGGTAAAATATATGATAACGGTTTAACTAGAGCAGGAACTAGACATAACGCTTGTTTAAATTTGGCTAAATTATTTAAGTATCATGGATTAGAGAAAGATGAATCTGAAGGATTATTAGTGGAATGGTTTAAGAAACAAGATAAAAAATATTATTCTACACCAATTGATGAAGCAATAAAGGATATTAAAGAGATTATCGAATATGTATTCACGCATGATTGTAGTCTAGTACCCAGGAAAAAGAATCTTGATGTTTCATTCAACGAGATTAATCAGATTATTTTACAATGCCCTGAGAAGAATCAAAAATTATTAGTATATTCAATGCTGATACATAGTAAAAGATTTGCTAATAATGATGGTGTATTTTATATGACGCTTACACAAATGGAAGAAGTAACAGGATTAACAAGAATGACAGTAAACAAAATAAATAAAAAACTAGAAAAATTAGGAGTAATCGAAGTAATTGAACGTAATGGCGATAATTTTATTTATGATGAAACATTAGGTAGACCAATATCTAAACCAAATAAATATAAGATTACTTTGAATATTGAGGAAGAGAAAGATAATAGTGAAGTGAAATATATTAGTGATTATAATAACGATAGAGTAGTTGATTTTAAAGAGTGCGTCAAAAATTATTATACAAAGGAAGATATTAAGGGATTATTACCAAGAAGACAATATGAATACATCTATCAATAGTAATAATAATTAAAATATATATAATATGAATCTAAAAATTATTAATCATTACCAATAAGAATCATATTATATATATATACCTATTGAGTATAATATCGTACATTCCAATAAATGGAAATAATTAGTTTTTCAACACAAGGGGATGGTATTAAGCCATCCTCTATTTTTATGATTAATAGGAGATGATAGCAAATGACATTAGACCAACAATTAGCAAAAACTCCATTAAAATATAAACGCTATTTTAGATGGAAATTTAAACTAACCAGTAGAGGTAGAGAATTTAATGATAGGCCACTAGAAGAGATTATGAAAATTGATGGCGTAAAATCTAAAACCACTTATGCAGCATGGGAGAAAACAAACGAATATAAACATTTAGTGGATTTATATATTATGAGTCATGCAGCCAATGATTTATTAGAGATATATAATGTCATGTTGGGTAAAGCCAAAAAAGGTGATGGTAAGGCAGTTGATACAGTAATAAAATTGCAGAAATCTATCACACAAAACATCAAAGAAAATAATCTTAATAATAAAAATAACAATCTTGTCGAAGAAGAAGATGAAGAAGAAGATGATCTTATAATATGAAGAAAGAAACAAAATTAGAGAAGATTAATAATGATTTTTTTCTTTGGATAAAAAATTTTATTAAGATTATTGATAATAATGGTGATCTGGTGAAGTTCGTACCAAACGAACAACAAGTGGATTTTTTTAATAATATGGATAAGTTCAATATTATTGCAAAGAGTAGACAATTAGGTTTTAGTACATTGATGATGGTTTATTGTTTATGGCTTGTTTGTACCAAAGAAAATACTAATACATTAATGGTTTCTTATAATGTGGAGTCAACTCAAGCATTATTTGAAAAGTTAAAAATGATTTATGCTGAGATACCAGATAAATATAAACCGAAAGAAAAACGTTCAAACAGAATGGAATTATTCTTGGAGAATGGTTCACGATTAATGGTTAAAACCGCAGGTACTAAATCCTTGGGTAGAGGTATGAATTTACAGTATATTCATTTGTCAGAGTTCGCATTTTATCCAGATGACCAACAGAAGGATAGTTTGGTTAGTTTGGAACAAGCACTTGCTAAGAATATGGATAGTAAAATAGTCATTGAAACGACTTCTAATGGATATAATTACTATCAAAAATTATTTACTAAATCATATAAAAATAAAGAATCGAGATATAAAGCATTTTTCTATCCCTGGACAAGTTCCGCAACATTGAAACAGTTTAAGCATGAGTTAAATATTGCAGAAGATTGGTTCAAGGTAAATAATCATAATCACAGATTAACACCTAAACAATTAGATATTGATGAAATGCCATTATATAATAATAAAGTTAGTTTGAAAATGATTATGTGGCGAAGATGGAAGTTACAGGATATGGCCTTGGAAGATTTTCAACAAGAATTTCCATTCAGCCCTGAAGAAAGTTTTAGAGCCACAAGCAGAAGTATTTTTGATGAACAAACAATTAATAATAGAATAATAAATTTACTCCCTCCATTAAGAAAAGATGAACTAAATATAATCCTCCCTGATACCATTGCTAGATATTATGGCAAGGGTTTTTTAATGTTCAAAAATATTAAGCCAGGTATGAGATATTATGCTGGTATTGATACTGCCAGTGGCAATGGTGGCGATAATTCAACAATTAGTGTATTTGATTCAGATGGTGAACAGGTAGCGGTATTCATGGACAATAAGACACCAATATATCAATTTGCAGATATTGTTTTTGATTGTGGGATGCTCTTTAATTATGCTTTTTTAGTTGTTGAAAAGAATAGTTTTGGTCAGTCAATAATTGAGAAATTAAGAACTGAAAGACAATATCTTAATATGTATAAAATGAAAACCTTTGATGATAGAGGTAAGAGAAAATATCAAGTCGGTTGGATAACTACCAGTGCAAGTAAACCAAGATTAGTTCAGGATTTTAAGGAACAGTTTGAAAAGAATTTGATTCTTATTAATGATATTAATACTTTGGATGAAATGAAAATTTATATTGAAGCAGATGGTAAAACATCGAATAAACGTGGTAATGGAAGTAATCATGATGATTTAGTCATTGGTAGTGCTTTAGCCGTACAAGGGATGAAGTG
>JAQUFI010000017.1 GCA_028684735.1 Bacilli bacterium | reverse complement strand
TTTCTTATCTCCTAATATACCAAAATAATAATTTAAATTAGGTTGCTCATCATTAAGTTTAATATCTTTTTCGATTATTCGTTTCAATATATCGTTCATCCTGATACTCCTTACTTAACTGCCTATCATAACCATTTAAAATATGACTTTCAGATATTTGTTCCTTCGTCAACATAAAATAATTTTGACCAGTATTATATTCAAAAGTAGGGTCGCAGTAATACCACATACCTTTATATGGAACTCTAATCATAGCGTGATTAGAACGCTCTAATTCACCATAACTAGGATCAATACAACGAACATTATAGCTTTTAATGTCAACCATCTCAAGCATAAACTTCATTAAATTAACATATCCTTCACAATTAGAGCGACGATACATTAAAGCCGTATAACTACTATGGATCATAGCAAACTTCTTTTTAATATAACTAGGTATCTCATTATGTTTTTCCCTAATTTTATAGTAATCTAACATCCTTTGGTATAATCCTTCATTATCAAATTTAACATTATTGACAACAAAGTTATATGCAAACTTAATTTTACTTAATTCATCCATTTGTTTAACTTGATTTTTTTTAATAATACTATCACAAGTATCATACATTTGCTTAGTTGATTTAATATCCGTAAGAGCATAATCAACAAACGCTACTTGCTCCGCAAATTTTAAATGAGTATAACCTAATACTGAGCAATCAACCATATATTTTCCTAAACTAGCTTTTCTTTTAACAATTTGATGATATAAACTAATATCTAATATATTAGTTTCTGCTTGAATCGTATTTTCAATATATTTTTGAATATCTAAATTCATTTCTAAATCATTACCATATATAATAACTTCTTCTAGGTTCTTTAAAGTATCTAAACCAATAATCCGTTTAAGATGATGATTATTAGTTAAAATTAATTGACGTAATTTAGTTAAAGAAGTAATATCTATTTCTTCAAGATAAAGATCATTATTTATTTGTAAAGACTCTAAATTAATTAAATTACTAAGAGGTTTAAAATTTTTTATATGATTAATATAAGGGTTCTGTTCTAAGGGCAGTGTACTATTAAAATCAAATAAATTAATACCACTTATTTTTAAATGTTTTAAATTATTTAATTTATTTAATTCTTCAACATTAGTAAAATTAATTAGGTTTAAACTAGTTACTTGATTTAATTCTTCAATTGAAAAATCACAAAACTCAGATAAATAACTTGGTATATAACGTTCTATCTTTTTATCTTTCAATGCTTGATTAATTAAAAAGGCTAGTTCATAATTAACCGTTTCCATCCTACCCCTCCTTAATTATTAAAATTTCATATCTAATATCTGATCTAAACGATTGATAACTGGGTATCCTTTTTGCTTTAATTGTGGTGAAAAAAGGACTCCAATTCCTCCTTCTTTAAGCCATTCAGACAGATTCATAGGATAATCGTCAATTAAAATAGCACCTTTAGTATGAACCATTTTCGTTTTAGAAATAGCTTTAGGTACCGGAATAATTGTAATATCATCAAAATATCTTCTTATATATTTTACTTTTTCAATTGCCTCATTTAATGAATTAATATGAGTCAAAATAGCTACCTCAAATCGATTAGAATCAATTATTTTTTGAATACATTCAATTCCATCATTAATAATAGGAGTTGTTTCTAATAATTTAACCCAATCTAATTCTGCATAAAACTTTCTTATTTGAACTTCACTATCTAAGTTTAAGCCGCTTATTAAATCCTTGGTAGTATTAATTGTATCTAAAATAACACCATCAAAATCAATATATAAATTTATCATGTCATCACCGTAAAACAATTATAACATAAAACAAAAAAAATAATCAATATTTGATTATTTTATTGCTTCAATTAATTCTGCTTTTTTCATTGTTGAATAACCAGAAATCTTTTTCGTTTTTGCTAATTCTCTTAATTCAGCAACAGTCATCTTGTCATAATAAGCTTCTTCTTTAACAGTTTCTTTCTTAGTTGATGTTTCTTCTTTTACTTCACTCTTCTTAGTAGTTTTTACAATACTTGGAACATATTCTTTACCAGATAATGCTCCTTTAGCTATTTCTACTAAATCAGTAAAGCTTTTAGGATTATCGATAGCAATTTCGCTTAACATCTTACGGTTAACGGTAACCCCTGCGATTGATAAACCATTGATGAATCTTGAATAACTAATACCATTTTCTCTACATGCAGCATTAATTCTTGTTATCCATAATTTTCTAAAATCTCTTTTCTTTTGACGACGATCACGATAAGCATATTTTAATGAATGCATAACTTGTTCATTAGCACTCTTATATAATCTATGTTTACTTCCAAAATAGCCTTTAGCTTGCTTTAATACTTTTTTATGGCGCGCACGACTAATCGTTCCACCTTTAACTCTTGTCATAATTCTCCTCCTCTAATACTAAATTAATTCTTTGATTCTTTTTAAATCACTCTTACTTAATTGAATGTCTTTTCGACCTTTACGCTTAAAAGCCGAGTTTTGCTTTCCTGTTTTATGGTTTGATCCAGGTTTTCCCATACTAATTGTTCCTCCTGGACGAACATTAAGAACCTTCTTTGTTCCCTTATGAGTCTTTAACTTTGGCATATATATCCTCCTCTATTTATCTTTTTTAGGCATTAGTATCATTGTCATATTACGTCCATCTAAGATTGGTTTTTGCTCAACATCAGCTACATCTTTTAATGTTTCAGCAAAACGAATCAAAACATTTCGACCAAGTTCGGGATGAGCCATTTCTCTACCTTTAAAACGAATCAATACTTTAATACGATGACCTTTTTCTAGATATTTACTAGAATTCTTAATACGCGTATCAAAATCATGTTTATCAATCGTAACTGATAGACGATACTCTTTCATCTCTAAATTAGTCTCACGTTGTTTTTTAACATTTTCCTTTTGCTTTTTCTTGTTTTCATATTTGAACTTATTGTAGTCCATAATCTTACAAACTTGAGGATTCCCATTAGGATTAATTAAAACCAAATCAAAACCCGCATAACTCGCTAAAGTTAGTGCATCATTAATTTGTTTTATTCCTAATTGTTCCCCATTAGGACCTATGACAAATACTTCTTTCGCTCTAATTTGTCCATTAATAAACAAATCTTTATCTTTACTAGCGATAACTGACACCTCCACAAAAAAAGTGCATACAAAGTATCCACCCTTAAAAACGATATTAATATCGGCCTATACCCAAAACTTCAGTAATCGGGTGAGAAGTGGACACTTCTTCTTTCCTTTTTTCAATTTCTATTTTATTATACCATTAATTATATGTTTGTCAACTAAAAATTAGTCTTTATTGACAAACTATGCTCTTGAATCATACTTACCAGTACTAGTTGAAACAATTATTATTTCATCATTATTAATAAATAGTGGTACCTTAACAACTAAACCATTTTCTAAAACAGCTTCTTTCGTAGCATTAGTTGCAGTATTACCTTTAACTGCTGGTTCAGTATTAATAACTTTGTATTCAATCTTTTCTGGCAATTCTAAACCAAGTAATTCACCTTCAAAAAAAGTTAAATTAACCGTTATTTCTTCTTTTAAATATTTAACATCATCAACAATTTGATTGTTATTAAGTTCTAATTGTTCATAATTATCCATATTCATAAAATAATGAGTGTCGCCACTGGCGTACAAATACTGCATCGTTACTTTTTTAATGGTTGCTTTTTCTAATTTAATACCAGCATTAAAAGTGTGTTCGATAGTTGCTCCTGATCTTAAATTCTTTAATTTAGTTCTTACAAAAGCAGGCCCCTTTCCTGGTTTAACATGTAAGAATTCAATTACTAAATAAATATTACCATCTAAAATAATCGTCATTCCATTTTTAATATCATTAACGTTGATCATTTTTTACCTCCTCTCACCAAAAAATAAGGCACATCCTTATTTCTTTTCTTTATGAGTTGTCGTTTTTCTACATTTATTACAAAATTTATTTAATTCTAAACGCTCGGTAGTATTCTTTTTATTCTTTTCCGTACGATAATTTAGTTCTTTACAAACAGTACATTGTAAATCAACTAACTCTCTGTTTTCGTTCTTTTTTGCCATTTAAATTCCTCCTTTTTAATACATACGAACATATTATAGCAAATTATTTATAAAATTGAAAGTATTTTTTTGAAACTTGATAAGCCAAACGACTATTAACATTTGATTGGTAATAACTTCCTGTATTACGATGAGATATATCAGGTGATACAATGGTGAAAGTTACCGATGGATTATCATATGGAGCATAAGCCACAAAGTTATGAGTTATCGTTTCTGTATCAACCACACCATCATTATTGGTATCAATAAAACTTTGACTAGTTCCTGTTTTACCAGCTGGGTTAAAAGCTGGATCAACATAATAATAACCTGTCCCATATGGCTCTAAGACTGTTTTAAAACCTAATTGAACTCGTTTTAAATACTCATCTTTTGTATTAATTTTATTTAGAACATTTGGTTTTGTTTCATATAATAGATTACTCAAAGATCCATCACTAGGTTGATAAACACTTTTTAAGAGATATGGTTGCATACGATAACCATTATTCGCAATTGTTCCAATATATTGAGATAATTGAATAGGTGTATAAGTATCATATTGTCCAATTGAAAAGTCCAATATATAACCAGGCAAAGTATTATTACCTTTATATCCCAAACTTTCAACTGGTAAATCAATTCCTGTTTTAATCCCTAAACCAAATTCAGAGAAGGTATCCCGATATATTTTAAAAGCATCTTTATTAATAACTAAAGGTCTATTATATTGATAATTACCTTTACCAACTTTAATTGCGGTATGAAATTGAAAAGTATTAGATGATTGGGTTAAGGCTGTTAAATCATTAACACTTCCTAAATACATCCAAGAGCATTTAATCGGTGTATTTTGAATTTTGATACAGGCATCATCACGAACTTCGCCTATTTTCAAAGCCCCAGTATTATATCCAACAATATGAGAAGCACCTTTAATGACTGAACCAGCCACAACAGGAGAAGTAATAACCCCAGGAGTATAGTCGTATACCTCATAATCATTATCTTTTCTTACAATTTGTTTACCAGCCATTGCTAAGATTTCACCAGTTTTAGGATTACTAATAATAACAAACGAGCGATTATAGTATTCCGTATTTGGTTCCTTCTTTGCGCTTAATAATTCTGCAATAATAATTTTTTCAATAGCTAATTGTAACTCCATATCAATTGTCAAAACAATATCATTACCTCGTTTACCCTCTTCAATTAAACGATATGATCCATCTTTTAAAACTTCATATTTATTTTTTATACCTTTTAAATAGTGATCATAAGTATATTCTAAATAACTAGTACCCACTTGATCATCTAAACTATAACCCTTTGATAGATAATAATCTTTTAACTCTAATGGGATACCTGATTCAGTACTCGATACACTACCTAAAATAGTTCTAAAAGCATCGCCATATAAGTAATCCCTTTCCCAATCTAATCTTGTATTAACCCCCTTTAAAACATCAATATTTTCAGATACTTTCGCATACTCTTTATCACTGATATAATCTTTTTTAATAATCTTTTCATCATAAGAATAACCTTTATTCATCAAAAAATAAATATAGGCTGCCTCTTTATCTACATCATTATATTCACCAAGTTCTAAATCAGTGATTCTATCTAACTTTAACTTTTTAATTCGATCACTAGTTAGTTTTCTTTCTTCATATTGTTGCCACTCATCAGCAGTAACCTTTTTATTACCTAAATCCTCATTATTAATTAACCAAAAATTTCTTAAATTTTGATCATTTAATTTAGTAAAATCTAAATCAATCAAACTTCCTAATTTATAAGCTAAAGCAACCTCATCTTTAGTTGTAACCTTGCTTTCCTTTTTATAATAAATAACCTTTATTGCTTTATTATCAACAATTAATCTACCATTGCAGTCATATATTCGACCCCTTGGTGCAGTATCCCCATATATAATATTTTGATTAAGTTGGGTAAGTTTCGTAACATATACTTGTTTATTTATAACTTGAACATAAAACAAATTAATTAAAAGAAGAACCATAACCATAATAATAATACTAATCATAATATTATATCTTTTCTCAATAACGTCTTTAATATTTTTAGGCTGTTTATAATAATTATATTTAGTATTATATGTTTTAATAATTTTCTTTTTTTTCATATTACCCTCCTTACTAGATATTTTATCTTTTTTATACATATATTATATTGAGGTGAATTATGAAGGATAAGCTTATTGTCGACTATATAAATAAATTAAGTATTAGAGATGTGGATGATTTTGCAAAGAAAAATGGGGTCACTTTAAAAAGTCAAGAATTAGAATTAGTTCATAAAATTATTAAACATCAATGGCGAACAATTCTATATGGTAATCCAAACCCTATTTTCGATGAACTAAAACAAAAAACCGATCCTAATACTTATAATAAAATCATCAATCTATATTCTCAATTTAAAAATAAAATGACTAATTATTTATAGTATGTTCGAATATCATCAATTAAATTATTATTTAAAACTTTCTCCCTAATCATTTCAATTTCAAATTTATAAGGTGGATATAGTCTTTCTTTACTATTATCCTCTTTTGTAACATAAGGTGTTTCTAATATTTTAGGAATGTCTTTTATTTTAGGATGATAAATAATATTAATTAAGTTATCAAATCCTAAAGTTCCAAAACCAAAATTTTCATGTCGATCTTTATGAGCCGATATTTCATTTTTACTATCATTGATATGTAGACATTTTAAATATTCTAAACCTATTAACTCATCAAATTCATCTAATACTTTATCAAAGTCAGTAATATCATAACCGGCATCATTAATATGACAAGTATCTAAACAAACACCTATTTTATTTTTTAATTTAATACCATCAATAATCTGTTTTATTTCTTCAAACCTACTACCTATTTCAGTGCCTTTACCAGCCATTGTTTCAATACAGATAGTAACCTTCGAATCAACATTTAATACTTTATTTAAGACTTCAATAATATTAGTAATTGCTTTATCAGAACCTAATCCCACATGACTACCAGGGTGCAAAACAATCTTACTTATACCCAGTTCCTCTGTTCTACTCATTTCTTGTTTTAAAAAAGTAATGGCGAAATCAAGATTATCAGTATTAGCTGGATTAATAATATAAGGGGCATGAACCACTAAATTATCAATATCAATATTATATTCAGCCATTAATTGATGGGCTTTTAAGGTTAACTCCTTATTTATTGGAACACGATTAGTATTTTGAGGCGCTCCTGTATATAACATCAGGGTGTTAGCTCCATAACTTAAAGCTTCTTTAACACTACCTAACAGTTGTTCGTCTTTAGTAAAAGAAACATGTGAACCAATAATCAATTCTCTCATATAACATCCTCCTCTTTGATTATATCAAAAAAAAGGATATTTTTAAATATCCTTTTATCTAGTTTGACCTTTATTTTGTTCTATTTCTCCGCCTTGAACACGTTTTAATATATTAGGGTCAATATTCTTAGTTAATTGCACAATTTTTTGTTCAGCTTCTCTAATAATAGCTATTTGCTTTTCCATTTCCATAATAGCTTCCCTTTGTTTTCTTAAACCTTGTTCATAAATCAGAACATTAGCTTCTTGTTCTTGATAAGATAAGGTGGTACCTTTACTAGATAAATCTTCAGCTAATCTAGCATCTTCCCATTCTTTCTTTTCTTCATTCGTATATTCGTAACCATCATTTAATTCTTCACGATATCCTTGACGCATTTCATCAATGTTATTTAAAGCCATTTCAGGATTATCATGATTTTCAACTGCTGGTGTGGCTTCGACCTTTTCAATAACCGATTCTTCAACAGTCGGTATATTTAAAATTGGTGCTGCTTGAACACTTTCAACTGGAGTTTCAACTACTGGTGTTGTTTGAATATTTTCAACTGGTGCTTCAACTACTGGTGCTGCTTCAACATTCTCAACTGGTTGCATAACTTGGTCATTATTTATTTCGTTAGAATCAATATCCGCAAAATAAGCATTCCATATTTCTTTTTCAGTTACTCCATAACCTAAACCATTCCTTAAAGTAACATAATCTTTTGCAGTTGCACTTAATTTGTTTTTTTCTTCTTCAATTAATTGCATTGCAGTATTTGGATTATCTTTTTGTTGTTCTCTAATTTCAGCTGCTAATTGATCAAAACTAGCAACTTCCCTAGCAATACCCTTTTTAATGGTTGCTCTTTCAGCTAATCTAGTTTTTGTAATTGCTACATAGTTTTTAAATGAAGTTAAAAATAATTTACTTATTAATAAACGATGTGGTTTTTGTGTTGACTTAATTGCCTTATTTTTTAAATGTTCCACATCTGATTGGTAAACATCAACAATAAAACCAACCCCTGCTGTTATTAGTCTATTATCTCGTTCAATTGATGCTAAAATTTCTTCTTTTCTTTCAATTTCATTAGCATATTTTTGTTCTACTTCAGCATTAATTGCTTCTTGAACAACATCTTTACCAGCTTGTTGATTAATAAAATCCCTTTTTTCTTCATTACTTTGAATTAATGTATTGTAACCAGCATTAATTGTATTTCCTAAATCAGCTGTTTTATTAGCAATATTAGTTGCTTTTTCTTTTAAAGCATCTATATTACGGTGATAAGTTTCCTTAATACCCTTAAATAAATTTGAGACTGCAAAAGAAACCCTTGCTGGGGTTGATTGAATAATCGTTTTGGTACGAAGATCCTTTACGATTGTATTATATAATTGTTTTGTGTCTTTATCCATAACAACCTACTCCCCTTTAGCCATTTCAACCATAACCTTTTTTAGTTCACTCCATACAGTTTCATCAGTAACACCATTTAATTCAATGCTTCCGTCTTCTTTTTCAACTACTTCTGAAGTTGATATTTCAATATTACCGTTAGCATCAGTTTTATTTTCTGTATAAATCATATAATCTTTGCCATTCATGGCCAAAGTGAAGTGAGTAATAACCTCTACTTGCTTTTCAGCCCCATCTATGTCAATAATTTTTATTACATTTTGTCCTTCCATATTCTTACTCCCTTCTTACCATTTTCATTATAACATAAAGATTTTTAACTTTCAACAATATTGTTTAAAATTCTAAAAGTACTTTGTATACCTTTACGCATATATTTACTTATTATTTCCGAAATTTTCAATCCTATTCTTTTAGGCTTATCATCAAAATTATTTTTTTCTTCGATATAGGCATCTAAATCTATTTTTTTCCCATCTTTTATGTCTTGTTCAAAGGCTCTTATCTTTTCTTCGGTTAAATTAACACGTTGACGTTCTTGTTGTTCATTATATCCCGAAATAGAGACACTATATACAACAATAAATAAAACAAATAAAGTATAAAAAATCCATTTAAATACTTTGTTAACTGTTTCTGGTTTCATTTTCTATATGCTCCTTTATAATTGGAGATATTATCATAATCGTATTTAATACTTCATCAATTGTATTTTGATATCCCCCTATCTCTAATAAAATCATATTAGGACTAATATCTTGATTGTAAATACCATTAACTCCTTGACCTTTTTTCGTTAAAACGCCTCTGCTTAAAGTTGGGTATTTAGTCATCACTGACTTATTCATATTATTAGCTAAAGCTAGATTTAATTGATAATTTTTATGTTCTAGACCTACTACAAATAAAATTCGAGCACAATTTAAACCATCAATATTAGTTGTACCATCTTTTTTATTGACAGCATCTCGATGAACATCAACAAAAAATTTAAGTGATGGATATTTATTTCTAGCTTCTTTAATAAAATAACGACTTGCTTCATAACTATAATCATGACTCCAATAATTAATTCTTATAAATTCTGCAATATTACCTTCTTCAACAATCGAAGGAATCCCCAAATCATTTAATTTTTCTTTTAATATATATGATGCCATCATAACATTAGGGGTAATATTATAAACTTCATAATCACTGCCATCATAGTTTTCTAACTGATGAGAATTATATATATAGACAAGAGGTTCCTTTTGAATAACTGGATTATGATCATCAATATGATTTGAGACAGATTCCACTTTTTCTTTATTTGTATTAGCATAAAAGACCTTATTAATAATGGTAGTTGGCTGATTAATATCAACATCAGTAAGAAAACTAGCTATTTTTTTAGTTACTCCATCATTTTTTTCATACATTAAATAATAATCAGAATTTTCAATTAATGCTTTTATGAATTCTTCATTAGATGAAAATAATTTTATATTCATGAGAATACTATAGGATAATTGAAAGCATAAACCAATTAATAATGTTAAAATGATTAGTTTGATTTTTTTCTTTGGATATTTAAATTTCTTCATTTTGTTTCACCCACTTTAAACTATTCATATTATATATTTATATGAGTGAATAAAATGTCAAAAAAAAATCAAAACATAATATTTTGATTTTTAATTATTATTAATATCGATTATTATTTTTGTTTAAAACTAGGACCTTTGGTTTTTCTAGGGGTACTATTTGGGGTTCTTCAATTTGTGATGCTTCTTTTTGATTATTTAGAACAGCATCTTCTTTAAAATCATTTAATCTTTGAATATTATCAGCATTAGGACTTTTATTTAAATATTGTTTTATTTCTTCTCCATTCAAAGCATGTAAATTATATAAATCCTGTAGTTTAGAATCATAATCTTTGTCATTATTAAAATAATCATTTTGTAAATCTGATTTTTCAGATTCACTCAAGACATTATTATGCTTAACAAAGATTCTCTCTAACATATTTCTTATCATTTGTTTTTGTGAAATTATTTCGATTTTACCCACAAATGAATTAGTAACCATATATATCACCTATTTTCATTGTATCAATAAATTTATCCAAAATATAGTATCTATAATAAGATTTGACATTACTTGACAATGTTTTTATGAAGAGCATAATCAATACCATTACCAATTACATCACTTAATTTATCAACAATAAAGTCAATTTCTTTAGGAGTCACCATTAAATTATAACCAATTGGGGTTAGAACCTCAAAAATTAATTGCTTAATCTCTTCCTCTTTTAAGTTACCAACCATACCCATTAATGACTCCTTATCCTCTGTTTTAACATCAATTGTTTCGTTCAAATAATTAATATTTGTTTTTAATTTATTAGCAGGATCATTAATCTTTTCTTTCATATATGAAAAGTGTTGATACATATAATTAAAAGTATCACTAACAATGGTTACAGCATCAACCACTGTCGGAACACCAATTGCAATAACAGGTACATTTAAAACATCTTTGCTTATTTCCTTACGACTATTGCCAACTCCACTACCAGGTTGAATACCTGTATCCGTCATCTGTATCGTCCGATTAACACGTTCAATTGATTGACTAGCTAAAGCATCAATAACAATAATAAAGTGAGGTCTAATCTCTTTTATAACACTAATAATAATATTGCTGGTTTCGATCCCTGTTTGTCCCATAACCCCAGGGGTAATAGCAAAGGTTCTTCGATAACCATCGATAACATCACCATATTCAAAAAGGTGATTAGTTACTAAAACATTATTAATTGATAGAGGGCCTAGTGCGTCTGGTGTTGATTTAGCGTTACCAAGGCCAATTATTAAACAACTATCGTCTTCTTTAATGCCACATATTTCTAACAATTTTTTTAACTCATTTGAAAAGACTTCCCTTACCTTTTCTTTATTATGAGTATCAGTAACATCTTTAAATTCAATGGTAATATAATTACCTTCCTTTTTTTTAATAATGTTACTACCTTCTGGTTCAATAACCACATTAGTTATTTTGATATCATCAAGAGTTGTCGTTTTAACCTTAATTCCTTTGGTTTTTTCATTAATAGTATCAATAGCTAAATCAGTTCTTATTTGATAATGTTTTAAATCAATTTCATGTTTCACTCTATCACCTATATATATTTTGCCTAAAAATATGGTTTTTATTGATTTTTTTATAAATCTTTGCTAAAATTAGTATATTGATGACTTGGAGGTGAACCCATGGCTAATATGAAAAATGCCGAAAAACGTGTTAGAGTAGCTGCAAAACAAAAACAAGCTAATAATGAATATCAATCAAGTATGAAAACCGCTATAAAAAATGTCGAAAAAGCAATCCTTAATAACGATAAGGTTAAGGCTAATGATGATTTAAAAGTAGCTATTAAAAGAATTGATAAAGCAACCAAAGCTGGTGTAATAACAAAAAATGCATCTGCTCGTTATAAATCAAATTTAACAAAAAAAGTAAATGCAATGGAGTAATAACTACTTCCTTTTTTTTGATTATGATATAATTAATATGAGGTGATATCTTGAAAAAATTCATAATCCTATTAATAATTGGTATATCACTAACTTTGCTATATTTATTTAGAGTGGAGATTATCTATTTTCTTTTTAATCAATATATTGAAAACAAAAATATCACGATAGAATCCACAAATGAATATGCCAAAGAAAGCAATTTTTTACCAATGCAAAAAACAGAAAACTTTTTTCCTGATAACAAACAAGATATCATTAATATTTTTTACACTGTCATTGATTCAGGAATTGATACTTTTTCCTTTTATTGTACCGATGAATACCCAACTTGCGCTGATGATGTTGAAGAAATTGCTACCAATACGATTTTATCATCAGCCATTAATAACTATGTTCATCCTTATAATAGTTATAACATCTTAAATATTAGTTTTAATGAACTAGGTAAAGTTACACTAACTATTAATAAGTTATATAATAATTCTGAAATCGTAGATATTAATACTAAAATTGACAATATTACTAAAGATATCATCAAAGAAGAGATGTCCATAACGGATAAAATACGAGCCTTTCATGACTATATTATTGATTATACAACTTACGATAGTCAAAGGGCCTATGAAATAAAAAACAATATTGCTAATAAAGATAATCTTTCCCATAAAACTAATGGTTTATTAAATAAAAAGTTAGCTATTTGTGGGGGGTATACTGATACCATGGCTATCTTTTTAAACCAATTAAAGATACCAAATATTAAAATATCAACATCTGATCACATTTGGAATTTAGTATACTTAGATAATATTTGGTACCATCTTGATTTAACTTGGGATGATCCAGTCTTAACTTCCAATCAAAATATCATTATTCATGAATTCTTTCTCATTACAACTAAAGAATTAGAAGAAAAAAATACAACTAAACATATATATGAAAAAGACATTTATCTTGAAGCTAAATAGCTATGATAAATAGTCTTTTTTTATTGGTAAAATTAATTCCACTTTAGTTCCCTTACCTAATTCCGAAAAATAATTTATTTCCCCTTTATGAGCTAGTATAATTTCTGATGATAAGGATACACCTAAACCTGTTCCACGGTTTTTTGTCGTAAAAAATGGTTCTTTTACTTTTTCTAAATTAACTTTACTAATACCGTCACCATTATCTTCAATATAAATAATAATTCTTTTTTTACTTAACCTAGTATAAACTTTAATCCATTTATTTGATTGATTAGAATATGCTTCAACACTGTTTTTAATTAGATTAATCAATACTTGCATCAAACGATTATAATCACCAAAGACATAAATTTCATTATTACTTATTTTAGTTATAAAAGTTATATTATTTTCATTTGATAATGGTTTCATTCTATCACAAGCTTCTTCTAACAACAGATTAATATCAATTAATTCTTTATCAACATTTATTTTAGTCATTGATAAAAAGTCTTGCAATAAGATAAGCGTTCGATCAATTTCTCCTTTGATGATAGGAATATATCGTTTGCCATGGTCTTCATTTTTAACATCAAACATATCGACATATCCTTTCATGACTGCTAAAGGATTTTTTATTTCATGTGTTATTTTAAACAATGATAATCTTATTTGTTTTTCTTGCTCTAATTCTTTTATATTCATGTAATATTTTAAAATGTCATCACCAATATCTAAACAAAACATAATAATAGCAATTGAAATAATTGATGATATCACTAATATTAAAAAATCAAATGATGTATTTAAAATTGTACCATTTATTTCATATAAACTTAAAGTAATATAAAAGAATAATCCTTTCAAGGACATTAAAAAAACCCCAAATATATAATCATTAATTTTTATTTTATCATTTATGACAACAAATAAATAAAAAACTAAATATTCTAACATCAAAAACCAAAAACTAAAACCAAAATAAATATAATAATAAGATATAACTAAAAAAGATATAATCACCCCCTCTATTTTTCGCTTCTTATAATAAGCTAAAAAAAGAGGAATATTTATTGATAAAAGAGCCGACCCTCCATACATTTTATTCCCAAATTTAATCAATAGATATAAAGAGGTAAATAAAGCCATACCAAAAAACATATTATTTTCTTCTTTGCTGACATTACGTTTATGAGCAACATAAAAAAGATAAATTGATAATGGGAAAAAGATAAAAATAATTTTCAATAAAATAGTTTCCGATAAATTCATCTTCACACCTCAAAATCATCATACTCTACAACGCTGTCGCTTTATGTCGAAAGATGAAAAAAAGTGACAAAATTTATCACTTTAAATCATCTATTTGTTTTTTTAGTTTTTTAGCGTTATTACCTAAAATGATTTTTAGTTGGTTATCAATCTCAACCATTCCTTGAGCACCCATTTTTTGAATAGCTTCCTTATTGACAATTGAAACATCATGAAGGGTTACCATAAATCTTGATTTATTGACTTCATAAGTAATAATGTTTTGTCTTCCACCTAAATAATCAATCAGTTTGTTAACTTCAATTTTAAAATCTTTTCTCTTTGATTTAGAAATAGCTAAAGCTATTACTAACAATATTAATATTATAACGATATACTCTATATATTCCATTTTATCACCAATCTAATTATACTATAATTTTTATCTTTTGAAAACTTTTTTATATGAATTGTATAAATAATTATTTTAGTGTAAGATAATATTAGGTGATAAAATGAAAAACATTTCTAAATATAAAGTTGAGAAAACGATTATCATTCCATTACTAGTAATGGCCCTTATTTCCATTATCACCCTTTATAGCGCAACTACTATTCTACCTTCTTATTTAGATAATTTATATATTAAACAAATAATTTGGTATACTTTAGGTTTCGTTATTGCTTATATCATTATGTCTTTAGGAAACTCCATTATTTATAAAAACGCCTGGACCTTATATACGATTGGGATTTTAATGCTATTAGGTTTATTATTATTTGCTGAACCAATTAACAATGCTAGATGTTGGTATAGTATCCCAGGAGTAGGTACCATCCAACCAAGTGAATTTATGAAAATTATTTTAATTATTGTTCTAGGAAGTATGATTCATAAATTCAATGAAGAATACCTTGAACCTACCATTAAAGAAGAATTTGTTTTCTTAATTAAAGTTGGAATTGTCGTCCTTATACCAAGTGTTCTGACATTCCTCCAACCCGACACAGGAGTTGTTATTATTTATTTACTAATTACCATCACCATGCTTTTTATTTCAGGAATTCGTTATCGTTGGTTTATAATCCTATTTGGAATGATATTATTAGGAATTGGTATTATCTTAACAATTTATTTTATTAATAATGAACTATTTATTAACATCTTTGGCACAAATTTCTTTTTAAGAGTTGATCGCCTCTTAGATTGGTCAAGTAAAAGTGGTTATCAATTAGAAAATGGATTAGCAGCTATTGGATCAGCTGGTATTACCGGTCATGGTCTAGGTAATACCCCCATTTATTTCCCAGAAGCTCAAACTGATTTTATTTTTGCTATTTATGCTAGTAATTTTGGATTTGTAGGCTCTGTCTTATTGATTCTTCTACTTACCTTCTTTGATACTAAGTTGATTATGACTGCTGTTAAAAGTAATAATAATATTAACAAATATGTGATGGCTGGAATAGTTGGAATGCTTATTTACCAGCAACTTCAAAATATCGGTATGACCTTTGGTTTGATGCCCATAACTGGTATTACTTTACCATTTATAAGCTATGGTGGATCATCCCTACTTAGTTATATGATCATGATTGGGATTGTCTTTAATATATCAAATGCCAGTTTAAGGTATACTAATTAGGTTTATTATTCCCCATTTTTATTGATTATGTTTTAGGATTATCATTTAGATAATCCTTTTTTATATAATCTTAAAAATTAGTTATAAAAAAGGATTGTCACCTGTTTAGGCTTCAATCCTTTTATTAATATTTATGCTGTAATGACAACAGTACCAGTTACCCCAGCATCCGTTAATCTAGCTTGTAACCATGTTCTAGTAGTTGCATCTTTCGTGTTTATAGTTATACCACTTTTCGTACTACCGAACATATTTGACATAAGAGTTACAGCACCAAAGGTTGCATTTTTAAAGTTTAAAGTACCCAATTTAGATGTATATCTAAACATACCTGACATACTAGTTACTTTCGAGGTGTTAAAACTACTTAAATCCAAACTAGTAATGCTTGACATATCACCAAACATTGATGCCATAGTTGTGACATTTGAAGTATTAAAACCACTGACATTTAAACTAGTTAAAGCATACATATACCTAAACATTGACTCCATTGCTGTGACATTTGAGGTATTAAAATTATTCACATTTAAACTAGTTAAACTTTCCATACCATAAAACATATAGGACATATCAGTTACTTTGGAGGTATCAAAACTACCGACGCCTAAACTAGTTAAACTAGAATTATTATAAAACATTGATCGCATAGTTGTGACATTTGAGGTGTTAAAATTACTGACATTTAAACTAGTTAAATTTTCCAGAGCATAAAACATATATGACATGTCAGTTACTTTTGAGGTGTTAAAACTACTTAAATCCAAACTTATTAAACTATTACAGTCACTAAACATTAATCGCATATTTGTGACATTTGAGGTGTTAAAATTACTGACATTTAAACTCGTCAAACTAGACATTTCGTCAAACATATATGCCATATTAATTACATTTGAGGTGTTAAAATGACTTAAATTTAAACTGGTTAAGCTAGCACACCCGGCAAACATAGATGACATATTAGTTACTTTTGAAGTATTAAAATTACTAATATTTAAACTCGTCAAACTAGACATGTTCCTAAACATATAGGTCATATTAATTACATTTGAGGTGTTAAAATGACTTAAATTTAAACTGGTTAAGCTAGAACACCCGTCAAACATAGATGACATATTAGTTACTTTTGAAGTATCAAAATTACTAATATTTAAACTTGTCAAACTAGAAGAATCCTTAAACATTTGTTTCATATCAGTTACATTCGAAGTATCAAAGTTACTTAAATCTAAACTTGTTAATGAAGAATTATTATAAAACATTATTAACATTGTTGTTACCTTTGATGTATTAAAACTGCTGACATCTAAACTAGTTAAACCTGTTGCACCCCAGAACATACCTGACATATTGGTTACATTCGAAGTATCAAAGTTACTTAAATCTAAACTTGTTATCTTAGGGGAATTATAAAACATTGCTTGTATACTAGTTACTTTTGGTGTATTAAAATTACCTAAAGTTAAAGTTGTCAAATTAGTCATATCCCTAAACATACCAGCCATATCAGTTACATTTAAATTGTTAAAGTTACTTACATCTAAACTAGTTAATTTAGTTGCGTTAGAAAACATTGATGACATGGTGAGTACGTTTGAAGTATCAAAATTACTGACATCCAAAGTTGTTACACCAGTACCACGAAACATATAGGACATATCAGTTACCTTTGATGTGTTAAAGTTACTTACATCTAAACTAGTTAATTTAGATGTGTTAACAAACATCGTAATCATATTGGTCACATTTGAAGTATCAAAACTGCTGACATCTAAACTAGTTAAACCTGTTGCACACCAAAACATATAAGACATATCGGTTACTTTTGAGGTGTTAAAACTACTTAAATCTAAACTTATTAAATTTGGATTATCATAAAACATTCGTGACATATTAGTTACATTCGAAGTATCAAAATTACTTAAATTTAAATTAGTTAAACTAATCAATCTCCTAAACATGTTTGACATATCAGTTACTTTGGATGTATCAAAACTGCTAAGATCTAAACTAGTTAGATTATTATTTTCATAAAACATAGTTGTCATATTAATTACTTTGGAGGTGTCAAAACCACTTAAATCTAAACTAGTTAAACCTGTTGCACCCCAGAACATACCTGACATATTGGTTACATTCGAAGTGTTAAAATTATCAAATGATATCGTTTTAACATTGATTAAATTTGCAAATAAACTTGAAGAATCAGGATTAGCTGATACAGATTCCCCTTCTGAACCAATAAATAATTCATATAATCCATTACTATCTTTATCAAAATACCAAGCCATAATACTACCGTTTTGAGCAGCTGATACATCCCATGATCCTAGTGAATCATTTGGTACTATATTAGTTGCTGCAAAACTTATACTTTCAATTTCATTTTTTAAAATTGGACCACCTAAATAACTGGTACTACTACTTTCAAACGAAGAAAACATAAGAACATTTTTACTTGCTAAACAAGTTTTATTAAGGTTTATATCAACACTTTGTTTTTTAATTTTGGTTTCAACGATTGTATCTAAAGGAATCTCTTTTCCACTCTTAGCACTTATAACAGGTGCTTCTAATTTCCCTGCATTAACTAATTCTTGAAGAGAAATACAATATGTATTACCCCTAATTCTAGGATAATCGTGATCGTTTTGATCAAGAAATGAATCCATACTATTTTTAAGTAATACCATAGTTGCATCATCTAACATACTTTCTGAACTTTTTAATCGCTCTATAATTGAAGGTGTGACTAAAATAGCTAATAACGCTATTAAAATAACGACCCCTAATAATTCAACTAATGTAAAACCTTGTTTTTTTCTTTTCATAACTTACCTCCCTATCATTCATTTTTTATTATAATATAATCTAATAAAATATACAAGATATTTATATAAAAATAGCACTTCTTTTGTGAAGTACTATTTCATAATTACTTCATTAATACTATGGGGTGATGACAACTGTACCAGTTTTTCCAGCATTGGATAATCTTGCTTGTAACCATGATTGAGTTGTGGCATTTAGGGTGTTTATTGTTATACCATTTGAAATCCCGCTAAACATAGAACCATAACTAGTTACTTTTCCAAAAGATGCGGTTTTTAAATTTATATTGGTTAAACTAGAATTATAGTAAAACATATTTGACATATCGGTTACGTTGGAGGTGTCAAAATTGCTTAGATTTAAACTAGATAAACTAGGTGGATTATTAAACTGAGCAAACATCCATGCCATATTAGTTACATTTGATGTATTAAAACTGCTTAAATCAAAGACCGTGGTTCTTGACATATAGAACTTTCTA
>JAQUFI010000082.1 GCA_028684735.1 Bacilli bacterium | reverse complement strand
ATAAGTTAATTAGTGAAGAATTAGTATTAGTTGATTTTTATGCTACTTGGTGTGGACCATGTAAAATGTTAACCCCAATTATTGATGAGTTAATTAACGAACGTCAATTGAAAGTAGTAAAAATCGATGTTGATAAAAATATGGAATTGGCTCAATCATATGGAATTATGAGTGTTCCAACCCTTATCTTATTTAGTAAAGGGAAACAACTAGATAAAAAGACTGGTTTCATGTCAAAAGAAGTACTCATGAATTGGATTAATGCTAATCAATAAGTTTGAATATTCAAACTTATTTTTTTGACTAGATATCTTTATCTATTTTTTGTATAATATAGTTGGTGATAAGATGCAAAGATATTTTTCTAATCAATTAGATGATAATAAATTAATTTTAGGGGATGATGACTGGTATCATATAAAAACAGTTATGCGAATGAATAATAACGATAAAATTGAAGTTGTATATCATTCTGAATTATATTTATGTGAAATAAATAATCAAGATATTAGAATAATTAAGAAATTAGAGAAAAGAATAGATATTAATAAAGAAATTGTTTTAGTTATACCTTTATTAAGAGAAAACAAGATGGATTTAATCCTTCAAAAAGCAACAGAATTAGGTGTTAATATAATTATTCCTATTAAAATGGAACGAAGTATTATTCAATTATCTAGTGATAAAGAGGATAAAAGAATTAATAGGTGGAATCGCATATGTAAAGAAGCAAGTGAACAATCCCACCGAATGGACATTCCTCAAATAACAGATATTAAAACCTTTTCTGACTTAGACAAGATGGATGGTTTAAAAATTGTTTGTAGTACGAGAGAAGAAGAAATGAACCTTAAAAAGTTTTTGACCAATCATCAAAATTATGATAGAATAATAATAGTAGTTGGTCCAGAAGGTGGATTAACCATTGATGAAGAAAATTATTTAGTTGACATCGGTTTTAATCCTGTTAGTTTAGGAAATAAAATTATGCGTGTGGAAACAGTTCCCCTGTTTTTATTAAGTGTTTGGAACTACGAAAATATGGAGTGATAATATGAATTTAGAAAACCCTGATCAAATTTATTTAATTATCCTATTAGTTAGTGCGGTTTTTTTGTTTGGTTTTTTAATGTTCTTATTATTTAAACCAAGAAAAAAAGAAGAAAAGAAGGTTACTGTTCCGGAAACAGCTCCAGTTGTACCTGCTCAACAGGTAAATCCACCAGTTAATCAGCCGCTTGAAACTAATCTTAATACACAAGAAATTAATAATGTTTTAATGTCGATGCAACAACAAGTGGAAAAAAGAAAAGAAGATCCTGTTTTGAGGTTTGAAGAAGCGCAAGAAGAGGATGCAATTATTAGTTATAGTGAATTACTTAGAACTAAACAACAGGCAGCGATGACTTCTGTAGAACCTTCACCAATGCATGCTGCACCGCTTCAAGATCAACCAACTCCAATTGAAATTATTGATTTTCCAGTTACTTATCGTGAACCAGTTTCAACGATAGAAAAGAAACCCCAAGAAGAACCTACTAGGTTCACCAATACAGAGATTATTTCTCCTATCTTTGGTCGAATGACAGAAAATGGTTATCCTAGTTCGGAGATTATTGAAGATGTTCCAGCAACTAAACCAAGCCCTGTTACTAATAATCCTCAGACTAAATACAATGATCAATTTTTAAAAGAATTAAAAGAATTTAGAAAAAATTTATAAGCCTTTAAGGCTTATTTTGTTAGGTGGTAAAAATGAAATTTTATATATATACTCTAGGATGTAAAGTTAATACTTATGAAAGTAATGTTATGGCTGAACTCTTAATTAAAAATGATTACATTGAAAATAAGGAAGCTGATATTTATATTGTCAATAGTTGTACGGTTACGAATACAGCCGCTAATAAAACCTTAAAACTAGTTAAGCGTCTTTCTAAAAACAAACCATCTATTATTGTTGTCGTTGGTTGTTTAAGTCAAGAAAATAGTGAATTATTAAAAGACTATGCTGATATTATTATTGGTAATAATTATAAAACAAAAATTGTTGACTATATTAAAGAATATAAGGAACATCATAAACAAATTAGAGAAGTTTATGATCTTGAACAATTGCCTTTTGAAAACATGAGTTTAAATAATTTTAATCAAACAAGAGCGTTTGTGAAAATTGAAGATGGTTGTGAAAATTTTTGTTCTTATTGTATTATTCCTTATACAAGGGGTAAGGTTAGAAGTAAGAAAAAAGAGGACACGATAATTGAAGTTAAGAAGTTAATTGAAAATGGTCATAAAGAAATTGTTTTAACAGGTATTCATACAGGTCATTATTATGATGGTGATTATAAGTTCAGTGATTTATTAACTGATTTAGTTAAAATAAAGGGTTTAGAGCGATTACGCATTTCTTCGATTGAAATTACAGAATTAGATGAACAAGTCTTAGAAGTCATAAAAAATAGTAATGTTATTGTAAATCATTTGCACATTCCTTTACAAAGTGGTTCTGATTCAATATTAAAAGCGATGAATCGTAAATATATGGTTAATTATTTTGTGGATAAAGTCAAACAAATAAGAGATATAAGACCAGGAATATCACTTACAACAGATGTTATTGTAGGTTTCCCAGGTGAAACTGAAGAACACTTTCAAGAGACGATTGAAACGATTAAAAAAATTAAATTTTCTAAAATCCATGTTTTCCCATATTCAATTAGAAAGGGGACAGTGGCAGCTACTTTACCCAATCAAATTGACACTTCCATAAAAAAAGAACGTGTTAAAACAATCCTCGATCTATCAAAAACCTTAGAGATAAATTATATGAAAGAGTTTCTTAATCGTGAAATTACTTTTATTCCTGAAATTATAAAAGATGGTTATTTAATTGGTCATACGGGTAACTATTTATTAATTAAGGCAAAAGGGTCAAAAGAATTAATCAATAGTTTAGTTAAAGTTCATATAGAAAAAGTCGATTATCCACATATGGTGGGAACTGTCAAGTAGTTGTTTATACTTGACTTTTAGGCTAAAAGTAAGTATATTTAAATTAATCGGAGGAATGAATATGAAAGAAAGACACACCGAAACTTATATCTTTAGAAGTGATGATACGGCTAAAAGAAAAATAGGTAATGCCTTATCCAATGAATCTTATTATAAACAAGATGTTATTGGAGCGGTTGAACAAGCAATTATTGATGGTAGATTAAAAAAAGCCGTTAAGATTGATAATCCTAAACGTTCTAAGTCAAATATATATTATGTGTTTAAAATGGTTGACGAACAAAACCGTGATACCTTTAAAGTAGGTATTCCACGTAAGTTATATAACGAAGAAGATGCTTATATTCGCTCACTTAATTCGTTAAAAGAAGCAGGAGTAAATATTAAAGTCGCTAATCGTACTCGTCTAGCTTTAGCTGCAGGAGTCTTAATTCTCTCAACAGCTATTATGGCAGGAGGATTTGTTAAAGGTTTAGAAAAAGAATGGGAATATCAAGATAAACAAATGGAATCATATTTTCAAGAGATTAATGAATCAAGAAGAGAACAAGGAATACCACCAATTAATTTGGTTAATGAAGAAGGAATTCCTTATGATAGTTGGGAACAATATTTTAGAGATCATCCTGATAATCAAGAACCAGTTCAAGAGGAAACTCCGAAAACGCGTTAAAAGGTCATTGACCTTTTTTCTTTTTTAAATAAAAAACATGTGCTATAATTAAAGAGGTGATTTAATGAAAACATATATAAAGGGTAATTACCGAAAGAGTATTTATGAGTCTGATCAAGGTTATGTGATTGGTCTTTTTAAAGTGCGCGATACCAATAGTGAAACGATGATGGATTATATCAATAAAACAGTAACCTTTACTGGTTATTTTTATGATTTAAATGAAGATGATACTTATTTTTTTTATGGGGAAGAAGTTGAACACCCACGATATGGTTTTCAATATCAAGTTACCGAATATGAAAGAGTTAAGCCAGAAGATAAATCAGGTTTAATCGAGTTTTTTGCGAGTGATTTATTTCCTGGAATCGGAGAGAAAATTTCTACTAATATTGTTAATACCTTAGGGCAAGAAGCAATCAATAAAATTGTTAATGATAAATCAGTTTTAAATAAAATACCTAATTTAACTCCTAAAAAAGCATTGAAGGTATATGATGTTTTAATTAAATATGAAGAAGGCCATCAAACGATTGTCTATTTAAGTGAACTAGGCTTTAATATGAAAGATGCTTTAAATATCTATAATCGATATAAAAGTGATACTAAAAGAATTGTTGAAAAAGATATCTTTCAATTGTTAGATGATATCGAAGATATTAAATTTACGAAGATTGATGAAATAAGTATGAAAATGGAGATGTCTCCTGATGATAAGAGAAGAGTTAAAGCTTGTATTATTTATGTCATGAATACTTTAGTTAATAAAAATGGAGATGTCTATTTAGAATATGATCTTATTTTGACAAGTGTTATTAGTTATTTAGATTATATGGTTGATGATGATCTATTTAAAGGATATTTAGAAGAATTAATGATGGAAAGTAGAATCGTTATTGAAGATAATAAATATTATTTAAAAGAATTATGGGATGCTGAAGAAAACGTGGCTTCTCAAATTCTTTATCTAGCTAGTCTTGATACTACTAAATATAAGAAGTTAGATAACTATATTAGTCACTTAGAAATAAGTAATGGTAT
>JAQUFI010000081.1 GCA_028684735.1 Bacilli bacterium | reverse complement strand
ATAGTAAATATCTAATTAAAAGAGTCATTGGGTTACCAGGTGAGAAAATCGAGTATAAAGATAATATCTTATATATAGATGATGAAGCTTATCAAGAAAAGATTACTGATGACTTAATAACAGATGATTTTTCACTTCAAGATATGGGCCATGAAGTTATTCCAGAAGATATGTACTTAGTTTTCGGAGATAATCGTGGTGATTCATTAGATAGTAGGTCATTTGGTTTAATAAAAAAAGATGATATTATTGGAAAACCGTTTGTTAGAATTTGGCCATTAAACCAGTTCAATTTAGTAAAATAAAAACCTTGTCGTTTTTTGTCGAATAAATTTTAAATATATCTTTTTAAAAAGTTGAAATGAACTCGGTTTTGTGTTATTATAGAAACACAAAACCATTTTTGTCAATAAATGGTAAACAAAGAAATAAAATTTGCGTTTAAGGTATTACAGTTACAATAATTTGTAACTTTTATATATATTTTTTAGGGGAGGAGAATTATATGAAAAATCGAAAAAGAATCTTTGCTATTGTGTTGTTTATTCTAATTGGGTTATTTGTTTTCACATTTGCTAATCCAAGAGAAGGATTAGAGGAAATCAAAGAACCTGGAATTAAAGAAGAAGACAAAGGAAATGGTAAAGAAACAGATAATAAAGAACAAAATACACCAGATGAAGGACAAACACCAGCTGGCGAAATCAATAATGCACCTGTTCAACAAGTTGTAGCTATTAACTATGATAATTTAGAGAAAGCAGTAAAAGATGGTGAAGGATACAGTACTATCAAAGATGAAGAATTAGATGAGTTGTTAGGCTTATTAAATACTGAATTAGCTAAAGGAAAAGGTATTTTAACTGAAAGAAATGCTAATCAAGCAACAGTTAATAATCAAACAAATACTATTTTAAATCTTATAAAGCGTATTAATGATAAAGTTAAACAAATCTTAGATGATGAAGCTAATAAGGGTGAAGAACTTTTAATTAATAATCCAATTGGTAAAAATCCTAATGGTAGCTTACAAGATTTGTTAAAAAAGTTACAAGATGCAATGAAAAAAGATGAACCAACAGATAATCAAGATAAATTAAATTTGGCTAATCTTATTAAAAACTTACTTAATCAAATTGCTACTTTAACAGGAGAATTAGATGCTATTAATAATGTAACTTTAACATTAGACTCTAGTACTACAGGATGGACTAATAAAAATGTTACATTAACACTAAATGGCTCAGAAGCTGATATGGATTTAATAAGAGGTGTCCGTTTTGTTAAAAATGGAAATTGTGATGCCGTTGAAATGTTACCTTTAGTTCTTTCTGAAATCACAAAAACATATATTGCTGAAACAAATGGAAACTATAAGGCATGTGTTACTTTTGATCATGATGTTGTTAAACCGTTTTCTGTAACAATCGATAAGATCGATACAGAAGCACCAAAAATAAATATAAACTATACAAATTATTCAAACCATTACCGTAAAGCTCACGCAAGAGCAGCAACGGTTACTGATGATTTAAGTGGTTTAAATTTAGAAACTCTTAAATATGTATGGACTACAAATCAAAATATTGCTGTAAATGATGAAGCTTTTCAAATTTTTGAAAATTCAAAAACTGTATATACGCCTGCAGGAGTAACCGGAACATATTATTTTGTTGTAATTGCAACTGATAATGCAGGAAATCAATCAGTAATAAGAACTAATGGCTTTAATTTAGATAATGAAGCACCAAAAAATATAACAATATCTTCAGACTATGAAAATCCCATCAATAAAGATATAGTTTTAACAGTTAGTGCTGAAGATCATGGTGGTATTGCAGGATATCAATTTAATGATGGTGAATGGCAAACTGAAAACTTTGCGACATTCAAAAATAATCAAAAAGTAACTGTAAGAGTTAAAGATGTTGCTGGTAATGTTTCAGATGTGGTAACATATGAAATAACTAATATTGATAAGACTAAAGCAACAATTAATTTTGGAAGTACAAGTGGTGAATCAAGCAGAAATCACAGTGTAACTTTAAGTGCAAGTGATTTAAGTGGTATCAAGCAATTAAGATACCAATGGCTCGAAGCTTCTGAAGGTGTTAAGTCTATAGATATTCAAACACATTTGGAAAATAATGAAGAAGCTCCATTAGTGGCAGAAGCCCCATCTAAATTAAATGGCACATATTATTTATGGGTATATGCTCAAGATAATGCTAATAATGGAATAGTGGCTAATACTGGACCGTTCGTGTTTGACAATGAGAATGTTGGCCCAGAATTTACTGTTAGTGGCAATGCTGCTAATTGGACAAATCAAGATGTAACGTTAACAATTAATGCTACATATAATAGTGATATGTTAGCAGATGCACCATACTCATTTGATGGCGGGCTTACCTGGGGAACGGGTGTAGCAACCACCTATACTGACAATCAAGTGGTAAATATTTTGGTAAAAGATAAAATAGGAAATGTTACAGAAAAAACAGTAACAATAAATAAAATTGATAAAGTAAAACCGGTAATTACATTTGATAAATTGAATGGGGAAGCTGCAGAAAATCATTCAGTTAATATATCAGCAACAGATAATAATAATAATGTTGTAATTTTAAAACATGTATGGTTAACTGATGCAGATGGAGTTACTGAAAGTCAATTAACAAATCTTGGAGAAAATCCAAGAAATGTAACCTCAGAAGTAACTTTAAATGGAATATATTATTTATGGGTATATGCAAAAGACGAAGCAGGAAATGATAATTTACAAAAATCTGGACCGTTCATCTTTGATAATAGTAATGAAAATGAAGAAGAACCTGATTTAATAACTATAAATAATCCAGTTTATACAAAAACTAATGAAGAAAATAAAGTAAATATTTCTGTAACTATAGAAACATTTAATCTTATTTATAAATTAAAATATTTTTGGGCAAATAATTTAAATCAAGAACCTAATATTAGTCAGTTGAAAGACAAAGATATTAAAGAAGGCAAAGCAACATTTGAAATTGATAATATTAATAAAAACAGCCTTCCTATGAAATTGTGGATATCAGTGAAAGAAACAGAAACTTCTGATGCTGTTATATACACTAAAGAAATTAACAAGTCTAACGAGTAATAAAAAAGAGCAATTGCTCTTTTTTGTTATATTTTTTAAAAACATTACCTTTTTGATATATAATATAATTAATTATTATAATTAAAATCAAAAGAAAAAAGTATTATTTTTATAAAATGTCTTATGTTTGTCAAACGATAAATGACAAGTAATGTCAAATTACTTGTCTTTTTATTTTATATTTATATTTAATATGATAAGATGTTAATAGTAGAGGTGGGAAGATGGCTTTTTTAAAGTATAAAGAGTTAACGCAATATTTTAATTTTTTTAAGGAGATTGAATTTGAGAATGTACCTGGTTATATTAAGGATTATGTAGTTGAGGAAGAAAAGATCTTAGCTATTTATAAGACTTATCGTGATCATGGAGTTTTTACTGATCATAAGATTATTCTATTTGATCAAAGAGGTACAGGTAATGTTAAAGAGATTACGATTGTTCCATATTGTTCTGTTTCATCATGTGCAATTAAGTTTTATGCTAGTAGTGCTTATATCTTGTTGTACATGGATAGTGGATATCCTTTGAGATTAAAGTTTGTTAGGTTAAAACCTGAAGATAAGAAAAGACTTAGAATTTTATATAATAAGATATGTGAGGAAATTATTTAAAGATAATGTAAATTATCTTTTTTTGTTTGTATTTGTCGTCTATGATAATTTACATATTTTTCTAATAATGATATAATTAATTATAATAAAGTGAGGTTAAAACATGTATAGAAACACTTATGTTGAAGTAAATGTTAATAATATTGAAGATAATGTGAAGAAATTAATTGCTACTTATCCTGAATATAAGTATTATTTTGGGGTAGTTAAGAGCAATGGTTATGGTCATAGTCATAAGATTAGTAAATATATTATTGAGTGTGGGATTAATTATTTAGCTGTTTCATCGCTTGAAGAAGCAATTGAAATAAGAAAGTTAATTAGAGATATACCGATATTATGTTTAGAGCCGATTAGTATTGAGTTTATATACGAATGTATTAGATATAATATTACGATTACAGTTCATAGTCCCGAGTATTTAAAATTGCTTTTAGAACAAGATATTAATAAAAGGTTAAAGGTTCATCTTAAAATTGATAGTGGGATGAGTCGTTTAGGTTTTATAAATAAAGAAGAAATTAAACAAGCTTATGAAACTTTAATCGATCATCAGTATTTAGAATTAGAAGGAGTTTTTTCCCATTTTGCGACCTCTGGTGTTAACGATAAGGAATGGGATAATCAAGTTACTAATTTCTTAGAACTTACATCACTAATTGACCTTAAGAAAGTGCCTATTGTTCATATGGCTAAGAGTGTTAACCTTCTAAATCATGAGAAATTGCCTTTTTGTAATGGTGTTAGAATTGGGGCAACTATGTATGGGTATGATCAAACACCAAGGCTTGGTAATGGTATAAAAGGTAAATTAAGAGAAGTTAGACGTAATTATTTTATTAAGAAGTTTAATATTAGTCCAACTAATACTGAAAATCATATTATGTTGAAGCCAGCTTTTAATTTCTATAGTGAAGTTATTCAAGTGAAAAAGATAAGTGCTGGGACTAAAGTTGGTTATGGGGCTACTTATGAGGCTAAAGAAGATGAATATATAGCAGTTGTTCCGG
>JAQUFI010000016.1 GCA_028684735.1 Bacilli bacterium | reverse complement strand
ATCTTTAAAAAAGTGTGCTAAAATTAATAACGTGATCCGCTGGGAAGAGTTCTTACGATCATAGTTTTATAAAAGGAGAGTGACATTGTGAATTTAGTTGAAAAAATAACTAAAAAGCAAATCCGTACAGATTTGCCAGAATTCCGCGTTGGTGATACGGTTCGTGTAGACGTTAATGTTGTCGAAGGTAAACGTAAGAGAATTCAAGCTTTTGAAGGAATTGTTATTGCTATCAAAGGTAGTGGCATTGGAAGAAACTTTATCGTTAGAAAAAATTCTAATGGTATAGGGGTAGAAAGAACCTTTCCAATGAACTCACCAGTGGTTGATAATATAACAGTTGTTAGAAAAGGTCGAGTTAGACGTGCTAAATTAAACTATTTAAGAGATTTAGTTAGCCAACCAAAAATCAAGGAAAGAAAATAAGGCTAATTGCCTTATTTTTTGGTGAAAGATGAAAATATTAAAAGAAATATTAATCTATGTTGGTATTATTATTGGTGTTATCTTAATTAGAACTTATCTTTTAACACCAGTCATCGTTAAAGGGGATTCCATGTCTCCAACTTTAAATGATAAAGACGTATTATTATTAAAGAAATATGACCATACTTATAAAAGATTTGAGATTGTTGTTTTTATCAATGAAGATAGTAAGTTAGTTAAAAGGGTTATTGGTCTACCAGGTGATCACATTAAATATGTCAATAATGAATTATATATTAATGATGAGAAGATAACAGAAGTAATTAAGACAACAACTAAGGATTTTGATTTAAAGAATCTTGGTTATGATACCATACCAGAAGGTTATTATTTTGTTTTAGGTGATAATCGCAATAACTCAGTTGATAGTAGAATGATTGGATTGATTCCTGAATCGGAAATAATTGGAACTACTAATTTTAGTCTTTTTCCATTTGCTAATTTTGGAAAAATAAACTAATAATTAGTTTTTATTTGTCAAAAAAGATAAAATAAGATATACTTGATATATTGTAGGAGGAACATAAATGAGCAGTAACCACAAAAGATTTGGTGATCGACCAGATGGCACTAAAGTTAGACATTTAGATATTATCCATCGTCTTGTAACCCACATCGCTCCTAAAAGATGTGGAGCTGAAGTATATATTAATGAGAAATTAGATATTACCGAATTATTAAAGTACCTAGAAGAAAAAAATAAAACAAGGGAAGAAAAAATTAATTTTTTTCATGTTTTCAATTATGCGATTGCTAAAGTAATATATCACCGACCATTATTAAATAGATTTGTCGTTAATCGCAAGTTTTATGATCGCAATAAAATATCATTAGCTTTTGTTGCTAAAATGACAAAAGAAGATTATGCTGAGGAATTATTAGTGGTAGTTAATGTTGATGAAACGGATAAGTTAGAAGATATCTCAAAGAAGGTCTTAGAACAAGTCAATAAAGCTCGAACAACGAATGATTCATCATTAGATAAATTAATGAGTGCTGTATCTAAATTACCTAATTTTATTATTGCTTTTATTGTTTGGTTTTTAAATAAATTAAATCATTATGGATTAATGCCTAAATCAATTATGGAAGGGGACTATAATTTTGCTTCCGTCTTACTTACTAATTTAGGTAGTATTAAGTGTAATTCTATTTACCATCACTTAAATGAATGGGGTACTAATTCGATTGTAGGAGCAATTGGAACTATTCATAAAGAGCAAGTTGTCAATGATAAGGGTAAATTAGAAATTCGTGATATCGTTGATGTTGGTGTGACTTTAGATGAAAGAATTGCTGATGGTGTTTATTTTGCTAAATCAATTAATTTATTAAAACATATTTTAGCTAATCCAATGATATTAGATAATCAAATTATGGATGCTATAGACTATGAAATAAAATAAGAAGATGATTAAAATGTAGATACCAAAAGTTGTCTACATTTTAATTTGGTATTATTTGATATTTAAGATGGTACCTAGGAAATGACCAAAGATAAAATCAATTTCTAAAAATAATATGAATTTAGTTAGTGGTCGACCTCTTAAATCGGCAACTATGTGGTATAATATTAATTAGGAATTACCTATTTTATAAGAATAATTAAGAAATAAAAAACCACTTTTGATACCTATTTTAATAATAATCCAATAAATCTATACCTTTTCCTTTTTTTGTAAATAATTTATAGGAAATTGATAGTAGTGGTATGTAAAATGACAAAGTTTCGAATTTGATTATATATAATATTGTAGTTATAATGAGATTAATCATTATAATTGAAGTGACTAGAAACAAAAACTAAACCCAGAGAAAAATCAATTGCACGGGGATATCGTGTAGTTGAAATTAAAAACCGCTAACTTAAAAGGGGATTGCTAAGGTTATTATCATAGGAATACCAGCAATTTCTAAGCAATAAAACAATATCTTTGATACTATTAATTAGATAAAATTCAACTAGCAAGTTTTTTTAATAGTTCAAATAGAAGGTACATGAGAAGTAAAAAGAAATGGAACAAATATTAATTGCCCCGTGGAGATTAATGGCACGAATTGATTTGAATCTTAGAATATAAGGATTTGTTTGAAATGAGTTTTACAAAATGTATATAAACTTAAAGAAAGTAGGTGCTCCATTGAAAGACCAAAAGGACAATATTTTAATATATGAAGACGAAGATGGCAATGTAGTAGTTGATGCTATTTTTAAAGATGAAACATTATGGTTAACTCAAAAAGGTATGTCACAAGTATTTGATGTTGGTGTTCCAGCAATATCTAAACATTTAAATAATATTTTTAATGAAGAAGAATTAAATCCTAAAGTGGTTATTTCCAAAATGGAAACAACCACTAAACATGGGGCTATTAAAAATAAAAAACAAATAACTGATGTTAATATTTATAATTTAGATGCAATCATAGCAGTAGGCTATAGAGTAAATTCTAAAAAAGCTACAGCATTTAGAATATGGGCAACAAAAGTAATTAAAGAATATATGATAAAAGGTTTTGCTCTTAATGATGAAAGATTTATTAAAGGTAATAAATATGATTTTAAATATTTTGATGAGTTATTAGAACGAATAAAACTGATTAGAGTCAGTGAAAGAATGTCTTATCAAAAAATAACAGATTTATTTATTGCTACATCAACAGATTATGATTCTAAATCTGAAGATGCATATACTTTCTTTAAAACAGTTCAAAATAAACTTCATTTTGCCGTTTTAGGTCATACAGCAGCTGAGTTAATCTTTTCAAGAGTTGACTCAAACAAAGAATATATGGGGCTTACTAACTGGAAAAACAGTCCGGATGGTTTAATATATAAACATGATGCAACTATAGCTAAAAACTATCTTAACAAAGAAGAATTAACTAAATTAAATGAATTAACAAATTTGTTCTTAATTTTTGCCGAAGATGAAGCAAGAGAAAGACGTATAATGACTATGAAAGATTGGATCAATGCTACAGATGATTTATTAAAGTTCAGAAGAAAAGAAGTGCTTTCTAATTCTGGTAAAATATCACATAATCAAGCTGTATCAAAAGCAGAAAAAGAATATGAAAAGTTTAGAATCATACAAGATCAAGAATATGTCTCATCAATGGATAAATTTTACAAAAGATACATTGAAGAAAGTAGCAATGGTGATAAAAATGAATAACAAAATAAATATCAATTGGTATCCTGGACATATGGCTAAAACGAAAAGACTAATTAGTGAGAATATTAGTTATATTGATGTTGTCTATGAAGTATTAGATGCTAGGATACCTTACTCATCTAAAATCAAAGATATTGATCAATATATTAAAGATAAACCAAGAATCATTGTGATGACCAAGATTGATCTTTGTGATATGGTGGAAACAAATAAGTGGATTAAATATTATGAAAAAATGGGTTATAAAGTAATTGGACTAGATTTAGAAAATAATCCTAATCTTAAAAGTTTAATCAATTTGACAGATGAATTGATGAAGGAATCAAATCTTCGTCGTGAAGCTAAAGGGATGTTGAAAAGAAAAACGAGGGTTTTAATTGTCGGTATTCCTAATGTTGGGAAAAGTACTTTAATCAATCGTTTAGTGGAAAAAAAGGCAACCAAAGTAGGTAATATGCCGGGAGTTACGAAGAGTTTAGATTGGATTAGAATTAATGAGGAACTAGAACTATTAGATAGTCCTGGTATTTTATGGCCTAAATTAGATGAAACCAAAGTAGCTTTTAATCTAGCTAGTTTAACGGCTATTAAAGAAGAGGTTTTACCTATTTATGATGTCGTCGAATATATTATTAGAACCCTATTTAATTTATATCCAGATATCTTAAAAGAACGCTATGGTTTAGAAAAAGTAAGTGATGATATTATTGAAACACTAGATTTTATTGGTAAGAAACGAGGCTGTTTAATAAAGGGTGGCGAAATTGATTATGATAAAGTAATCAGCATTATTCTTAATGAAATAAAAGATGGAACGATTAAAAAAATTACTTTTGACCGAGTTGAAGATTATGAAAAATAGTCATCGTAATATTTTAGCTTTAGCTTATCTAGGGGACAGTGTTTACGAACTCTATATTCGTGAGTATTTACTTAATAAGGGAATCGAGAAAGTAAATGATCTCCAAAAAGCTTCTGTAAAATATGTTAGTGCCAGAGGGCAAGCTAAATTCTTGAATGATATGTTAGAACAAGGTTTATTAACTGAAGAGGAATTAACGATTGTCTACCGAGCTCGTAATCATAAAGGTAGTAGTCACCCTAAAAATACAGATATTGTCACATATAAATATGCAACAGGATTAGAAGCATTAATAGGATGGTTATATTTAGAGAATAATTCATCTAGAATAGATGAATTAATGAAGTATATTTTTGATAACCATTAGAAAGGATCATATGTATATATACGGTAAAAATGTTGTTAAGGAATATATAAAGAGTAATAAGGAAATTACTAAAGCTTATGTTTATAAACAGTTTAATGATGAAGAAATATTAAGAGGTTTAAAAAAAGAATTAATTAATTATGTCGATAAAAATGAGTTAGATAAAATGATTAAGGGTAATCATCAGGGTATAATATTAGTAGGAGAGGATTATCGATATACGAATATTGACGATATTATTAAAGATAAGGAAATAATTGTAATGTTAGATCATATTGAAGATCCTCATAATTTTGGTGCTATTATTAGGACTTGTGAGGCAGCAGGAGTAAGTGGTATTATTATTCCTAAGAATCGTAGTGTTGAAGTAACTGAAACCGTTATTAGAACAAGTGTTGGTGCTAGTAATTATGTTAAAATAGCTCTTGTTACTAATTTAAGTAATACCATTAAAGATTTAAAGAAAAAAGGATATTGGTTGATTGGAACTGATATGGATGGAACTAATTATAAGGAAATAGATTATCAAGGCCCCGTTTGTATTGTCATTGGTAGTGAGGGTAAAGGTATGAGTCGTATAATTAAAGAAGCATGTGATTATATTGCAACCATCCCAATGAAAGGTCGGGTCAATAGTTTAAACGCTTCAGTAGCAGCTGGAATTATTATTTATGAAGCCATTAGTAGGAGGTTGTAATATGAATTATCGTGACTATAATGATAATGAATTGATTAGTTATATTAAAGAAAATAATGAAGAAGCTAATAATATCATCTTTGAAAAATATCGACCACTTATTATTGGAGCATCTCAAAAGATGTTTAATTATTGTAAAAATAGTGGTTTAGAATTAAATGATTTAATACAAGAAGGGATGCTAGGTTTAAATCAAGCCATCAATAGTTTTGACACGACAAGAGATATTACTTTTTATACTTACGCTAAAACATGTATTGAACGAAAGATTGTTTCCTTAGTCGTAGCTTCAAGAAGATTAAAACATAAGATATTAAATGAGTCGATTTCACTTGAAGTATACAACGATAGTGAAGAAATAGTAAGTTTAGATAAACTATTAGGGGATAATAGTTATAATCCTGAGAATATTATTTTTGATATGGAAAAGAATAATGAACTAATTGATCAGATAGAAAAAAATTTAACTTCTTTTGAGCAACAAGTCTTTGAACTTAAAATAAATAATTTTAATTATAATGAGATTGCTGAAATATTAGATAAAGATAGTAAATCAATTGATAATGCTTTACAAAGAATTAAAACTAAAATAAAAAATGAATTAAATTTAAAAAAATAAAAAAACTATTGACTTTAATAGTTGTCTATGATATTCTTTTGGTAGACACGAAATAGTGTTTTTTATTTGAAAAAAACATAAAATTAAAGTAGGTGATAAAATGAAAAAGATTGTTCAATTTTTCATTGGTGTCAAAAAGGAACTGGCTAAAGTTAGATGGCCAAGTAAAAAAGAAATGATTAAATATTCAGTTGCAACGCTCTCGTTTATAATTTTCTTTGGGACATTCTTTGCTTTAACCGATTTTATTTTAGCAGGACTTAAGGTATTAATTAGTTAATGCAAAAAGAATGGTATGTGGTCAATACTTATTCTGGCCACGAAAACAAAGTCAAAGAAAAGTTAGAGATGCGTGCAAATTCAATGGGAATGGAAGATTATATTTTAAGAATCATCGTTCCTGAACAAACAGAAATTGAAATAAAAGATGGAGTTAAAAAGGAAAAAGTTAAAAAAATGTTTCCTGGTTATATTCTAGTTGAAATGGTTATGAGCGATGAAGCTTGGTTTGTTGTTCGTAATACCCCTGGAGTAACCGGTTTTATTGGGTCATCAGGAAAAGGAGCAAAACCATTCCCACTTACTCCGGCTGAAGTTGATAAAATCTTATCGAGCATGGGTATTAGTCGTATTGATTTAGGTAATGAATTAAAAGTTGATGATATGATTAAAGTTATCAACGGACCATTTGTATCAATGTATGGGAAAGTTAAAAGTATCAATATGGAAAATCAAACGATTGAAGTTATACTTGATTTATTTGGTCAAGAAACTGTTGTTGAATTAGGTTTAACTGAAATTGAAAAATCATAGTTGAATAAATGATAAAAAAGTGTTATTATTAAATGGCTATATTTATTTATATAGATATAAGTTGGGAAGCGGATGAGCTGTTTGAACCACAACGAAAAAAATATAGGAGGTGTTTTTCGTGGCAAGAGAAGTCAGTAGAATAGTTAAGTTACAAATTCCAGCTGGTAAAGCAACACCAGCACCACCAGTTGGTACCGTTTTAGGGCCTACAGGTGTAAATTTAGGGGAATTTTGTACTAAGTTTAATGAAGAAACTAGAGATAAAATGGGGGATATTGTACCAGTTGAAATTACTATTTTTGATGATAGAAGTTTTAACTTTATCGTTAAAACTCCACCAACATCATTTTTAGTTAAGAAAATTGCTAAAGTAGCCAAAGGATCTGGTAAAGGTTCAACCGATGTTGTTGGAAACTTAACCAAAGATCAAATTAAAGAAATTGCTGAAACGAAATTACCTGATTTAAACTGTTATACCATCGATGAAGCAATTGCAATTGTCAAAGGTACAGCAATAAATATGGGTATTAAAGTCGAAGAATAACATAGGTATTACCTATGTGGAAGGATATATCCGCAAGACCACGTAAGGAGGAATATAATGAAAAAAGGAAAAAAATATGTTGAAGTTAGTAAATTAGTTGAAAAATGTAAACTATATACTAAAGAAGAAGCAATGAGTTTAATTAAAAAGACATCAATTACGAAATTTGATGCTTCAGTTGAATTAGCAATCCGTTTAAATTTAGATACGAAACAAGCTGATCAACAATTAAGAGGTGCTTTAGTACTTCCTCATGGAACTGGTAAAACCAAAAAAGTCTTAGTGCTAGCTAAAGGAGAACAAGCTAAACAAGCTACTGAAGCAGGTGCTGACTATGTTGGCGATAGCGATATGATTATGAAGATTGAAAAAGAAAATTGGTTTGATTTTGATATCATTATTGCAACACCAGAAATGATGCCAGCTTTAGGTAAATTAGGTAAATTATTAGGACCTAAAGGTTTAATGCCAAACCCTAAAACAGGAACTGTAACGATGGATACTGGTAAAGCTGTATCTGATGTTAAAAAGGGACGTGTTGAATATCGTACTGATAGTTTAGGTAATGTTCATGCTATTATTGGTAAAGTATCATTTACGGAAGAACAATTAGTAGAAAACTTAGTTGCTTTCATTTCATTAATTATTAAAACTAAACCATCGACAGTTAAAGGAGATTATGTTAAAAACATTTCTGTTTCAACTACAATGGGGCCTGGAATTAAAATTGATTTAAATTCTTTTGACTTTTAATAATTAGTATGTTACAATAACGACAGTTCAAAAAAATTATATATATTTAGTACCGTAGACAGTAGGAGCTTTATGCTTAATCTTTCCTACCGAGGAACTTATTTTTTAAGTCTTTCGGCCCTTACTGTATGTGTTTGGGCTTTTTTATACGGTATTACACAAAAGAGGAGGTGTAATATGGCGAATCAAGAAACATTAACCAAGAAACAAGATGTTGTTGAAGAAATTGTTAGTAAGGTTAAAGAATCATCATCAGTTTTATTCTTTGAATATAATGGTTTGAAAGTTCGTGAAATTAGTGAACTTAGAAGAGCATTAAGAGATGTTGATTCAGATTTAAAAGTATATAAAAATACTTTAGCAAGAAGAGCTTTAGGAAAGTTGGATTATCAAATGGATGATGATTTAACTGGACAAAAGGCGATTGTATTTGGAACTGATATGATTGCACCTATTAAAGTTCTTAGCGAATACTCAAAAAAATATCCAGCTTTAGAAATCAAAGCAGGAATTGTTGATGGTAAAATAACTGATTTAAATATGCTAAAGAAATTAGCTGTGGTACCATCAAAAGAAGAATCAATGACAATGTTTGCAATGGGTTTATTACAACCTTTAAAGAATTTTGCAATAGGATTAGATTTATATAGTAAAAAAATAGAAAAATAAAAAAAGGAGGAATGTCAAATGGCAAAAATGACAAAAGAAGATATTATTAGTACTATCAAAGAAATGACTATTTTAGAAGTTAACGAATTAGTTGATTTAATGAAAGAAGAATTAGGAGTCGATCCAAGTGCGGTAGCAGTTGCAGCTGCACCAGCAGCAATTGTTGAAGAAGGACCAAGTTCAGTGAACATTGTACTTAAAGCAGCAGGACCAAATAAGGTTGCTGTTATTAAAATAGTACGTGAATTAACTGGATTAGGAATTGCTGATGCTAAAGCTATTGCTGATAATGGTGGCGTTGTAAAAGAAAAAGTTGACACTGATGAAGCTAATGAAATTAAAGCTAAATTTGAAGAAGTTCAAGCTGAAGTAGCATTCGAATAATTAGGTTAAATTATGTAGGCCTATACTAAATATTTTTAGTATGGGCTTTAAGTGTTTATTAAAGGGTTGATAAAATGGATCATTATTTTACCAATAATTCCAATCTGAAAAGTAATATTAAGGAAATAAAAGTTTATCTTAATAACCAAGAATATCGATTTCTAACTGATAGTGGAGTCTTTTCTAAAAAGGGTTTAGATTTTGGAACAAGAACTTTATTAGAAAATATTCCCGTATTAAATGGAAATGTGTTAGATTTTGGTTGTGGTTATGGACCAATTGGTATTTATATTAAGAAAAATAATGATTGTACGGTTGATATGATTGATATCAATGAGAGAAGTCTTGAACTGGCTCGAAAAAATGCTCTTAAGAATAAGGTTGAGGTCAATCTTTTTAAGAGTGATATTTATAGTGAAGTGACTAATAAATATGATTATATAATTACTAATCCTCCAATTAGAGTGGGGAAAACAATCTTATATGAGATTTTAATGAATGCTAAGGATTACTTAAATCCTCATGGTGAATTATGGTTAGTTATCCATAAAGATCAAGGTGCTAATTCTCTAGTTAAAGATTTAAAAGCTGTATATGAAGTGGAAATAATCGTAAAAAATAAAGGTTTTTATGTAATCAGAGCCATAAGTAATTGACAATTTGTTATCTGTTTGCTAAAATCATAAATTGGCGGCATATACTAATTTGTTGTTAAAAGGGGTTAAAAATTTAATTTATAGGGGTGAAAAAATTGGCATACAAAACGATTAAATATGTAGATCACCGAGAAAGACGCAGCTATGCAAAAACTGAAAATGCAATTGAATTGAAAGATCTTTTAGAAATCCAAAAGAAATCCTATGATTGGTTTGTTAATGAAGGAATTAAAGAAGTATTTGATGATATTTTTCCAGTAGAGAGTTTTACTGGGAATTTATCGCTTGAATTTGGAGAATATTTCTTTGAAGAACCAAGATATTCAATTAAAGGATGTAAAGAAAGATATGCAACTTATGCGGCACCAGTAAAGGTTAAAGCTAGATTATTTAACCAAGAAACAGGTGAAGTTAAAGAACAAGAAATCTATTTAGGTGATTTACCAATTATGACTGAAAGTGGAACTTTCATTATCAATGGTGCAGAAAGAGTAATTGTTTCACAATTAGTTAGATCACCAAGTGTCTATTTTACTAAAGAAATAGATAAAAAGAATGGCCGTATTATGATTTCATCTCAAGTTATTCCAACTAGAGGAACATGGTTAGAATATGAAACCGATGCTAAAGATATTATGTATGTTCGTATTGACCGTACTAGAAAAGTACCAGTTACGACTTTATTAAGAGCAATTGGTTTGTCTAATGATGAAGATATTTTGGGATTATTTGGAGAAAATAGTTATTTAGAAAAAACAATTCAAAAAGATACAAATAAAAATACTGATGAAGCATTAATCGATATCCATTCAAAATTAAGACCAGGGGAACCTTCAACTTTGGATAGTGCCAAGAATCAACTAATCTCTAGATTTTTTGATGCTTTTCGCTATGATTTAGCTAAAGTTGGAAGATATAAATATAATAAGAAATTAAAAGTTACTGATCGCTTATATAATTCTGTTTTAGCGGAAGATATTAAAGTAAATAAAAAGGTTATCTTCCCAAGTGGAACTTTAATTGATCATAATGTCTTAGAACAATTAACAAAGTTGTTTGATGATGGATATGGGATTAAAGAGGTACCAGTTAATGGAGAATTAGATACTTTTAATCATGTTCAAGTAGTAAAAGTCTATTCTAAAACCAATCCTGATCAAATCATCAATGTGGTTGGTAATGACCAATCAATCGATGTCAAAAGATTAACTATTTCTGATATTTATGCATCGATATCATATTACTTAAACCTATTAGAAGGAGTAGGTAATTTTGATGAGATTGATCACTTATCTAATCGTCGTGTTAGACAAGTAGGGGAATTGTTACAAAATCAATTTAGAATTGGGGTTAGTCGAATTGAAAGAGTTATTCGTGATCGAATGTCAACTCAAGAAATCGATGAAGTAACACCTAAAACATTAATTAATATAAGACCACTTACCGCAGCAATTAAAGAATTCTTTGGTAGTAGTCAGTTATCTCAATTTATGGATCAAACCAATCCAATAGCTGAACTTGGTAATAAACGAAGATTATCTTCTTTGGGACCTGGTGGCTTATCAAGAGATAGAGCTGGTATGGATGTTCGAGATGTTAACTCATCACACTATGGCCGACTTTGTCCAATTGAATCACCTGAAGGACCAAATATTGGTTTAATTACTTCGTTAGCAAGTTTTGCTAAAATTAATGAATATGGTTTTATGACAACACCATATCGTAAAGTAAAAGATTGTAAAACAACTGATGAGATAATTTATATGACAGCTGATGAAGAATTAGTTCATTATATCTCACAAGCAACAATTAGTGTTGATAAAAACAATGTTATTAATGCTGATCGTGTTCCAGTTAGACATCAAGGTGAAAACATTATTGTTGAAAAAGAAAAAGTTGATTATATCGATGTTTCACCACAACAAGTAGTCTCAATTACAACGTGTGCGATTCCTTTCCTAGAACATGATGATGGTAAGAGAGCCTTAATGGGAGCTAATATGCAACGTCAAGCTATACCATTATTAAAGGCTGAAGCTCCAATTGTTGGAACCGGTATTGAAGCTATTGCGGCTCGTGATTCAGGGGCTGTTATCTTAGCTAAAGCTGATGGAATTGTCGATTATGTTGATGCTAGAAAAATAATTATTAAAACAGCTGGTGGCAAAGATACTTATTTCTTAAATGGTTTTGAAAGAAGTAATGCAGGAACTTGTTATCATCAAATCCCAATTGTTAGAGTTGGTGATGCTATTCATCGTGGAATGGTGATTGCTGACGGACCAAGCACCGATAAAGGTGAAATGGCCTTAGGTAAAAATGTTACCATTGCTTTTATGAACTACAATGGTTATAACTATGAAGATGCTGTAATCTTAAATGAAAGATTAGTTAGAGATGATGTTTATACATCAATTCATATCGAGGATTACCAAATTGAATGTCGTGATACTAAATTAGGACCAGAAGAATTTACGAGAGATATTCCTAATGTTAGTGAAGATGCTCGTAAAAATCTAGATGAATCAGGTATTATAAGAATTGGTACGGAAGTAAAAGATGATGATATTTTAGTTGGTAAAGTTACTCCTAAAGGAATGGCTGAACTTACTTCAGAAGAAAAATTACTTCATGCTATCTTTGGTGAAAAAACAAGGGAAGTAAGAGATACATCATTAAGAGTTCCACACGGTGGTGGGGGAATCGTTCACGATGTTAAGATATTCACTAAAGAAGATAGTGGTGAATTACCTGCTGGTGTCTCTAAAATAGTTAGAGTATATATTGTTCAAAAGAGAAAAATCTCAGTTGGAGATAAAATGGCTGGACGTCATGGTAATAAAGGGGTAATTTCTTTAATCTTACCAAGTGAAGATATGCCATATTTAGAAAATGGGGAACCAGTTGATATTTTACTTAATCCACTGGGAGTTCCATCACGTATGAATATTGGACAAATCTTAGAAATGCATTTAGGGATTGCCGCTTCTAAATTAAATATTCATGTTGCAACACCAGTCTTTGCTGGAGCAACTCGTGAAGAAATAATCGATGCTTTGAAAGAAGCAGGATTAGATGAAGATGGAAAAACATATCTATATGATGGACGTACTGGAGAACGATTTGATAATCGTATCAGTGTTGGAGTCATGTATATGATTAAATTAAATCATATGGTTGATGATAAATTACATGCTCGTTCAACTGGTCCATACTCATTAGTTACGCAACAACCTCTTGGTGGTAAAGCACAATTTGGTGGACAACGTTTTGGAGAAATGGAAGTTTGGGCATTATATGCTTATGGTGCTGCTCATGTCTTACAAGAGATGATTACCATTAAATCTGATGATGTGGTTGGAAGAGTAAAAGTTTATGAAGCGTTAGTTAAAGGTAATCCAATTCCAAAATCGGGTATTCCTGAATCATTTAGAGTATTGATTAAGGAATTGCAAGGTTTAGGTTTAGATATTACCGTTAAAAATGAAAAGAATGAATTCCTTGAAATGAAAGAATTGGAAGAAATTGATAAAGATAACTTTTTAACCAATGTTGAATTTGAAAAGAGTATTGAGGGAGAAAACTTTATCGAAGAAATAAAGGAAGAACCTATTGATGAAGAATTTGACGAAGATAAGGATATTGATGAAGATTTAAGTGAGGGGGATGAAGCTTAATGGATGTAAATAATTTTGAAGGTTTAAGAATTGCCATCGCCTCTCCTGAAAAGATTCGTTCATGGTCATATGGTGAAGTAAAAAAAGCTGAAACAATTAATTATCGTACTTTAAAACCAGAAAAAGATGGTTTGTTCTGTGAAAAAATATTTGGACCAACGAAAGATTTTGAATGTTCATGTGGTAAATATAAAAGATTAAGATATAAAAATATTGTTTGTGACCGATGTGGAGTTGAAGTAACACGTGCTAAAGTACGTCGTGAAAGAATGGGTCATATTGAACTCGCAACTCCTGTTTCACACATTTGGTTCTTTAAAGGAATACCATCAAGAATGGGATTAGTTCTTGATATGTCTCCAAGAGATTTAGAAGAAGTATTATACTTTGTCTCATATGTTGTTTTAGATCCGGGAGCAACCGTCTTAGAAAAGAAACAAACAATTAGTGATAAAGAGTATCGTGCCTATTATGAAAAGTATGGTAATACTTTTAGAGTAGGTATGGGTGCAGAAGCTATTAAGGAACTTTTAATGCAAGTTGAATTAGAAGAAGACGTCAAAATCATTAAAGAAGAAATTGAAAACATCAAAGATTCAACTAGTCAAAAAAGAATTAGATTAATTAAAAGATTAGATGTCTTAAATGCTTTCTTAGAATCAGGTAATCGTCCTGAATGGATGATTGTTGATGCCTTACCGGTCATTCCACCTGAACTTCGTCCTATGATTCAATTAGATGGTGGTCGTTTTGCGACTTCTGATTTAAATGATCTATATCGAAGAGTAATAAACCGTAATAATCGATTAAAGAAGTTAATCGATTTAGGAGCTCCTTCAATCATTATTCAAAATGAAAAACGTATGCTTCAAGAAGCAGTTGACGCTTTATTTGATAATGGTCGTCGTGGTAGAAATATTACTGGTGCTGGAAATCGACCTTTAAAATCATTAAGCAGTATGCTTAAAGGAAAACAAGGGCGTTTCCGTCAAAACTTACTAGGTAAGAGAGTTGACTATTCTGGTCGTTCTGTTATTGTGGTAGGACCAACGCTAAAGATGTATCAATGTGGTATTCCTAAAGAAATGGCTTTAGAATTATTTAAGCCACATGTCATCAATGGCTTGGTAACCAAAGAGATAGCTTCTAATATTAAAGCAGCTAAGAAAATGATTGAAAATCAAGATGAACGTGTTTGGGATATCGTTGAAGAAAAAATTAAAGAGCACCCAGTTTTATTAAACCGTGCTCCAACCTTACACCGTTTAGGTATTCAAGCCTTTGAACCTAAATTAATTGAAGGAAGAAGTATTCGTCTTCATCCATTAGTTTGTACAGCTTTTAATGCTGACTTTGATGGAGACCAAATGGCTGTTCATGTTCCTATTAGTGAAGAAGCAAAAGCCGAAGCTAGAATACTAATGTTAGGTGCTAACAATATCCTTAGTCCAAAGGATGGTAAACCAATTGTTACACCATCACAAGATATGGTCTTAGGTAATTATTACTTAACAATGGAGATTGCTGGACTTGAAGGGGAAGGTAGAGCCTTCAAAAACATTAATGAAGCAATTATGACTTATGAAAGAAGAGAAATAACCCTTCATACAAGAATTGTTATTCCGGTTAAGAATTTCCGTCATAAGATTTTCCCAAATAATTATATGGATAAATATTTAGTTACAACTCCTGGTAAATTAATTTTTAATGAAATTTTCCCAGATACTTTTCAATATATCAATGATGGTAGTGATGAAAATGTTGAGAGAGTAACACCTAATAAATACTTTATCAATAGTGGTGAAAATATAATTGAAAAAGTTAAAGCAATGCCAATTGTTGAACCATTTAATAAAGGTGTCTTAGGTAAATTAATTAGTCAAATTTATAAACGTTATCATACAACAGAAACATCAGTTATGCTTGATAACTTAAAAGATTTAGGGTTTAAATATTCTACTTTATCAGGTATTTCAATCGCTATTAGTGATTTAAAAGAAAGTAAAATTAAACCTCAAGTTTTAAAAGAAAGTCAAGAATTAGTAGATCAAATTAATAAACAATTTAAACGTGGTTTAATTACTGATATTGAACGTTATAATAAAGTTGTTTCAGTTTGGTTAGATGCTACTAGTAAAATCAAAAAAGAACTAGATGATATGGTTAAAGAAGATAAAGCAAACCCTGTTTCAATAATGATGATGAGTAAAGCTCGTGGAGATATTTCATCTCATACTCAATTAGTTGGGATGCGTGGATTATTTGCTAAACCAAGTGGTGGTTATGTTGAAATCCCTGTTATATCTTCATTTAGTGAAGGGGTAACGATTTCTGAATTCTTCTTATCAACTCATGGGGCTCGTAAAGGGGCTGTTGATACAGCTTTAAAAACAGCTGATGCTGGATACTTAACGAGAAGATTAGTTGATGTGGTTCAAGATGTTATTGTCAAAGAAGATGATTGTGGTACTGAACAATTTGTCAATGTCGAAGCTTTTATTGCAGAAGATGATACTGTTATCGAAGAATTATATGATCGTATTCTAGGTAGATATACTAATAAACCAGTCTTACATCCAGAAACAAAAGAAGTAATTGTTGAAAAAGATGTCTATATAACAGAACAAATTGCTGATAAAATCATTAAAGCAGGTGTTACTAAGGTACCTATTAGATCAGTCTTAATTTGTAAGACAACTGGTGGAGTATGCCGTAAGTGTTATGGACGTAACTTAGCAACAGGTATCATGGTTGAAATTGGTGAAGCTGTAGGTATTATGGCAGCACAATCAATTGGAGAACCAGGAACTCAATTAACAATGCGTACATTTAATACTGGTGGGGTTGCAGGAGATGATATTACTCAAGGGTTACCTCGTGTTCAAGAATTATTTGAAGCACGTAGTCCTAAAGGTAAAGCAACTATTTCTGAAATCAATGGTGTTGTTAGCAAAATTGAAGAAGATGGAGGAAAATTCATCATCTCTATTACTAATGACGTTGAAACTAGAGAACATACATCTAATTACGGGTCTAAATTAGCCATTGAGTTACAACAAACAGTTAAAGCTGGTCAAAGATTAACTCGTGGTGCAATTAGTCCAAAAGAATTATTAACTGTTACTGATCCAATTACAGTTCAACAATATATCTTAAAAGAAATTCAAAAAGTATATTGTAGTCAAGGAGTTAATATTAGTGATAAGCATGTTGAAATAATGGCAAGAAGAATGATTTCTAAAATTAAGATTATTAATTCAGGAGATTCTTATTTCTTACCAGGTGTCATGATTAATATTAATGAATTTACAAATATTAATAAAGAACTGATTCTTGAAGGTAAAAGACCAGCAACTGGTAAACCAGTCTTGCTAGGTATTACCAAAGCTTCATTAGAAACTGATTCCTTCTTATCAGCAGCTTCATTCCAAGAAACAACAAGAATTTTAACTGATGCTGCAATCCATGGTCGAATTGACGAATTAAGTGGATTAAAAGAAAATGTTATTATTGGTAAACTTATTCCAGCTGGAACTGGTGCTAAAAAGTATCGTAACGGTCAATATGAGTTAACTAATGAAATGATGCAAGAAGAACCACTAGAAGCCTTAGAACAAGAATTAATGGATTAATAAAAGAGTGAAGTATATTCACTCTTTTTGTTATATGTAAATATTCATCATAATATATAAACTTAATTTGTTTTATTAGGAATTGTAGTTTTATTAATTACACCAACTATAAACAATGTATTAAAAGATTCAAAGAATAAAGTTTATGATAATCAAATCGCAATTATTGAAGACAGTTCTTCAAAATGGGGTATTATTAATATGGCTGAACTATCAGAAACAATCCCAACCTTTTTAAGTATTCAAGATTTAATTGATGAAGGATTTATAAAAAGGAAAGGAGTAATTGATCCTAGAAATTCTGAAGTGATGAATGGTTGTGTGGTAATTAATTACGATTCAACAAAAAAAGATTTTAGATATAATTATAAGGAAGAAAACTGTGCGATTTCTAAATTAATGTATGACCCAACGATCTTATCACCATATAATCCTAATTATTCTTGTTTTACTTTTGATGAAACGACGGAAACGATAACTAATTATGATAGTAGTTGTTCAAAAGATGTTGTCATACCAAAACAAATTTATAAGAATGATGTAATTTATAATATTAAGTATATAGGTAGCAATTCATTTACAAATAAACAAATAAAATCTTTAGTTCTTCAAGATGGAATACTTGAAATAAATGATGGAACATCTAATAGTAATGGTGCTTTTGCAGGAAATCAGATAACAGCATTAAATATTCCTCAAAGTCTAACTAAGATAGGTGGGTATGCTTTTTATGGAAATCAAATAACAAGCCTAAGTACTAATGGAACTTCTAATTTAGAAATAATTGACACATATGCTTTTTCCAATAGTAATATTAGCAGCCTTAATTTAAGTAACTTAACTAATTTAACTAGAATTAATAATGCTGCTTTTAGATATAATTTAATCCCTAGCGTAGATTTAAGTTTTATGACAAAATAATATAACAAGTTTAACTCTTTCTTCGTCGATTACTGCGATTAAAAGTAATGACTTTCATTATAATCGATTATCAAGTGTTACAATTCCTGCATCGGTTACCTCGATTGGTAGTTCAGCTTTTGTTCAAACCAGTTCTTACCCATGGAGTAGTGTAACAATTCAATATAATGGAACTAATCCTATTACTAGATTTAATTCTAATTGGATTAGTATTGGTTGGCCAACTGGTTTAAAGCCGTCATAGAAATAAAAAATGAATCATTGATTCATTTTTTCTTTTATTTTATTAGTGTTTTTAAAATTTATTTTTGCAATATCCTTTAATTTATCAAAACCATATTTCTTAACAATATTTAGGCCAACTTCATCGACTTTATCAGAAGCACCTTTAGGTAGAAAGGCATCAATACTTTCCCCTAATTTATCAAATTCTTGAAGAAATATATAACGGCTTATCAATGAAGCACAAGCAACGGATAAACATTTATCTTCAGCTTTAGTCATAAAAGTGATATTTCTTACAACATTATAACTATCTTTTAAATAGTTATAATAAACATTTGGTTTGGCAAACTGATCAACTACAATATAATCGTATTCATAGCCTTTATTTTTTAAATTTAATAAAACTTTATTGTGTAAAATAGTTTTAATTTTATTCATATTGATATCAGTTGAATATTTTTCGTTATATTCTTTATTAGATAAGATAATACTATTATAAGGTATTCTTTTAATTATTTCGGGAACTATTTTAATGATTTGATCATCACTTAGTTTCTTAGAATCCTTAACCCCTAGTTCTTCTAACCAATGGATTTGATCTTTAGCTACATAAGCACTAGTTACAACAATTGGACCAAAGTAATCACCAGTTCCAACTTCATCAGAACCAATTGAATTAGAGAAATATATCTTACGATCAATAACATTATCTAATTTATCTTTTTTTGGTTTATCTTCACTATTGCTCATTTCAACTTTTTGATGAGGATTTAAATGTTGTTCCATTTCTTTCCATATATTAGCATCAATATCAGCACTTTTTCCTTGAAAAACTACTTTTCCTGATTCATATAGGGTAACAACTGTGTCGGCCTCATCAGCTTGAAAAACTGCATAAGCAGGAGTTTTAGAACGTTTTTTATCTTCAAAATATTCAATCATCTTTTCTTTTGTTTCGTTACTGATTTTCATTGTTATTGTCATAATTTCACCTCGTTAATAATATTTTATCATAAAAGGAATCAAATTACTTTCTTTTTCTCTCTTTTTATAATATAATTAAATAGTAGGAGTTGATAATATGGGTGTTGTTGATATTGTAATCATAATGCTTTTAATATTTGGTGCAATAAAGGGATTTAAAAATGGATTGACAACTCAATTATTTTCATTTGTTGGATTTATATTAGTCGTTGTCCTTGCTTATATGTTGAAAAACCCTGTATCAAGCATATTATATAGTTATCTACCATTTTTTAATTTTGATGGCATCTTCAAAGGGGTAACTGTTTTAAATGTTGCTTTATATGAAATGATTGCCTTTGTTGCTCTTTTTGTAATTTTATATATAATTTTTCAAATTGCCTTAACGGTAACTAAAGTATTTGAAAAAGTATTAAAAATGACAATCATCTTAGGAATACCATCAAAAATATTAGGAGCAATTGTAGGTGTGTTAGAATATTATATTGTGATTTTTGTGATACTTTATATAACCACTTTACCACTTATTTCATGGAAGGAATTAGATAATTCTAAAACTAGAGTTTATATTTTAGAAAATACTCCAGTTTTATCACAATATACAGAAAAATCATTAGAAGTAATGGATGAGTTTAAGTTATTGGTAGATGAATACAAAAACACAACTAATCCTGATAATTTTAATTTAGCAACTTTAGATTTATTTTTAAAGTATAATGTCATCGATATTGATACTGCTGTTAAGTTGTATGAAAATAAAAAATTAAAGGTAGGTAATTTTTATTCAATTATCTGCAAATACGAGGAGGAA
>JAQUFI010000015.1 GCA_028684735.1 Bacilli bacterium | reverse complement strand
TTGTTCTTAAATTTTTTTTGATAAAATAATAAAAAGAGATTTAATTATTATAATAACTAAATTTCTTGAAATTGTTTAGGTTCTATAAATATTCCTTTAATATATCTTCCAAATATTTATTGTTTAACCAAAAACATTGTTTAGTATATTTTGTTAGTCCTGTAAGTTTATCTTTAACCGGTAAATCATAGGTATCTTCCGAATTAATTGCATGAGGTCTAACATGACATACATCGTTTTCTCTCATACCCGGAAAATTTGTCAGTCTACTCCCATCCGAATTAATTTTTTTGACAATATTTCCACTTGAGATAACATCTTTTGTTTTCTCCCACATTGTTTTTACATTGCTTTCTATAACTTTTACTGGCATATTCCATAATTTGATTCCTTGAAATACATATTCATTCTTTTTCTTTTTAAAAACAAAAAATATATATTTAGTCGTTCCTAAGGTTTCCCTAATACTTGAATTTTTCCACGTTTCATTTAATATATCAATAAACTTAAAATAAGGAAACGGCATTGATTCTTTAATTCTTCCATTAGATTCAACTCTAACGGTTCTTGGTTTAATATTGGCTTTTAAAAATTCATCTGTCTTATCTAAATCACCATTTACCCCGAACATTCTACAAATAATCATCTTATTTAGTTGTTTAGGTGTGGTTTCAATATTAAATAATTTCATAAATTCCCTTTGGGTCATTCCCTTATATTTATCAATAACATTGTTAATAAATTGAATAAATGAATTATCATTTTTGTTTAATATGTGTTCGATATCCTTATAATTACCAATATGTTTTCTAACAAGTTGTGTCATGTATGATGTTTTTAAACAAAATGCCCTTTGCATTGCCATAATTTCAGAAAATGGTTGTTTACGAACACTACTTGAATTTGCACCCTTTGTACAAGCCCCTAAATACATAGTATCAGCCTCTGAAATTTCATGTGCTTTACCTGTTTTGATTTTATTTATAATTGTTTCCCAATCATCTTTTATTATTTTCAAATCTTCTTCCGGGAAAGAATATAATAGTTGATGAGTTATTGTTAAATCCTCTTTTTTTCTTCCAGCTTCATATAAATACCATATGATTTGAATTTTTTTATTTTTATACCAAAAATGACTATTATAAAATTCATTCTTATATTCAGTCATATAATTAATAATGTTCAAAACTAATCTCTCTTTTGCAGACAATGTGTTGTTTTTATTCATCTTATAAGGTGTAACTTTCAATTCAATACCTGCATCTGCAAAATCAGGTTCAGAAATAGCATTTATATCATAATCATAAGCGTCACTTTCAATTATATGGCCAAATGTGCCTTTACCATATTCATCTGTCTTTACAGCATAATTATTAATTTCACCAAAGGTTTTACCAATAAGACCTTCAGCTAACCTTATTATTTTTATTTCATCGTAATTTCTTGCCATTTTTTCTCCTTTCGATCTTGTTTTTTATTAAAATTTAATATAAAATGTTGATATAAGGTTGATCTTTTGATCAAAATAATATATAATTATTGAGTTAAGGTGTTGATCTTTGTGTTTATATCAATTATAATATAATTAGACGAATTAAACAACATAGTTATTATTTGTATAGAATTAGAGGTGGTGGGTTAGATGGAAAAAAGTGTTGTCGAATTATTTGCCGGAGTTGGTGGATTTAGATGTGGATTAAATAATGTTGAATTTATAAATAATAAAGTTAAGGAAAAAGGGAATTGGAAATTTGTATGGGCTAATCAATGGGAGCCTTCTACAAAAACACAAGGAGCATATGATTGTTATATAAAAAGATTTGGTAACGATAATGTAAGTAACGTTGATATTAATATGGTTAATAAAAAAGATATACCTGATCACACTTTATTAGTGGGTGGTTTTCCTTGTCAAGATTATTCTGTAGCAAGAACTTTAGCTAACGGAAAAGGAATTGAAGGAAAAAAAGGAGTATTATGGTGGGCAATTGCTGATGTGTTAAAAAATAAAAAGCCTCCTTTTGTTTTATTAGAAAATGTCGATAGATTATTATTGTCGCCGGCCAAACAGAGGGGAAAAGATTTTGGAATTATTTTGAGAAGTTTTATGGACAATGGATATGCGGTAGAATGGAGAGTTATAAATGCTGCAGAATATGGGTTACCTCAAAAAAGAAGAAGAATATTTATATTTGCATATCATAAATCTACAAAATATTATAAATCATTAGCTAAATTAAACTTAAAAAATATAATTTTTGAAAAGGGAATGTTTGTTAAACAGTTTCCAATAAAGCAAGATGAATTGGAATTTAGTGTGGCAGAAATATCAAAAAAAATATTTATAGATTTAGTAGAATTAAACGATAAATTTAAAACTCAATTTTATAATGCTGGAATTATGTTAAATGGTAAAATATACACCTCAAAAGTCGAAAAAAATTATAATAAAATTTATCCACTGAAAAACATAATTGAAAAAAATAAAGTAGATGAAAAATACTTTTTAAATAAAGAAACTATTGAAAAATTTAAATACTTAAAAGGAAGTAAGAAGATTCCTAGAATCAAACCGAATGGTGACCCTTATTTTTATTGTGAAGGCGGAATGCCCTTTCCTGATAATTTAGAATCACCAGCTAGAACAATGTTGACTAGTGAAGGTGGAATCAGTAGAACTACTCACGTAATCGAAGATTATGTTACTAAAAAGATAAGATTACTTACACCACTTGAATGTGAAAGAATAAACGGTTTTCCTGATAATTGGACAAATACAGGAATGACTGATAAGAAAAGAAATTTTATGATGGGAAATGCATTGGTTGTTGGGATAATTAAAAAAATTGGTGAAGAAATAGAAAAAATTATAGAAAAAGAAGATTAAAAAATAATTAATCTTCTTTTTATTAAAGATAAATATCTATACAACAATTAACAAAAAAGAGGAATTACTTTTCCTCTAAACTTAAATCCAATAATATTTTAGTTGTTTCTATTTTACCATTACGGTTATACTTAACAGTTATAGTATCTCCTACTTCATATTTATATAAGATAAATCTTAAATGGGCAACACTTTTAATTTTAACACCATCTATTTCGACAATGACATCACCTAACTTTAATTTAGCTTTATGAGCTGGAGAACTTTCTTCAGCACTAACAACAACTGCACCTTGAGTAATACTTTCATCTAAATTAATGCGATAGTAATAAAGTTGACCAAAATCAGTAACATCAATTATACTAACGCCTAGATAAGGTCTTTTAATTTCTTCACCTTTTTCTAAACGATCAACACCAGCCATAACAATTTCAATTGGAATTGCAAATCCCATTCCTTCAATTTCATCTTGAACTAGTTTTAATGAGTTAACTCCAATTACTTCACCATTTATATTACATAATGGTCCACCACTATTTCCTGGATTAATAGCAGCATCAGTTTGAATAACTTCCATCATAAAACTACCTTTATTGGCTAAATCAACTTCAACGGTACGATCTTTACCAGATAAGATTCCTTTGGTAACTGTTCCCATATATAATTCACCTAATGGTGAACCAACGGTAAACAATGTATCTCCTAGATTAAGTTCGGTACTATCACCTATTTTAACGGTTTTAAGAACTGATTCAGCCTTAATTGATAAAACAGCAATATCAGCAAATTCATCACTTCCTAGTAATTTAGCTTCAACTTTTATGCCACTAGTGTTAACTACTTGAATTTTATTAGCATTAGCTATAACATGATGATTGGTAATAATATAACCACTATCTTTATCTTTCTTATAAATAAAGCCTGTCCCTGTACTAGATAAACGATCATTATTATATGATTCAATATATAATACAGCATCATATACTTCATCAATTGCACTTTTTATGGTATCTGATTCAGTAACATTTACATTCTTTACTTCTTTTTCAATTATTTCTCCATTGATGGGATACTTTGATAAAACAACTAAAGTTCCACTAATCCCTATAAAAAGGGCTAATATAACTGATAATATATAAATAATTTTACTTCTCATAATATACCTCCTATTTTATATTGACTATTTCACGCCAATTGTCTGGAAACCCTATCTTATTTAAGATTGTATTTAGTGGTACAGTATCGACTTTACCATCTAAGACTTCCACTTCATAACCAATTTCATTGATTAATTCCTTAAATTCTTCTTCATTATGCATTTGTTTCATAATAATAATAATTGCATATAAATCATTTTTCCCATAGATATATTCATCATCTGTCATCTCAATATCTAATCGATAATGAAATCTCGTATTAGGTATGGAACGTTGGGTTCTATGATCATATAAAATATCTTCATGAGCACATAAATTACGATAATTAGCTAACATCGATAAATAAATACTTAAGGTATCAACTTCAATATCATAAACTTCAGAAATAGCAATCTGATCTTCTTCTTTTAGTATACTAAATAATTCTGAAACAATTCCAAATGATAGTATTTTCACTAAAACCCACATCGGAATATAACCATAGTTATTTAAATAATGCATGGTTGCGGTATGTCTACAACCATTAACTCTAATCTGTCTTTTCATTTTTGAGATAATATCTTTAATTTGACGATGTTTCATATCATCTTGGGTAAAGTTTTTAGGATTTAAATAATCCTTATCACGATATCCGTACTTTCTTGATAATTGATAACTAATAATTGATTTAACATTATTTTCAACCATTAAAATATGTTTAAATAAAATATTTCTCAATTTACGATCAAAAACAAATGTTGCATATAATTCATCAAAAGTTGTTCCATCAATAAAGTTGGTGTCTTTATTCGATCTCATAAATAAACGACGATAACCACTAATGAAAAAATAATTTTCACGAAACAAAATTTCTTTCGTTTGATCATTATCAGTTATTACTAATCCTTTAGATTTTAAGATATCGACTTGTTGATCAAGGTTTCGAAACACTTTGTCCTTCATGAAATCACCTACTATAATATTATAACATATTATAAAAAAATTGGGTATTTTTTTATAATTAAATTTGACTAAAATAAGTAATTAGAGCTTTAGATATAACTTTGGCTAATTTAGTTTGATAACTACTTTGTCTTAGTAGATAACGATCATTAGGATTAGTAATAAAGCCTACTTCTAATAAGACTCCTGGTACTTTTACTCTTCTACTTAAATACATTTCATCTATTTTTTTTATTTTGCGTTTTGAATACAAATTCTCTTTAAAATACTGTTGAAGAATGGTAGCTAATAACTCATTTTTTTCGTTGACATCATCATAAAAGACTTGACCTCCACGCCAGGTACTAGAAGTCTCAGCATTTAAATGAATTGATAAATAGGCATCACAATTAGATTTATTGATGAGATTACCTCTTCTTGATAAGTCACTTCGTTTGCGATTAATGGTATTCGGAACAGCTAAATCGTAGTCACCCTCACGGGTTAAATAGACGATGGCCCCTAACTTTTCTAATTCTAATTGTAATTTCTTACTTATTTCTAAATTAAGATTTGATTCATATATTTCTTTATATATAGCTCCTGGGTCTACCCCACCATGACCAGGATCAAGATAAATGACTTTCCCCATTAAAGGAGCTTCAATTGCTTTCACAAATCCAAAAGCACAGATACTAATAATAAATAAAGATAAAACCATGATACGATATTTTAACATTAAATCACCTATTAAAATATATGGCATAACAAAAAAATGATACTAAATATCATTTCTTTTCAAATATATTCCATGGGTAAGTATTGGGTAAATCTGTTTTAAAAGTCATTGGTTCTTTAGTAATTGGATGATTAAAGGTTAGACTAGTTGCATATAGAGCTATTTGCTCTTTTACTTGACTATTAGGATTATATTTTTGATCACCATATAAAGGATAATTACGGCTAGCAAATTGAACTCTTATTTGGTGAGATCGTCCTGTCTTTAAAGCAATTTTAACTAATGACATATCATTTTTATAATCAATTGCTTCATAACTTAAAATTGCTTCTTTACCAGCATCATCAATCTTTACAATATTAGTATCACGATTTTTAAGTAATTTATCAATGAAAGTTCCCTCATTAGGAACTTTATTCATTGTAACGGCATAATACTCTTTCTTTAATTGATGGGTTCTAATTTGTTCACTTAGTCGGGATGCACATTTTGATGTTTTAGCAAATACCATTACCCCTCCAACTGGACGATCAAGACGATGGACTAAACCTAAATATACATTACCAGGTTTATGATACTTATCTTTAAGATATTGTTTTAGCGTTGTCAAAAAATCTAAATCCTTACTTTCATCCTCTTGAACAGGCATATTAATTGGTTTAACAACCACTAATAAGTGATTATCTTCATAGATTACTTTACCACTATATTCTATCTTTAAACCCATCAAATTCACCTCAAACTTCTAAATCATTGATAGCTTTTTTTATAATTGAAACTGAATGATTCATTTTTTCAGTTTCACTTTCACTTAATTTAAGATAGATTCTTTCTCTGATTCCTTTTTTATTAATAATTGAAGGACCTCCTATAAAAAGATCATTTGTTTTATCATAAGAAGATACCGTAATAATCGTGTTTTCATCTCCTAAAATAGCATTCGTAATTCTTACTAGACACATCCCAATCCCATAATAGGTTGCTCCTTTACGCTCAATGATATCATAAGCTGCATCTCTAACATCAAGATATATTTGGTTTTTTTCTTCTTCATTTAAATATTCATCAATACTCTGCATTCCTACTTTGGCATTACTCCAATTTACAAACTCACTATCCCCATGTTCTCCCATGACATAAGCATGAATGTTTTTTGGATTAATGTGCAGTTTATCACCAATCATATAACGTAATCTAGCTGTATCTAAACTAGTCCCTGTACCAATAATCTTCGAAGTTGGTAAGTTAGAATACTTCCAAGTTAAAAACGTCATAACATCTAAAGGATTAGTCGCAATTAAGAAGATACCTTTAAAATCATTAGCCATTACTTCACTAATAATACTTTTAAAAATTTTACTATTTTTATGGATTAAATCCATTCTGGTTTCACCAGGATTTTGATTAGCTCCAGCTGCAATACAAACAATATGTGCATCCTTACAATCTTCATAATTACCAACCTTGATATTAATCTTAGAAGGAGCAAACGCTAAACAATGATTTAAATCCATTACTTCACCAGTAATTCTTTTTTCATCTAAATCAATCAATACTAACTCTTGAACATTGGTCTTTTGGTTTAATAAAGCATAGGCATAACTCATACCAACATTGCCACAACCAATAATAACAACTTTATTATTCATTTTATCACCCTTATATTATGTTTAACTAACTTATACTATCTATACAATTATAACCCACTTAACTCTAAATTACAATAAAATAAAAAGGTATAATGAAGTTATACCTTTAATAATCTCTTTAATGAAAATACTATCTTTTTGAGAATTGTGGTGCTTTACGAGCTGCTTTAAGACCAGGTTTCTTACGTTCTTTAGTTCTAGCATCTCTAGTAACGAATCCACTAGCTTTAAGAATTTTTCTAAAACTATTGTCGCTTTCAACATTAGGAGCATCATATTCTAATAAAGCTCTAGTAATCCCTAGACGAATAGCACCAGCTTGACCAGTGAATCCACCACCACTTACTTTAACTTCAATATCAAATGATTCTTCTGTATTAGTTGCTACTAAAGGTTGTTTTAAATCCATTACATTTGTTTCGTATGGGAAGAAGTCTCTAACATCTTTTCCATTAACAGTAATTTTACCTTTACCAGAAGTCATCTTAACTTGAGCAACTGATGATTTTCTACGGCCAGTACCGGTATATATCTTTTTATTTACCATTTAATACCTCCTAATTAACTTTCATCTCAACTGGTTGTTGAGCTTGATGTGGATGTTCTTGATCAGCATAGACAAATAATTTTTTATACATTTGTCTTCCTAGTCTACCTTTTGGTAACATACCCTTAATAGCTCTTTCGATCATTTCCACTGGATAGTTTTCTTTCATTACACGAGCTGTTCTTTCTCTTAATCCACCAGTATATCCACTATGATTATAGTAGATTTTCTTATCTAATTTATCACCAGTAAGATTAATTTTTGAGGCATTAATAACAATAACGAAATCTCCTCCATCAATATGTGGAGTAAAAGTTGGTTTATGTTTACCTCTTAAAACATGTGCTACTTTAGTTGCTAAACGTCCTAAAGTCATACCGTCAGCATCTACGATATACCAATTACGCACAACATCTTCTTTTCTTTGCATATAAGAATCTTTCATATTTTTTTCCCTTTCTAATATTTAGTGAATTTTCCCAGAATTCACTATTGGGATTAATAAATGTACCAATATAGATTTTACTAAAAACCCTATTAAATGTCAATGTTTATTTAGTTTTTTTAGAAGTTTGTAATACTTTATGCGTCAATTTTTAATAAAACACATCTTTTAAATATAATCCCTCTGGATTTGCAGTAATTCCTGCTTTACGACGATCTTCTGCATTTATAATCCCGATAATATCTTCACTTTTTCTTTTTCCTTCACCAATTTCAATTAAAGTACCAACAATATTTCGAACCATATATCTTAAGAAACCAGTTCCCAAAAAAGAAATAGTTAACTTATTAACATTCTTAACATCTCTAATTAAATTAGTTTGAACAATTGTTCTTTCAAAATCATCTTTTTCTTCATCGGCTTTACTAAATGATTTAAAATTATGGGTCCCTTCTAAGTATTTTAGAGCCCTTTCCATTTCGACAATATCTAATTTCTTACAATATTGACAAATATAATCTTTCTCAATTGGATCATATTCACCCATATTTATTTTATAGATATATTCTTTAGCTTTAGCATTAAAACGAGCATGAAAAGTATCAATTACAACTTCAATTTTTCGAACATAGATATCTTTTGGTAACATACTATTCATTGACTGTTTTAGTTTTTCAACAGTTATATCAATATCCATTTCAAAATGGGCTTTTTGATTTAAAGCATGAACACCCGCATCAGTTCTACCAGATGCGGTTATATCCACTTTTTCATTATTATTAATGGTTTTTAAAACTTTCTCAATTTCGCCTTGAACTGTCTTAACCTTAGGTTGTTTTTGATATCCCTTATATTTTGAACCATCATAACTAAAACTCATTAAATATCTCATATTACTACCTCGCTTACTACTATAAATATTAGTAATGTTAAATGTATCATTACTAAATAAGTATCAAAAAAGTGCCATTTATTAATTCTAAAATTAGTTCGTTTATCATTGATATTATATAACCTTACTTCCATAATGTCCGCTAATTGATCAGCTCTTTTTAAAGTTAAGACAAACATTGGAAACAACATCGCTTTAACCGCCATAAACTTGCCCTTAAATTTAGAATTATTATAATCTATACCCCGACTAGATTGGGATTTTAAGATTTTATTACCTTGATCGATGATGGTTGGGATAAACTTTAATGCTAAACTGATTGATAAAGCTGTTTTATTGACTGGAACACCAATTAATTTAAGTGGTGAAAGCAATAACTCTAAACCATAAGTAATTTCGTTAGGAGGGGTCGATAAAGTTAAAATGCTAGTATAAATAACAATCAAAATTAATCTTAAAATCATAATAACAACAATATCTAAGGTACTCATAAAAATAAGATTAATAATGACAATAAAGATAATTAAAACCTTTAAACTATTGATAGCTTTAAAGTAAATAGTAAGAGGAACATGAGACATAATCATCATTAAGAAAGTTATACCAGCCAGAAAAAAATTAAGTTCAATTGATTCAGTCATAAAGGTCATCGTAATAAAAAGTAAGGTACAAATGATTTTTGATAATGGATGCATACCATGAATCTTTGAATTTACTGGATAATATCTACCAATCATAATATTATTTAACATGACGATACACATCCTTTATCAAATCCATTATATCATCACGATACCCAATTTTAATATTCTTTTTAGCTAAGACCTTATTTGAAAATTCCATTATCTTAGGACACTTAATCCCATATTTAGTTAATTCATCAGGATTACTAAATACCTCATATTTAGTCCCTTCCATAACCACTTCACCATTATTTATAACATAGATATAATCACATATTTGATGCAGCATATCAACATCATGACTAACAATAATAATCGTCTTATGATATTTATTTTTAAGCATTTTGATTAATTTAATTAAATTATTTTTGCTAATACTATCTAAACCAATCGTTGGTTCATCCAATATAATTACTTTAGGATTAAAAATTAAAATAGAAGCAATAGCCACTTTTCTTTTTTCACCACTACTTAAAGTAAAAGGATTACGATCTAAATAACTATCATCTAAACCGACCATCTTTAAAGCATCACTACATCTTTTATCACTATTCTTCGTTTGATAATTTAAATACTTAATACCAAATAGTAATTCTTTTTTTACTGTTTTATTAAAGAATTGTTCTTCAGGAAACTGAAAAACTAATCCTACTTGTCTTCTTAATTTGTTGACATCCTTTATTTTCTTACCATTTTTATTAATAAACTTATTAATACTTACTTTCCCACTCGTCGGTACTAATAAAGCATTAATTAATTCAATCATCGTTGTCTTTCCACTTCCACTTTTACCAATTATCCCATTTACTTTATCTTTTTTAAACTCAACATTAAGATTGTTTAAAACCTTTTTATTTAAAGGGGTTCTTTGATTATATGTATAATATACACTATCAAATTTTATTTCCATAATACGTCCACCATCTCATCCATATCTAAAATAAGATCGTCTACTAAATCATAGTATTTTAATTTTAAGGAAAGTGATGCCATAAATGGTAAATCAAGTCCAATATTGCTTAATATTTTTTCTTCTTTTAAGACTAATTCCTTAGGTCCCTTTAAGACAACTTGACCTTGATCAATAACGACAATATCTTCTCCATATAAACTATCCTCTAAATCATGAGTTACATTGATAATGGTAATATTGTGGTTTTGATGTAGTTCTTGCAGTAACTTATAAGTCTTTTCTTTTAATTCTGTATCAACCATCGTTAAAGCTTCATCTAAGATTAATATCTTAGGTTCAATAATTAAAGCTGAAGCTAAAGCTACCAATTGCTTTTCACCACCACTTAGACGATGTGGTTCTCTTTCTAATAAATCAAAAATCCCTAAATATTTCGTATATTTTTCAATTCTATCTCTAATATCTTGTTTTTTAAACTTCATATTCTCTAATGAAAAAGCAATATCATCCATAACTGTTTCAGCTACAAATTGATTGTCTGGGTTTTCAAAGACAACCCCAATTCGTTTACGGATATCTTTAATATTATCGTTACCAAGAATTAATTGATCAATATTTAAATAAGAATCTGTTTTAATTAATCCTAATATTATTTTAACTAAAGTACTCTTTCCACAACCATTAGGTCCAATGATTGAAGTAAAAGAACCTTTTCGTATATTTAAATTAAAACGATTAAAAATAAATCTTTCATCATATTTAAAGATTAAATCTTTAATAATTATTATATCGTCCACAAAACCACCACCATACTAATATATTATAATACATAAGGCCTTCCAATACAAGAAAAAGCTATCCAAGATAGCTTTAATAATTATTTAAATCTTTTCTTTTTTGAATATTATAAGTTATTCTTAATTTTAGTTTCCTGGGTATGAAATTACCTAGTATAATAGTTAATTTCATCTTCAGTCCAGGAATAATAATGAATTTCTTTTTAAACATTTTATCCAAAGCATACTTAGCAACCTCATAACTATCCATTGCCTTAATACCAAATTTAACATTCGCAATATCATTAAACTCTGTATTAACTGGTCCTGGACACAATACCCCAACATAAACATTACTATTTTCTCTTCTTAATTCTTCATGTATAGCTTCAGTAATTCGAAGAACATAACTTTTAGTAGCATAATAAGTAGCCATTAAAGGACCACCTTGAAAAGCTGCTGAAGAAGCAACATTTAAAATATAACCTTTATTTTTTTCTTTAAAATCTTGTAAAAAAACTTTGGTAAGACTATGAACTGCTTTAATATTTAAATCAATCATATCTAAATCAGGATCTAGTTTAGTATCACTAAAAGCACCAAAAATACCAAATCCTGAATTATTAATCACAATATCGATATCTTGCTTCTTCACCTTATTATATAACTTCATACAATTAAAAGTACTGGCTAGATCTAAATTAATAATTTCAACATTTGTTTTCAATTCTTTTTTTAATTCTTCTAATCGATTCTTTCTACGAGCGACTAAGATTAAATCATAACCTCGTTCACTTAATATTCGTGCCATATCTCTTCCAATTCCCGAAGAAGCACCAGTTATTAAAGCTTTCATTTTATCACCATACCCTCTATTTAATTATATAATATCTCTTCGAATAAAACAATAAAAAGCAAGTATTTAATACACTTGCTTCATTCTTATTCCGTTATTTTCATAACTATATTATATAGTTCATTCATCATTTCATTGTAGTCTTCTTCTTGCAGATTATCAATATGGATAACATTACTCACATCTTCATCAATAGTAACCTTTTTAGTAAGTAAATTATCAGAATTAAGATTTACTGTTAATAAGTTTTTATTACTTTGTGTAACTTGAACTATACTACTTGTTATTATCGTATAGTCATCTTTGCTTTCAGTTTCTTTTAATTCATAAGCAAAGTTAATATTAACATTCATTTCTTCACTTTCCGTAAAGGCATCCGGATCACTATATTTAGAAGTTTGATTATAAACCATTTTATTTTTCGATAATTCTAAATTAATAATATTCTTATTATCCTTATCGTTTATTTTAAAAGTTGTTTTAGTTTTTTCTTTATTGATTAGAACTTTAAAAGTTGATGTTTCTTCTTCATAGTATTTTGTTGTCGAAGTAACATTCATTTCTGTTTCATCACCAATTATATAATCAATGGTTATATCTTCATATTCTGAAGTTATTTTTAATTCATATTGGTAGTGTTTTGCTGTTAACTTATTCATATAAGTTGAAAAATATATAGTGCCATCTTCACTAATTGTTTCATTTTCTTCTAATTTATTAGTGAAAAAGTCAGGATTATATTTCGTAATTATTTTGTTTGTTTCCTTATTTTTTGCTAAATCTTTAGTAACATTTGAATATAGTTCACGAAAATTTGCTTCATTTAAAATTAAAGTGCTTTTTAACACCTCTTTTTCTACATCATCTATTTTAATGGTTGCATCTTCTTGTTTAAAATACTCATCTTTTAAGTTATCTTTAATACTTTTAATAATAGTATCGTAAAGAGTTTTCAATTCTTCAGCTTTCATACTACGATCAACAATATCAGAGATTTTAACTTCCATATCTTCTAATTGGATATATTTATTATAAATATGACCTAAAAATAAATAATTATTAGTATTGTTATTATAAAATTTAATATTAATTAATTCTTCATTATTAAAATATGGATTAAACTGAAATAATAACTTATTATTATCAACATCTGTTTTAATCGTATAATTAAAATCAGTTTCATTGACAGTTGATATAATATTATCCATTGCTTCTGATGGGATAATTCCCATTATACCACCAAGATCTGACTCATCTTGTTCTGATAGATTGATCTTTAGGTTCATTTTCCCAACTAAGGTATAAATATCATCATAATCTTCTGGGAAAAAACTAACGGGTTCAACCATTTCTGACATATCCGTTTTCAAATTATTAAGTGATACCATAAATGCATTACTTGATTTTTTATTCATTGAGAAGAAAACATATACTCCAACTACTGCCATGACTAAAATTAAGACTAACAATACTCCGATAATCAATCCCTTTTTACTTTTTTTATAAGGTTTACTAGTTGCGGTTGCCTCATTACTTTGATTAGTTACTGGTGGTGTTTCTACTGGCTGAGGAATAACCGGTTCAATTACAGCTGGTTCAACTGGTGTTACATTTTCTACTGGTTGAATGACTGGATTTTGTGGTTCAACGGGATTCACTGTTGGTGTTGGCATTACTGTTTGAACAACTTCAGTTACTGGTTGAATGACTGGATTTTGTGGTTCAACATGATTCACTGTTGGTGTTGGCATTACTGGTTGAACAGCTTCAGTTACTGGTTGAATGACTGGATTTTGTGGTTCAACGGGATTCACTGTTGGTGTTGGCATTACTGGTTGAACAACCTCAGTTACTGGTTGGATGACTGTATTTTGTGGTTCAACGGGATTAACCATTTCCGCTTCAAAACCTATCACTTCTTGAACTGATTCTACCACTGGGTTTTGTGGTCCGAATGGGTCAACACTAGATACAGGTTGAATCACTTCGTTAGTTGGTTCAATAACTGGATTTTGTGGTTCAAATGAGTTTATAGCAGGTGTTGGTCCTACTGGTTGAACATTTTCATTATTATTTAAATTATTATTTTCGTTCATGTTACAACTCCTAATTCTATTATTAACTCAATTATATCATATCAATTATTAGAAAGCGGTTTTTTTTCAATCTTTTATGTAAAGTAGACACTTTACTCAATAAAAAAGATGATTTTTCAATCATCATTTTTATTATTCAGCATCCTTTTCTACTAATTCTAAAATTACCATTAAAGCATCGTCACCACGACGTTCATTTAATTTTAAAATTCTAGTGTATCCACCATTTCGATTAGCATAACGTTGTGCTAAATCATCAAATACCTTCTTTACTACAACATTATCGTTTCCAAAAAAGGCTAATGCTTTCCTGCGAGATACTAAGGAACCACTTTTACCATAAGAAATCATTTTATCAACAAATTTACGAGTTTCTTTAGCTCTTGTTTCTGTTGTTTCAATTCTTTCATTCATGATTAAATCTCTAGTTAGATTGGCAAGCATACTTCTACGATGCTTGTTAGTTCTTCCTAATTTTCTATAAGCCATAATATTCCTCCTAACTATTAGTCTTCATCGCGGAATTTAAGTCCTAATTCATTAATTTTATCAATTACTTCTTTTAATGATTTTTTACCTAAATTACGAATCTTCATCATTTCTAATTCTGTTTTCTCTGTTAAATCGCCCAAGGTATTAATATTAGCTCTTTTTAAGCAGTTATATGCTCTAACTGAAAAATCCAAATCATCAATTGATGTTTCTAATTTCTTTTGTTTACTATCTTCTTGTTTAGCAGCCATAATACCTGTTGTATCAGCCATTTCACTTAGATTAGTTATAATTTCAAAGTGTTCAATTAAAATTCTTGAACCTAAAGCCATTGCTTCTTCTGGTTTAATTGATCCATTCGTATACACATTCATAATTAATTTGTCATAGTTTGCATTATGCCCTACACGAGCATTTTCTACTTCATAATTAACTCTTTCAACTGGTGAATATAATGCATCAATTGGTATATAACCTATTTTTTTATCTTCAATATGTTGTTTATTTTCAGGTGCTGGAACATATCCTCGGCCACTTCCAACAATCATTTCCATATTGATTTTTCCACCTTTAGCTAAAGTAACGATAACTTGATCTGGGTTAATAATCTCAACATCAGAATCAGTTTCAATATCTCCAGCCGTAACCACTCCTTCTTTCGAACTTGATAAGTGGATAATCTTTTCTTCAGCAACATTTTTCTTTAATACAACACTTTTTAAATTTAAAATAATTGATGTTACATCTTCAACCGCACCTTCAATCGTTTGAAATTCATGCATAACACCGTCTATTTTAACAGCAACAATAGCACTCCCTGGCATATTTGATAACATTACTCTTCTTAGAGCATTTCCGATGGTTGTACCAAATCCTCTTTCTAGAGGTTCTAATTCAAATTTACCATAATTATTGCTTTCAACATATTCCATTATTTTATATGTTGGTTTTTCAAAGTTTAACACTTTTCCACACTCCTTTTCTTTTAGTTACGTGGTCGTTTTGGTGGACGACATCCATTATGTGGGATAGGCGTTACATCAGTGATTGTTGTAATTTCAAGACCAGCTGTTTGTAAAGAACGAATAGCTGTTTCACGTCCTGACCCCAATCCTTTTACAAAAACTTCAACTTTTCGCATTCCCATATCAAAGGCTGCTTTTCCTGCTGCTTCGGCAGACATGCCAGCAGCAAATGGAGTTGACTTTTTACTACCTTTAAAACCTAACGTTCCAGCAGAAGCCCAACTAATTGCATTCCCATCCAAATCAGAAATGGTAACAATCGTATTATTGAACGTTGAATGAACAAAAGCTTTTCCTTCTGGAATATTCTTTTTAACTTTTCTCTTTCTTGGTTTATAAGCCATTTCGATAACCTCCTTTATTTTAGTTACTATTATTTTTTCTTATTAGCTACCGTTTTACCTTTACCCTTACGAGTTCTAGCATTACGATTAGTTCTTTGACCTCTTACCGGCAAACCCTTTTTGTGACGAACTCCTTGATAAGAATTGATTTCCATCTTCGTTTTAATATTCATATTAACTTCACGACGTAAATCTCCTTCAGTTAAATGATTATTAACCTCATCACGAATACGAGCTAATTCATCTGCATCCAAATCGCCTGCTTTTTTATTGATATCAACATTTGCAGCTTTTAAAATTTGATTAGATAAGTTTCGACCAATACCATAAATATAGGTCAATGCTATTTCAATTCTTTTATTATTCGGTACATCTACACCTTTTATACGTGCCATTCAAACACCTCCTATTAACCTTGCACTTGCTTATGTTTTGGATTAGTACATATAACCATGACTTTTCCATTACGTTTAATAATTTTACATTTTTCACAGATTTTTTTAACTGATGCTCTTCTTTTCATTTTTATTCCTCCTACTATTTCCTATAGGTTATGCGCCCACGTGTTAAATCGTATGGTGATAATTCCACAGTAACCGTATCACCTGGTAAGATGCGAATATAATTTAATCGGATTTTACCAGAAACGTGGGCAATCACGGTATGTTTATTTTCTAATTCTACTTTAAATATTGTGCCTGGCATAATTTCAATTACCTTACCCTCGACCTCAATAGTATCTTTTTTAGCCATAATATCACCTCTTCGTTAATATTTTATATCCATCTTTTGTCACTAGAATAGTATGTTCAAAGTGAGCAGATGGCTTATTATCCCCAGTAATAATGGTCCAGTTATCATCTAATAGATAAACATTAGCTGTTCCTAGATTTAACATCGGTTCAACAGCAATAACCATTCCACTTTTTAAGATGGGGCCAGATCCTTTTTTACCATAGTTTGGAACATCTGGCATTTCATGTAGTTTCTTACCAACCCCATGACCTACCAATTCTTTGACAACCCCTAAACGATGCTTTTCAGCATAATTTTCAATGGCATTTCCGATATCACCTATATGGATTCCTTCTTTAATGACACTTAAACCTTCAAATAAGGCTTTTTCTGTATGTTCCATTAAATATTTTTTGTTTTCATCAATTTTACCTACAGGATAAGTCCAAGCTGAATCTCCATGATATCCTTTATAACATGCTCCTATGTCAACTGAAATAATGTCCCCTTCCTTTAATTTTTTAGTTCCTGGAATACCATGTACAACCACATTATTAATAGATGTACATATTGAACCTGGAAAACCATTATAGTTTTTAAAAGATGGTGTAGCTCCACAACTAATAATATAATCATGAGCTAAAGTATCAAGTTCAATTGTCGTTATACCTGGTTTGATATAGGGTATTAGATACTTATGAGTATCACCAACAATTTTTCCAGCCACTTTCATTATTTCAATTTCTTCAGGACTTTTTATTTTAATCATACAACCCCCCTATAATTTTTTCTATTTCATTAAAGGTATAATCTTTACTTATACCACTATTAATGCGATATAAGATACCTTTTTCTTCATAGTAATCAATTAATGGTTGGGTTTTTTCAAGATAGACTTCAAAACGAGTATTAAATGTTTTCTCGTTATCATCATCACGACGAGATAACTTAGTTTGACAATTATCACACTGATTATCAACTTTAGGTTTTGTCTCTTCGTACATTGAATTATAAACTTGACCACAGTTAGAACACGATAATCTACCGATAATTCTTTGTAGAGCTAGTTCTTTATCCAAATCAAGAAAAATAACAATTCCTAATTCCTTATTGAGATCCTTTAATATTTTTTCATAAGCTATTGCTTGATCAACATTACGAGGAAATCCATCAAGGATATATCCGTTATCACAATCACTTTGATTTAGTCTCATCTTTAATAAAGCTAAAACAATTTCATCATTTACCATCGATCCTGAGTTAATTAAATTAGCAATCAACTCAGCAGATGGATTATTATCACGAACAGCATTTCTTAGTAAGTCACCAGTTGAAATATGAGGAATTCTATATTTCTCACTTATTAGTGCGGATTGAGTTCCTTTACCTGCAGCTGGCGGAGCTAATAAAATAATACTCTTCATTATCTTTTTCTCCTTTTATAACTCCTACTAACTAATTGACTTTCAACTTGTTTAAATGTTTCTAAGGCAACCCCAACAACGATTAATAATCCTGTACCACCAATAGTGACACTAGTTGGTAAATTTGAGAAAAATCCAAATAAAATTGGTAAAACAGCGATAAAACTAAGGGCTAATGCTCCTACAAAAGTAATTCGCCTCAAAACCTTGTTGATATAATCGACAGTTTCCTCTCCTGGTCTAATACCTGGAATATAACCACCATTTTTATTTAAATTATCAGCCATTTCCTTAGGCTTTAATTGGACAAAGGTATAAAAATAACAAAATCCAAAAATTAAGATAACATATAAAACTAAACCTGTTGGTGAAGTCATGGCTAACCATTTACTAACAAATAAATCAAAATTTTCACTTTTAACAATTGCTGATATAATACCAGGAATTGAAATAAGTGCTGACGCAAAGATTACTGGTATAACCCCCGCTGAATTAAGTTTAAATGGAATATAGCTTTGTTTTCCACCATAATTACTCAATGATTTATTAGCATATTGAATTGGTACTCTTCTTTCAGCTGTTTGTTCATAAATAATACCTAAAATAATCGCTAGATATATTAAAACAAACAATACAAAGGTTACAATACCTAAGGCTGTACCCTGAGTACTTCCTGTTTCGACTAATCCATTCCATGCATCAATAAACATTTTAGGCATTGATGCAATAATACCTGCCATAATGATTAAAGATAAACCATTTCCTACACCTTTTTGGGTAATTTGATCACCTAACCATAATAAGAAAGCTGTTCCAGCAGTCAAAATAAGAGCTATTTCCATATGTTGTAATGGTTTTCCATCTTGAATAACAGCAAAAGTAAATAAATAACCTTGAATAAAGGCAATAATAATACCCACTACACGAGTTATCTTATTAACTTTGTTTCTACCTGTTTGACCTTGATTTCGAAGTTCAGCTAAATATGGAATAATATCCATTTGTAACAATTGAATAATAATTGATGCCGTAATATAAGGCATAACTCCAAGAGCAAAAACAGAAAATCTTTCCATTGCTCCTCCACCCATTGTATTTAACAATTCAAGAAAGCCTAAACTACCAGTTAATGCATCCTTATTAATTCCTGGAACAATAATTGTTGTTCCTAATTTAAAGACAAATAAAACGAATAAGGTAAATAAGATACGTTTTTGTAAATCCTTATTTTTGGGATTAAATACTTGCTTAATCATTGCAAACATTTTAAATCACCTCAGCTTTTCCACCTAGTTTTTCTATTTGTTCTTGTGCTACGCTAGAAAACTTATGCGCTTTAACGACTAACTTTTTATCTAAAGTACCATTTCCTAATACTTTAATACCATCTAATTGATTTTTTACTAAACCCATTTCTTTTAATAATTCTGGAGTAACAATAGCGTCACTTTCAAATTTATTTAAATCACTTAAATTAATAACAGCATATCTTGTTTTAAAAGGTGCATTAGAGAAACCTCTTTTAGGTAATCTTCTAAATAATGGGGTTTGACCACCTTCAAATCCTGGTCTAACTCCGCCACCACTTCTTGCATTTTGTCCTTTATGTCCCTTACCACTTGTTTTTGCTAATCCACTACCAACACCACGTCCAACTCTTTTTGGAGTTTTAATAGCACCATCATTTGGTTTAATATTATTTAATTTCATTATAATATCTCCTCTACTGTTTTACCACGTAATTTAGCAATTTGATTAACTGTTTTTTGCGATTTTAGGGCTTCAAGGGTAGCATCTGCGGTATTAAGTTTCGTACTAGATCCAAGTGATTTTGATAAAATATCTTTAATTCCCGCTAATTCAAGTACAGCTCTAACAGCTCCACCGGCTTTAATACCAGTACCTTTAGAAGCAGGTTTCAATAACACTTTACTTCCTCCTCTAGTACCAATTGCTTCGTGTGGGATAGTACTTTCATCAACGATAGATACTCTTACTACATTTTTTGTAGCAGCTTGTTCAGCCTTTTTGATTGCTTCT